>JALGUR010000116.1 GCA_029820565.1 Candidatus Zipacnadia bacterium
GCCCTTGTTCTTTGCATTGTACACTGATTCTCGCTATTATTTGGTACTAGGCATCGTGCTTGCCATCCTGATCATCGAACGGCACCGACCTAACATTGGACGCCTGATGACCGGTACAGAACGCAAGATTGGACAGAAAGCCCAGAAGACAACCGAAGAGCCAAGCAATGAATCAGACCAATAGTGAATCCAAGACAACAATCATCGGTGCGGGTGCATGGGGGACAACGCTCGCATGGCTGCTGGGTAGCGGCGGGCATTCGGTGACGCTGTGGGCCCGCAAGCCTGAGTTTGCTGCACATGTCCAACACCAGCGCGAAAATCGCAAGTATCTGCCCGGTGTGGCGTTGCCCAAGGTCGTTACTGTGACCTGTGATCTGCCCGGGGCACTGGCCGATGCCCAGACGGTTATAATCGCCGTCCCCTCCCACGGCTTTCGCGACGTGGTGGTGCGCGTCGCTGAACATATCTCCGCCGGGAGCCTCATATTGAGCGTCGTCAAGGGCCTGGAACGGGGCACCGGAATGCGCATGAGCCAGATCCTTGCCGAGGAGCTCAGTGATCCCCCCGCCTATCCTATTGTCGTCCTGTCCGGGCCTAACCTATCCGGAGAGATCGTCCGGGGTATGCCGGCAGTGTCGGTGGCCGCATCTGACAACCAGGCCGCCGCCAAGTATATCCAAAGGCTTTTCAGCTCCGACCGCTTTCGGATTTACCGCAATTATGATATAATAGGAGTGGAATTGTGTGGAGCGCTGAAAAATATTATCGCCATAGCCAGTGGCATAAGCGATGGGCTGGGGTTTGGCAACAATGCGAAAGCCGCGCTGATCACGCGGGGCCTGACCGAGATTGGTCGCCTCGGCGTGCAACTGGGGGCTAAAGCGGCCACCTTCTGGGGCATTGCTGGCGTCGGTGACCTGGTCACCACCTGTAACAGTCAGCTCAGCCGCAACTGGCAGGTAGGAAGGCGCCTGGCCAACGGCGAGACGCTCAGTGCCGTACAGGACAGCACTCCTGCTGTTGCTGAGGGTGTATATACAACCATTGCGGCCAGGGAGCTATCCGCAAAGCTGGACATAGAGATGCCGGTAACCGAGACTGTCTACCGGATTTTGTTTGGAGGTGTCAGTCCCACCGCCGAAGTCGAACGTTTAATGGGCCGGCCCCATAAGGCCGAAGTCGAACCGTGGCAGACAGCCAGTAACCGACCCGAGTGACCCACCCTCGTAGGGAGGAGTTAGCTCGGTTCGGACGAATCTATCAGTAACCGAATGTTCTCTAAAACGTGGAGGGAGGCTGGTCAATGGCACGTATAGTCAACAAAGCAGAACTGGTGGATGTAATCGCCCAGAAGGCGGACCTGACGAAGGTGGGGGCCAAAGAAGCCCTGGACGTGCTGCTGGAGACTATCACCAGGGCCCTGCAGCGGCGCGACAAGGTCCAGATTACCGGATTCGGCAGCTTCGAGGCGCGCTGGCGCAGGTCGCGTATGGGGCGCAACCCGCAGACAGGGGCGGCAGTCTACATTGGGGAGAAATGGGCACCTGTCTTCAAGCCCGGTAAGACCTTCAAAGATGACGTTGCCTGAGGCGATAACGCCCGCTTACTAGACAAAAAGCAACGTCCGGGTAAAAGCCAGTCTGTAACAGAGGCAGTCGCGAGAAAACAGTTTTTGGTGCTGGCCGGTCGGGGCGTGGCGCAGCTTGGTTAGCGCGTTTGACTGGGGGTCAAAAGGTCGCCGGTTCAAATCCGGCCGCCCCGACCATTTAGATTACAACCCGGCTCAGCATCCATTCTGAAAATTCTCTGGGTTTACCTCGCCTATTGAACAACACACGAAGGCCGCTTCCGCAAGCTTGCCCAGCCCGGAAGCGGCCTGCTTGATGACAGGGCCAGCACCCATCAAAGATCGGGAGTAAACACACTATGAACAGCAATTCCCCGGCTTCTGGCAAGGAAGATTTGGCCAGAGCCACCTTCACCCGATATGAGAAGTTCATCAACCCCGGTATGGCCGCACTCACCAAGTTTATGGGACTGGATAATGTCGAGGTCGCTGCCCAAGGCTGCTATGTCACCGCCTCAGACGGCCGCCGCTACCTGGACTGCCTGGGCGGGCCAGGTGTCTTCACGATGGGGCACTGCCATCCGCGGATTGTTCAGGCCATCCAGAAGCAGGCAGCGCGACAGCCCCTCAGCAGTCACGTGCTGCTCAACCCGCTCTACGGCGAGCTGGCCGAGGCCCTCGCGGAGATCACCCCGGGCGATCTGCAATACTGCTTTGTGTGCAACTCCGGGGCCGAGGCGGTCGAAGCAGCCTTGAAGTTCGCCCGCGGCTGCACTGGGCGACCCAAGTTTGTGGCCGCTGAGGGGGCTTTCCACGGCAAAACTTTCGGCGCGCTGAGCGCCTCGGGGCGTGAGGTTTACAAGCAACCCTTTGAGCCACTGCTCACGGGCTTCACTCATGTCCCGTTCGGTGACGCGGAAGCACTGGCCCAAGCCGTTGACGACCAAACGGCGGCGGTCATCTTAGAACCGATCCAGTGCGAAGCCGGCATCATCATCCCTCCGGCGGGCTATCTGACGAAGGCTCGCCAGATCTGTAATAACAGCGGCGCTCTGCTCATCTTTGACGAGATCCAGACCGGCTTGGGGCGTACCGGGCGGATGTTCGCCTGCGATTGGCAGGAAGTGGCGCCTGATATCATAACACTGGGCAAGGCCCTGGGCGGCGGGGTGATGCCGATTGGTGCGGCTGTCGCCACCCCCCAGGTTTGGACTATCTTTGAAGATAGTCCCATAATCCACAGTTCCACTTTCGGGGGAAATCCGCTGGCCTGTGCGGCAGCGCTGGCCGCGCTACAAGTCATCACTGACGAGAACCTGGCCGAGAAATGCGCCCAGCGCGGCGAGCAGCTTCTGGCAGGTCTTAGTGGCGTTGCTGCCAACTATCCGGAAATGATAAGCGCTGTGCGGGGCAAGGGCCTGCTGGTCGGGATGGAGTTTACCGATAGCGATCTGGGCGGTTTGACCATAAGCGCTCTGGCTCAGCGCCAGATATTGGTCGCATTTGCTCTGAATGATCCCCGGGTGCTGAGGTTCGAGCCGCCTGCGATCATCAGCGCCCAACAGGTGGATCAAGTAATTCAAGCTGTCGGCGAGGCGCTGGCGCAAACCGCGGAGCTATTAGAAATGTGAGCAAACACATGGCAGACCAGGGGGGTGTTGCCGCGAGACATACCGAATTGTGCGCACATCAACCATAGAAAGCCAGGTTTCATTAGACCCAAACCACATAAGGAAATAGCAGGTAATGTTACCACGCGAACGCGTACTGAAGACCCTCCAGCACCAGGAGCCAGATATCGTCCCCTGGGGGGAGCATTGGGTCGACTACAATATATACGAGGACATTCTGGGCCGCCCCACGCTGCTTCATGCCAAGTTTCGGGAGACGCAAGCCCTGTGGGAGGGCCGACGTGATGAAGTGGTCGCAGATTACAAACGCGACACCATTGACTTGCACGATGCGCTGGGAATGGACATCATCACTGTCGGCTTAGTACCGCCGGCAGGTTACCAACCCCAGCCAATGAAAAGGATTGATGATCAGACCTACGAGGATGAGGCAGGCAATCTGCACCGCATTTCAGCCACCACCCATGACCTTATGCCCTTCAAAATCCGTACTGACAACTACACGGTCCCCACACTGGAGGGTCTGCAGGAGCAGATTGACAAGATTGACGCTGAGGGGGTCGCGCCTCCCGATGAATCAGAGCTAGAGTTAGTAGACCACGTGGTCGAAAAAAGGAAG
>JALGUR010000057.1 GCA_029820565.1 Candidatus Zipacnadia bacterium
CTGGCCGTCGAGGCGGGGCTTGTTAGCCCGGAAATCCCTGTTGTAGCCGTGCAAGCCGGCATCACCGGCCCGAAGTATTCCCAAGCGCAGATGGAAGCGGCGGTGGCGTGGCTGGAGACGGAGCGACGCAAGCGCGGGTGGCCAGAAATCATAATAATGGGCTGGGATGAACCGCCTTATCCAGCACGCGGGCTGAGGGAAACCTATGCTCCCCTGCGTACGGTGCCCATTCGCCTGCTGACGGACACCAGTGTCACTGCAGCATATGCGTATGGTGATTTGCACGACGTGTGGACCTTACAGGACGGGGAGGTGACACCCGAGATGCAGGCTGAGGCCAGACGAATGGGCGCAGAGGTCTGGACCTATTCCTATCGCATATGGAGGCAGAACTTCAGCCCACTTTGTGAGCGATACTTCGCAGGGCTGTACACCTGGGCATACAGGCTCGGCGGCAATACGCTCTGGGTATACTCTGGCACCGGGCATCACAGTCACGTCTGGTGGGAACCAGACAGCAACGAGCCCATGCCCGTTACGGGTTGGGAGGGGCGCCGCGAAGGCGTTGACGACTACCGCTACCTGCAGATGGTCGAGGATCTTGTGACGGCGAAGACACCGGACCCGGCAGCCATCGAAGCGGGGGAATGGCTGGAGGCGCTGAGGACACGCCTCAAAGCCGTCGTTGTGCACGAGGTGGAGGCCGGCAAGCCTCTGGACATCGAGGAATATGACGCGATTCGAGCCACGGCGGCCGATTACATTGAGAAGCTTGGCCCGGTGGCGGACCCAGAAGAGCCGCCGGCCATCACGGGTCTGAAAGACGAGGCGGCCGCCTTCCGCGGCAAGTCGGTGGAACAGTGTGTCGCGGGGCTGGATGGTTCTGATGTTTCGCAGCGCCGGGCGGCGGCGATGGCTTTGTTTGAACTGGGTCCCCAGGCCGCTCAAGCCACACCGACACTTGCTCGATTGCTCGATGATCCGGGAGTTCGCTTCCCCGCCCTGCGCGCACTTGAGGCGATCGGCCCCGAGGCGTATCCGGCGGCGTCGAAAATAGCCGCGCTTCTGTCACATCCCGATGTTTTCGTGCGCCTGGGCGCGACTTTCACCCTGGGCGGCATCGCCGGCCCACGGACCTGGGATCACGCTGTGAACGGATATGCACCCGAGGATGTGTCGCCGTATGCTCACACGGTCGTGCCGGCGTTGCGACAAGCGCTGTGTGATTCGCATGCGGGCGTCGTGCGGGTTGCTGCGTATGGGCTATCCCGTTGCGGCGAGGCCGCTGCGTCGGCACTGCCCGACGCAATGAAGATAGTCGAAGGTGAAAAAGACAGCGACAAGGGTGTGGGCACGCTGCGCGCGCTGGCTGCGATGGGACCGGCAGCCGCGGAAGCCGTCCCCCTGCTGGTCGAGTTTTACGCGGCCGCCGAAGGTGAAGATCGCGCCGTCACCTGGACGCTGGCCGCCATCGGCCCGGCTGCCTCCGACGCCCTTGCAGTTCTGGAGCAGTACCGCACGGCGGAAAACCCATTCCTGGCCGACACCTGCTACGCCCTGTTCTGCATTCGCGGCGAGGAGTCGGAGCTGGAAACAATGGTTGGGTTGCTGGGCGACGAGAGCCGTCCGAGGGGTTCCGCCGAGTGGGAGGATGTCGTCAGGTTCCTCACCGCCCTCGGCGCCAAAGCTGCGCCGGTCGCCCCCCTGGTGCGGGAGCGATTATCCCTTTTGGACTCCAAACCTTCGCTACAGCGCCAACTCGAGTTGACATTCTTCCGAAGAGTTGAAGAAGGTGGAAAGCCCCTCAGATTGCTGCCGCGCTGAGGCACTCAATCGGCGTTTAGAAGAATTGGTCGGCTATGACTCATCCCGGGCAACAATAGGAGAAGCACTAAGGTCTGATGATAACCGGACATACAGTCGAGCAATTTTTCGCCACGTTCAACCCCGAAGGCCGCTTGAACCCAGAAGAGGGTTTCCTGCACGGCAGTGGCGATCAGCACGTGCAGGGCATTTGCGTCTGCTGGATGGCTACGCGCTTTGCTATCGAGCATGCCACCACGCAGGACTGTAACCTGATTATCTGCCACGAGGCCCTGACTTTCTATGACTATCCAGTGTGGGCAACCGACCCTCCAGGTCAGCCTTGGGCGTCTGACCAAGCACGGCTGGACTTACTGGACGAGCACAACATCAGCGTCCTGCGAGTTCACTCCACCGTTGATCCTACCCATATCGGACCGGCTCTGTGGGAGGCAATCGGTTTGCCCGAACCCCAGTCCCGCGCCTGGGCTTACTCCCAGCACAAGGTTGAGCGTACTGCGGTAGGAGATTTGGCCATCCGGACTCGCCAGGCGTTAGCGATGAGTCATTTGCGCGTAACCGGCGACTTGGATCGGATCGTAAGCAATGTGGGCACTGCCTGGGGTGGTCTGGGGCTGGACCGTCACATTGATGTGTGGGTTGAGCATCTACTACCTCGTGGCGCAGAAGTGCTCATTGTCGGTGAGACCAACGACTTTGCCCAACGCTTCGCCATTGACAATGACATCGCGCTCATAGAAACTTGCCACTCAGCCAGTGAGGACCCTGGCTTGCGCTACTTGGCCGACGACCTCAGCAGACAATTTCCTGAGATAAGCGTGATTTTCCGGCCCCAGGAGATTCCCTGGGCTACATTCTGAATCGTGTGAATGGCCTGCTTGCGGTGATCATCTGGGAGGGTCATGGGCATGCCGTTGACCCGCGTGGGGACGAATTAGGACGTTTTAGTAGAACACGCGTTCTGCCCCAATTTATGGTGGAAAATGTGGAAAACTCCGTTGATAATAGGCTATGTCTACACTTTTTCTGTGGAAAACTAACGAATAGGCCCACGGAGGCAATTTTCGAGTTTACGGCCTGTAGGCAACAAATGTGTAATAAAACAACAAAGTGGGGAACTTTGTGGCGGGGTAATTCGTCTACTAATACAAAGATGGGCGAGGTGTCCTGAGCCTGCATTAGCAGGAACAGCCAGGTCAATGGAAGGTTACACCCTCCCTCCTTCACAGACCGCACCTACAGGACGCCTCGCTTTTCATCTTGAGCCTTGCGGCCGACGCTCGCGGCTACTTGATTGGCGGGCCGCCAATCGGCAGCAGTTCAATGCCCTCGCCTTCTTCAGCCGATTTGATGCGGAAGCGCATGGCCACCACTTCGCCCCCAAAGGGACCATACTTGTTGGGACCGATGCCACGCCCCTGATGATCGCCAACCGTGAAGATCGAGCCATCATCCAGCACACAGGCGTCAGGGTAATACGCTATGGGGTTAAACTGGAAGCCACGGTCCGGAGCCGGCTTTATCCAGGTCTGGCCGTTGTCCCGGCTGTACATCACCTGGCCGTGGCCGCCAGTCCCACCACAAAAGACCAGCACCACCGTTCCGCCGGGTGTGACCACCAAGTCGCTCTTTAACATGTGCGTGCCCGGAGTGAGGTTGCGCGGCTGGGACCAGGTCAGACCGTTATCATAGGACTGAATCCAACTGCCCATGGGCCGCTGGACAGCACCGATACTGCCATCGGGCAGATAGGCGATAGTGCGCTCATCCATAACTTCGTCGGTCCCGAAGATGGAGTGAGTCGTCCAGGTCTCGCCCTTATCCTCCGAGCGCAGTAGCGCCATTACGTTCGGCAGCCGGGCCCCGCAGGGCCAATCCTCGCCCGTGGGATACGGTATCCCGCCGCACAAGGCGAGCACGGCACCCTCAGGCGATTCGACGAAGTCCTGTAAGCACGTGCGCAAGAGGAACGGCCCGTTCAGCTCGGGCAACGCCTCCCAGGTCTCGCCATTGTCTTCGCTGCGATACACCACCGCTGTCTGGGGCAGACGCCCGTCAGCCATCTTAGCAAACTCCACCGGATCGGTGGGCCACTTATGCCGGTAGCCGCGGTGGAGCTCAATATCACCGCCGGCAAACATTGTCCCATCTCGCAGTTGGATCACATCAACGATGCCCTCGGCGCCGCGTACCACGGGAAAGGTCGTGGGGCGTGTCCAGGTCTTGCCGTTATCGCTACTACGAATCCACATCAGATGGGGGCCATCGGGTGCGTCCCAGTCGAACATCCAGGCGTGGGTGCGTCTGTATTGCGCTTCGAGGTCAGGGTGCATGTCCAGGGGCGTGGGCCAGGAGGCGTGCCAGTAGCCCGCCGTGAAGGTCACAAAGACGTCGCCGTTTTGCAGGCGGGTGACCTTGGGCCAGCCGCAGAAGCCACCAAAGCCCTGAAAGTAATCTGGCGTGTTGACCGTCGGCGAGACCAGAATCTTGCGATACTTGTCAAAATCCTGGGCCGAAGTACTACTAGACGTAGTCAACGCCCCTATTACCAGAAGTGTCAGACTAACCACAAATACTCTCGTTGATAGGTTTCTCATTCTTATCCTCCCTTTCTATTCGCCAATCGGCAGCAGTTCAATGCCTTCGCCTTCCTCCGCAGACTTGATGCGGAAGCGCATGGCGGTAGTTTCTGCCCCGTATGGTCCGTACTCACACTCAAAGCCTTGATGGTCGCCGACGGCAAAGATAGACCCGTCCTCCAGCACACAGGCGTCGGGATAATAGGCTATGGGGTCAAACTTGAAGCCGCGGTCGGGCGCCGGCTTAACCCACGTTTTACCGCTGTCCCGACTGTACATCACTTGACCGCTACCTCCTGGTCCGCCGCAAAAGACCAGAACAGCGGTCCCGTCAGGAGTCACCTGCAAATCACCTTTCTTGAATATCTTGCCGCTTCCTTCGAGAAGTTTGCGCGGCTCGGACCAAGTGCGGCCGTCGTCGTAGGATTGGAACCAGGCCGAGGTTTTACGAGAGGCGAAGCCGATACTGCCGTCAGGCAGATACGAGGGGGTACACTCTTCCACGTTGAAGTCGTTGCTGCCTACGACGGAGATCACTTCCCAGGTCCCGCCTTTATCTTCTGAGCGCATCATCGCCGAGACGAATCGCTCCTCGCTTTGGGGCCAGTCGCCCCCGCCGGGATAGGGTACCCCCGAAATGAGCAGCAACACCGCGCCGTCAGGTGCCTCCAGAAAGGCGTGCTGACTGCTAAGGAACATGAACGGCCCGTGCGGACGGGAGACCTCGTACCACGTCTCGCCACTATCGTTGCTGCGGTAGACGACCATTTTCATTGGGATATGCGTGGCGGCCCACTGTGCAAACTCTACGGGCGTAGTCGGCATCCCCGAGCGGTAGTGGTGTATTTCAATCTTCGCTCCGGCAAGCATGGTCCCATCGCTCAACTGCTTCACGTCGCTGAGTGCGTAAGCGCCGGGCACTACTGGGAATGCTTTTGGTTGGGTCCAGGTCTCGCCGTTATCAGTACTGCGAATCCACATAACATGGCCGCCAGTGGGAGCCTCCCAGTCCATTAACCATGGGAACTGCTCCTTATAGCGCTCACGGGTTCTGGGGTGTATGTCAAAAGGTGTCACCCAGGACGCGTGCCAGTAGCCGGCGCCAAAGGTGACAAAGAGGTCGCCATTGTGCAGCCGGCAGATCTCGGGCCAGCCGCAAAAACCACCAAAGCCTGCAAAATACTGAGGAGTATTAATGGTGGGTGACACCAATATTTTGCGGTATTTGTCAAAATCATCGGTCGAGGCCACAGCGCACATCATTAATCCTCCTACAATCAAGAATAGTGCAAACGCGAAAACTGATTTCACCCTGACCGCTTTCATTATCTGTCTCCTTCCTATTCTTCGTCAATAGGCAGCAGTTCAATGCCTTCGCCCTCCTCGGGCGATTTGATGCGGAAGCGCATGGCGACTGTCTCTGCACCATAGGGCCCATACTCGCACTGAAAGCCCTGATGGTCGCCCACCGCGAAGATAGAGCCATCCGCGAGCACGCAGGCGTTGGGATAGTAAGCGAGTGGATCAAATTTGAAACCCCGATCCGGAGCCGGCTTTACCCAGGTTTGGGCACTGTCACGGCTGTATATGACTTCGCCGTGACCACCGGGACCGCCACAAAACACAAGTACGGCGATTCCGTCTGGAGTCACCACGAGGTCGCCTTTCTTGTAGCGGCGGCCCGATCCTTCAATGAGTTCCCGCGGCTCTGACCAGGTGCGGCCGTGGTCATAGGACTGGAACCAGGCCGAGGTCGGTCGCGATGCAGTGCCAATGCTGCCATCGGGTAGGTAAGCAGCGCTGCCTTCTTCAACATTGAAATCATTGCTACCGAAGATAGACAGAGTTCGCCAGGTCTCTCCCTTGTCCTCAGAGCGCAACATAGCCGACAAATACCGCTGGGCACCAAAATTCCAACCATCGCCTGATGGCAGAGGCACTCCACAGGTCAGCAGCAATAGACCGCCATCGTGGGCCTCAAGGAATGTATGCGGATGGCCCATCTTAGCAAAGAACGGCCCAGTGATGCGCGTGGTTTCTTCCCAGGTCTCGGCGTTGTCCTCACTGCGGAAGATCACGGTTTTCATCGGCAGCCGATTGGCAACAACTCGGGCAAACTCCAGGGGTATAGCCGGAATCTTCCAGCCGTAGTGGTCCTGAATGACAGCGCCGGTGATCATCGTCCCATCAGACAGTTGCGCCACATCACCAATCCCGTAGGCTCCCGGGACTACCGGAAAGGCCCGCGGGCGCGTCCAGGTCTTGCCGTTATCGCGGCTGCGAATCCACATCATATGGCCGCCGTCGGGCGCGTCCCACTCGGCTATCCAGGGATATTTTTGTGTCAGATATTCTATATACTCGGGGGGGCAGTCCAGCGGGGTAGGCCAAGAGGCGTGCCAGTAGCCGGCGCAGAACGTCACAAACAGGTCACCATTGTGCAATCGGCAAATCTTCGGCCACCCACAGAAACCCCCGAAGCCTTTGAACGGCTCCGGGGTATTAACCGTGGGCGAGACCAGGATCTTGCGATACATGTCAAAATCCTGGCCGCAGGCGCTGTGAGTCATCACAGCTCCGGCCAGTATACACATCACCACAGCAGCGACTTGCGGCAGCGACTCTTTCATTTTCTGCTCTCCTACTCGTGCATTATGCTTCACCCAAGATAGCGTCCCAGTCCTGGTTCACCTCTCCCGTCTGGCTGCTCCCCACAGCACCAGCCTGGTTGGTCTCTTCGCCAATGGACAACAGTTGGATGCCGTCGCGGTTCTCATTGACCCGGAAGCGAATTAGATAGCACCGATTCGGCGCAGCGCCGCTCTTAACATATCCCAGGAGTATAGATTCATCTTCCATTAAGGAGCCCTTGGGGTAGCCGTAGCATGAGGTATCAAGGGGGATGGCGTCGGTCCACGTCTCGCCCCCGTCGCTGCTCAGAAATACTTGCAGTCCGCCGTAGGTACAGGTGCAGACAATAGTATCATCGGACAACACAAACGTGGCCGGTGCCTTGACTTTTCCGCTGGTGACCATCTGCCCGGTGCGGCGCCAGGTTACACCGTCGTCGTCAGACACATAGACCCCACCATCGGGCCGCACCACCATCACCAGTCGGCCGTTAGACAGGCGGACCATGTCGCCCTCGTCAACGTTAACGTCTTCCTGGCGGATAGTGGAGATGACTTGCCAGGACTTGCCATCATCATCCGAGCGATGGATGACGCCATAGAGCCGGCTGCCGCCTTTGTCCATGTCGTAAGTCTGCCACAATATGCCACCGTCAGGGAGTTGGATACAATTTGAGTGGCTCCGCGAGTAGTAATCGCCAGCACTTTCAATTGCAATCGGTTCACTCCAGGTCTTCCCGCCATCGGTGGACCGCAGCACTAATTGCTTGGTATTAAGTTCCTGCAAGCCTTCCGGAGCTTCGGATAACCCGTACCAATTAGCCTGCACATTGACAAACACCAATACCGTGCCTTCACGCGTGACAAAGATATTGTCGGGGCCGTCGTCCTGGGGATCATCGTAGATAGTAAATGGTTTGCTCCAGGTCTTACCGTTGTCCGAAGACCGGCAGCCCATAGTTCGCCCACCTGTGGGGGCCTTATGGTCCAGAGGCCAACCGCCGGCCTCCCAACGCTTGCGCGTCTCCTCGCCTATTACCATCGGCCAGGCAAACGAGGAATGCCAGTAGCCCGCCGAGTGGACAAAGAGCAAGTCACCGTCGGGCATTCGGGCCACTCCGCCCACCCAACCAATGAAATCACCTAAGCCGGGGAAATGGTCGGGGCGGTTGTGATCAGCACCAGTAACACATACGCGAGCCTGTTCAGCAGTTAAGCCCTTCACTGTTGGTTCCTCCACCTTTTTAAGAACTTTCGGCGGCTCAGCAACGGCCGGTACGATTGTGACTGCTTCGGCATGATTTTGCTGTGCTTCTTCGGCGGTCAACGCCCGGCTATAGAGCCGCACGTAAGCGATATCTCCTTGTAGCCGGTGCTTCTCCCCAGTCTGGTGACTGCCGATGGCAAGCGGGTTGTCATTCGCTACCAACTCGAACTTCTGATTAGAAGTGCCAATCAGCGCGCCGTTGACATACCACTTGCAGTGCGGCTCACTATTGGTATCATAGGAAAAAACATAGTGACCAAAGGTGTCATCGTCCAGTTCAATAATTGGGCCGGTGTTGAGAATGTCTTCATTCTTATCTTTGATCTGGGCATTGACAAAAAGCCGGCCGATCTGACCGGAGAGACGCACCTGCAAGTTATAGTCGCCGCCACTGCCCATTCCCCCCTTGGCCAGGAACGGCGCCATCTCCTCGGCCTTCAGACTACCTTGGCGGATGCGAACCAGGGCCTCAATAGTGAAAGCCTCAGGCGTATCAAGACTGGCAGCCTGCGCTATTTCTACATAATTGCCCTGGCCATTGAACTGCAGGCAATACGGGTCGCCGGGCTGGCCACTGCCCACCCAGGTGGGAGTGTCATAGTTACGCAGTACACCATTGTTACCCTTCCCGCTCAGGTCAGTCCAAGTGGTGGCCTGAGCATCAAAGTCCTGGCCACTGTTGTTCGCCGCATTCAAATACAGCACCAGGCCCTCTTCCACTGCCGACCGAGCCGGGCTAACCCATTTTGTCAAGGCAAACACCGCCAAGCCAATCACAACGAATACCTTCAACGGCCCAGCCTTTCTACTATCTACAGAAGCATACATAGTCATCCACTCCTCAAGTTTGTTTGTGGACAATTACCTTATCTGAGGCGCCAGACGCAAAATTGAGTTGTTGCGAAGCGATGGTACAGACGGCACTTTCTATCCTTCGCCAATCGGCAGCAATTCAATGCCATCACGCTGCTCGTTGACCCCGAAGCGCAGCGCGTAGCAGCGAGTAGGAGTGCCGCCCGATTTCGTGTAGCTCAGGAAGATTGATTCGTCTTGCATCAAAAAGCCGCCTGGATAGCCGTAGCTGGTCGGGTCCAGCGCGAGCGGCTGCGTCCAGTTATACCCACCGTCTTTGCTAATGAGCACGTGCAGCGTCCCGATCGTACAGGCACAAACGATAGTGTCGTCTGAGAGCACGAACATGGCCGGCGACTTGACTTTCGGCGGCCCCATGCGACCGATTTTATCCCAGGTTACAGCGTCATCGTCAGATACATACACGCCCCCATCGGGGCGGCAGACCATGACGATGCGCCCGGTAGACAGCCGGACCATATCCCCCTCGTCCACGGACACATCGTTGCGGCGAAGGGTGGCGATGACTCGCCAGGTCTTGCCGTCATCGTCAGAGCGGTGGAATGCCCCAAACAGCCGCGGGCTCCCCTTGTCCATGTCATAGGTCTTCCAGAGGATGCCCCCGTCGGGAAGCTGGATGCAACTGGACGTGCTGCGCGCGTAGAAGGTGCCGGCGCTCTCAATCCAGATAGGCTCACTCCAGGTGTAACCGTTGTCGGTGGAGCGCAGCACCAGTTGCCGCGTGTTTAGCTCCGGATGGCCCGCCGGCGCCTCCTCGAATCCGTACCACGAAGACTGCACGTTAACAAAGAGCAGTATCGTGCCCGCGCCAGTGACGAAGATGTTGTCAGGCCGCTCATCCAGAGGGCCATCATAGACCGTTACCGGCCGGCTCCAGGTCTTACCGTTGTCCGAAGAGCGCTCCAGCATTACGCGTCCGCCCCTGGGCGCGTCCCAATTGAAGACGAAATCAGGCCAGCTTTCGCGTTTGTCCTGCGTCACCACGAGCGGCTTGGCGAACGAGACGTGCCAGTAGCCCGCCGAATTGGCGTACAGGATGTCGCTGTTGGGGGCGCGGGTAACACACTCGGCCCAGCCGATAAAATCACCGAGTCCTGGGAAATCGTCAGGGCGGTTGGTGTCATAGCCGGTAACGCACACTCGACCCTGTTCATAGGTTAGACTGTTCACTTTGTCCACCTCCGGTTGTGCCTGGGTTGCTTCGTCGGCTGACTGAGCCGGCGCTGACCATCTTGCCCCAATTACCACCAACCCCAACACCACTGCCACAATTGCCCAGATGCTCATCTGATTCCGACTGAATACTCGCATGTCACGTTCCTCTTTGGAAATAAGTTTTGGCACTACTCGCCAATCGGCAGCAACTCAATGCCATTGCGTTCATCGTTAACCCGAAATCGGGTCAGCCAGCAGCGGTTGGGGGTGCCGCCAGACTGGACATAGCCGAGCAGGAATGATTCGTCCTCCATCAGGAAGAGCTTGCCGTAGCCATACACCGAGGGGTCTACCGTGATGGGGTCGGACCATGTTTTGCCTTCGTCCGTGCTCAGGAAGATGCTCTGGCCGCCGCTGCCGCCGGCCGTGCATACTACCGTATCATCCTCCAGCACCGCCACACGGGGGGCGTAGACATAATCTGGACCGATTTTGCTAATTTCCTCCCAGGTCACTCCATCATCATCCGAGGCCATCACACCGCCGTCAGGCCTGAGGACCAGAAGGATACGGCCATCAGAGAGTCGCACCAGATCGCCCTCATCGGTGTGTACGCCGTCGCGGTGGATATTGGAGATAATTCGCCAGGTATTGCCGTCGTCGTCGGAGCGATGGATCGTCCCATCTAACAACGAACGCCCCTTGAACATGTCATAAGTCATCCACAGAATACCCCCGTCGGGCAACTGGATACAACCGGAATAGGACCGCGTGTAGAAGGTGCCCGAACTGTTAATGGGGACGGGTTCAGTCCAGGTCTGACCATTATCAGTAGACCGCGTCACTAACTGGCGAGTGTTAAGCTCCTGGTGGCCCTCGGGGGCCTCCGACAGACCGTACCAGGAAGCCTGCATGTTGACGAAGACCAACACTGTGCCCCTATCGGTGACAAAAACGTTGCTGCACCCGTCATCAAGGGGGCCGTCGTAGACCGTGACCGGCCGGCTCCAGGTCTTCCCGTTGTCAGTAGAGCGCACGGCCATAATGCGGCCGCCGGTAGGCGCCTGGTGATTGGGGGCGAAGCCCGACTTGGAGTAACTCTCCTTCAGGTTATCCGTAATGACATGGGGAGTAGCGAAGGAGACATGCCAGTATCCCGCCGAGTGGACAAAGAGCAAATCGCCGTCTGCCAGCCTAACTACACCGCCCACCCAACCAATGAAATCGCCGAGTCCGGGGAAATCGTCAGGGCGGTTGGTGTCATAACCAGTAACACAAATGCGGGCTTCCTTATAGCTCAAACCTGCGGGTTGCTGCGTCTGCTGCACTTTTCTCACTACCTTTACCGGCTGCGCGACATTCGGCACCAGCGCCACAGCCTCTCTGTGATTTTGCTCTATTTCATCGGCCGTCAGAGCACGATTATACAACCGCACAAAGGCGATGTCACCCTCTAACCGATGTTTCTTCCCGGCTTGGTGGCTGCCAATGGCAACAGGATTATCATTGGCCACCAACTCACATTTCTGGTTGTGCTGACCGGCAGTTTCACCATTGACATACCACTGCGAACGCGGCTCGCGGTTAATGTCATACGAAAAGACGAAGTGGGCGAAGGTGTCGTCGGCCAGTTCGATGGTCGGGCCGGTGTTCAGAGTCTCAGTTTTCCCCTTGATTTGAGTATTGAGGAAAACACGACCTATCTTACCACCTGAACGCACCTGCAAGTTGAAATCACCAATGCTGCCCATGCTGCCCTTCGCCAAAAACGGGGCCATAACCTCCGTTTTGAGGGTGCCTTGGCGGATCCGGACCAGTGCCTCAATAGTAAAGGCTTCGGTCATATCCAGGCTGTCGGCGTCGGCCACCTCTACATAGTTGCCCTGGCCATTGAAGCGCAGACAATGGGGGTCGTCGGTCTGTCCGCTGCCCACCCAAGTGGGAGTGTCATAGTTACGCAGGCTACCATTGTTACCCTCCTCGCTGAGGTCAGTCCAGGTGGTAGCCTGAGGGTTAAAGTCCTGTCCACTATTCATCGCCGCATTCAAATACAGCACCAGTCCCTGCTCCGGCGCTGAATAAGCCGGACTGGCCCATCTATCCACGACCACCAGCATTAACACTGCCAGGAGTATCCCCACAGCCCTTCTATGAAAGTCTGTTGAAGCCATGCGCAATAGACCTCCTCTTTTGGTTTACTATGAACAGTAAGGTAATATAGTATATACAACAGTGAGGGGTATGTCTACTGCTGGTTAGTGGAGATGCGCGAAGTAAGGAAGTGACGCTATCCTCGGCTACACGCGGGGAAGATTTCCGAAGTCAGGTATATCCTTAGAAGGCAGCACTATATTCCAACCGGCCCTCGCAAGACTTCTTGATGTCCTGTGAGTTGGCCGGCGGCGTAACACGGTGCAGGGAGAGCACCAGGCTGCCCTGGTCACCCCAGTTCTTGGTGTAACTCAAATCCAACAGGGCGGCCGGTACGACTTTTTTGGGGTTGGGCTGGGGGACAAAGTCGCCCGACTGATAACTCAGGTCAATTTTACCGCCCGCGTCTTCCGCTCCGCCAACCAGTTGCAGTTTCAGGTACTGAACCACTTGCTCGGGCAGAACCTGCTCGCGGAAGTCGCAATAGCGGTAGCCGACATCCAGATTCACACCACCAAATATCTGGCGCGAGAAGCCCAGATCATAGCGGGTAGCCGGCAGTACACTCTTGCCGTGGCGTCCCAGGGGATTGTTGACATAGCCCAGTTTCATAGCACCGCCCAGAGCCGGCAGGGACAGATGAATGCCGCGTTTACGCGCCGGTCGGCCGGGCTGGTCTCCGTATTCAAATTTGATATTGAGCCGGTCAGATTCGCCGTGCTGAATAGCTGCCTCTATTATCGGCTCGTCCAGCAGGCTCCACTTCTTGGCATCGTATTCAGTCAATTGCAGATTGAGACCAAGATGCTTAGGATTCCCCCACGCGAATCGGATGTCACTGGCCGAGTCCGACTCCTGGTCCAATCCCCCCCAGGTGGTGTATCCCACTTGAATCCCCAAGCCGTTATCTCCGTTTTTGTCCTTGGTCAGATAGACATTGCGAAGAATAGTGGCCTCGTTATCCGCCGTATTGGACTGGTCAAAGCGCCCTTTCAGGGCGAGAGTATCGGAGAGTTTCAGAGTGCCGTGCAGTTTACGAGTCCGGCTATCCTGGCCGTCGCCCGCATCACGGATATAATAGTTACCAGTTAGGTCCAACGACTTAAAGGGCTGAGCCGTGAGGTCAATACTGGTGGTGCGTATGCTGGGTTTGTCTGAGTACTCAGTGACAATGTGATTGCCTTTCAGCCCTGCCCAGTCGGTAAACAGCTCAAATTTCGGCGTTTGGATAGAGAACCGGCGCTCCCGCGCGGTACCCTCATCGCCCGGTATATTAGTGACCCGCCGTTCCAGTTCCAGTTTTTCGCCGTTCATTGCTACGGCCAGGTAACTGCGATAGCGTATCTCATAACGGTCCGTCTCCCGCAGCGTTACCCGATTCTGCTCCAATTTAGCCGCAGTACCAAAGAGGCTAAACGGCATCTGGAAGTCGCTGGTGCGCAATTCCTGAGTAGGCTTGTTCTTCCGCTCAATCTGCTCAATATTGTGCGTGAGAATTGCCTCATTGTCCACAAAGCCCAGGGGCACTGAGAGCGCCATGCGGGGCCGCTGGGACTTCTCGCCATTGTTGTCGCGCTTGTACAGATGATACTCCAGGTTAGCCGTGTCATTCAGCAAGCTCAGGTTAGGCGTATCCAGCCAATACTCGCGGATCGTCTCGAGTGTCCCGTCGCTGTCAACCCGCCGAGACTTCGTCCGCAGGCTCATGTCCTTGCCCTGCACCAGCGCGGTCAGATGAGCACCCCGCAGGCGCTCATGCCGGCCCGGCTCACTGATGGCACCGCGCTGAAGTTTCAGAGTACTTGTGGTACCCAGAAACCCAAGAGGCGTGTACAGCTCTACATTGCGCACTTGCTGAGTCGGTTTGCCTTTGCGGTGCACCGGCTCGGAGCTGTACAGGAAGGTCGCGCCGGAGCGGATGCTTTCTAGCGGTGTGAACAACTTGACAGTCCGCTCTTTGGTTTCCGTACCATCTTTGACAGTCAGACTCCGATGATACTCAGCCTTGGCTTCTCCGCCGAAAAGCGCCAATGGCGCCAAGACATCAAAACTCTTGACGCTTTTGCTGTGGATGCCTTCGCTTTCAGTGAGTTTAGAATACGAAATCTGACCGTCCCCGCCACTGAGGGGCATAGCCAAAGTGGCTTCGGCCTGGCGCCGATGGAGTCCGAGGACGTCAGGTGCGTCAGTATTGGTCAGTTTAGCAACCAGATTATAGCCCTCACCCAGACCGGTATTTAGGCTCATAATACGGGTGAGTAGTTCTTCGGGGTCATTGGAGCCAGCAAACTTGCTCGTCTCAATTTGCTCGAACCCCAACACCCCACTACTGTGGCCCGCCCCGAAGCCTTGACTGAGGCTGAGCGACTTGGTCGTGGTGCCCTGAAGCAGAATCTGCTGCAAATCCTTGACTGTCTTGACCTCACGCGCGAAAGCCAAGTTAGTGCGCGAAGTTAGTTCCAAGGACAATTCATTGATAAGATTCTCTTCCAGACCCGTGTTCAGTACAGCATTCTTGTGTGTGATAATAGACTGATTGTACTGTTGGCGCAGATTCAGCCCGGGCATAGCCGTGAAGTCAAACTCATACTCAGTTATGTTGGCGGCCGGCTGGCCGGCGGCCCACGCTCCCTCTGCCCGCATTATACTGTGCAGGGGCGAACTGATCGGCTGGAGGCTTTCCAGCGGGGTAATATCCTGACTATACCCGACGCCGGCAGCTATCGCCAATCCTATCACGCCCACACATATTGTTATTGAGAAGCGATTGGCATTCATCATAAACTACTATACTTGATTTGGTGTATTCCTACCTCCATATATATAGACAAACGTCATAGCGAAAAGGTTTCATCTGCCATATACTATTTCGGTTATTTATTATTCTACCCTGAGGCTGGGTTTATTATTCCTGGCTGGGGATGCCCGCCAAATGCTTTTTGTTACGAGATCGTCTGCGAATTGTTACTCAACGCGTTCGTATTCAGTCTATATCCAAGGGAATGTAACGCTTTTCACCTTCGCGAGGCACTCGCCCTGAGTGGACCTGCCGGTATTTATCGTCCGCATGCGGCTTGCAGCTCCTCAGAGGTGGTTGAGCAACCCACCTTCAGTTCAATATTGAAGATAGCCGCCTGCGTCAGCCATTCACCGTCCAGGGTGTGGCTGCCTTCAATAGCGGTGGTGCAGTCACGCAGCAGTATGATGTGATAGCCGCGGTCGCGCATTGCCCGTATCCCATAGTCGCGAAATTGCACACAGATATTCGCCGCAAATCCAGCATAAAATAGATGAAGAATCTCCCGGTGGCGGCACAGGCGGTGCAATTGCTCGCCAGTGGCCACCACGAAATCTTGGGGACCCGGCTCCAGGAAACTCATTATTCGCATCCCCGGAAACAGGTTGTCATCAGCAAGCCACTGCTCCAGTAATGGTTCGGCCGGCCGGGCGTAGGGGTCATCCGTATATCCTTGCGTGCGGCGAATGAATTCAGATGGGGGCCAGCCCGCTTGACCGCCATCTCCGAACAGTTCTGAGTTAGCGGCGTAGGCCAGCCACTGGGGATATTTGTGGGCAACACCGGGCGAAGGAGCATGCACCACTGTCACCCCGGCCTCCCGGCAAGGCTGAACCACCGGCAAGATCCGCTCCCGCGCCACGCGTTCGGCGCGTTCCACAAAACTAACGACCGGATGACGATCCCAGCAGTCCACCAGGACCAAGGCCGATTGGTCAGCCGGCACAGTGATTTCTCGCTGGTGCCAGTCGAAATTCTCCTCCCGACAGGGCACATCGGGGTCAGTGTATTCACGACTATGTCGGCAGGTGAACGTCAATTGTTTCATGCTTTGCGCCTCCTTACATAGTATGGGCATTGTCGGCAGCGCGGCATCTACTCGCAGAACCTATGCACTCTACCGGGATGCCCCGCAGGCTTCCAGGACCACCCTCAGACCTCTATGGTCATATTCTGGCACTCATGGTCCACAGCCGCCTGGCGCTGGCAGCGGATAAGATGTAGCAGGCGAGAGTCGCCGTCCTCCGCGCTGGCTTCACTGGCCTGCTGCAGCACCGCTACTGCCAACTCATAGCGGCCCAGGCGGCGGTACAATTCTCCTATCAAATATGATATAGTCAACTCTTGGTCGGTGTTCACTTCGCCGCAGGTCAGGGCCTCCTCAAAGCGCAGAAGTGTCGCTAACTGGCACTGTTGCTCCCGGCTTGGATTACCCTCCTGGCGAGCACACCACGAGGCCCGCAGATATAAGTCGCCTAACCGCAACTGAGTAGCGCGATTGTCGTACTCGTAGCACTGAGCCGCCAGTAGATACTTGCTGGAACCACTGAGATCTGAGGGCTCCTCGCCGCTGCAGACCGGATGGTCTCGTACAGCGCCGCTAAGCACATAGTCCTGCACCGACTCCTGGACGGAATCAAAATCGCCCTCAAAGGCAGCGAAGCAACAATTGGGGCAAACATGGACATAATAAGGAAGTGGATCAGTGCCCAAAGTGTGAGGTCTGAAATCGGTGTCCTGCCCGATGCGATTAGTGCTGACAACACCGGTAGTGGCAAACTGCGTAGCGCAGACTGGACAAGTAAGTTCGGTCTTAAACAGTATGCTCATACTCGCGATATCCTCGGCCTACTGCTACATTCTACAGACAATTATGGGCCTATGTCAATGCACAAAAAGGTCCAATTATCTTAGGGAAGGAAAAATGGTAGGCTCCTGCGAATATGACAACGTTCGCAGACACTGCTAACTAACACAACTGCGAGTTGAAGGAGAAAACTACAAGTGTCCAGTTATCAAATAAAGTTAGGGTTTGTTCCTACGCGCCGCGAGGTGTTTAGTGCTGAGGATGCGGTCAAGTACCGGAAGATAATTGAGGCAAAGTTAGCCGAGTGGCAGATAGACTATGTCGGATTGGACTGGCTGAACGAAGAAGCCCTGCTCTATAGCCCGCGCGACGTCGCTGCGGTCACCAGACACTTCCGCAGCGAAGCAGTAGACGCGCTATTCTGTCCCCATTGCAATTTCGGCACTGAGGAAGCGGTGGCTAAGTTAGGCAAGGCGCTTGATGTGCCCGTGTTATTGTGGGGCCCGCGCGACGAGGCTCCTCAGCCTGATGGCATGCGGCTGCGGGATACCCAGTGTGGACTATTCGCCACTGCCAAGGGCCTGCAACGGTTAGGGGTACCCTTTACCTACATAGTCAACTGCCGAGTAGATGACCCGATCTTCGCGCGAGGTTTTTCCAATTTTATGGCGGCGGCCGCCGTGGTCAAGACTTTCCGCAATCTGCGCATCGGCCAGGTCGGACCACGGCCCCGCGAGTTCTGGTCGGTCATAGTCAACGAGGCGGAATTGCTCGAGCGCTTTGGCGTCCAGGTTGTGCCGCGAGATTTGGCCAGCATAGTAGAAGCCACTCGTCAGAAAGTGGCCGCACCCGATGAAGCGCTGAACGAAGCGGTCAGTGCCATCAAACAGCGGGCCACAGTGCAGATAGCCGATGAAGGACTGCTGCCTACCGTGGCCGCCTTCAGGCTGGTGTTGCAGCAGTGGGCCCAGGATGCAGCAGTGGGCCCAGGACGAAGGCCTGGGGGCCTTGGCGGTCCAATGCTGGCCGGGGTTGCAGGAAACCTTGGGAATTGCTCCCTGTTCAGGATTCGGGGAACTGATAGATGCCGGCATTCAGGCCGCTTGTGAGACCGATGTTCATGGGGCCATAAGTTTGGCGATGTTGCAGGCGGCGGCAGGCGACCAGACCAAGCCTTTCTTCGCTGACTGGACTATCCGTCATCCGGAAAATGACAATGCCGAATTGCTGTGGCATTGTGGCCCGTTCCCTTATAGCCTGAAGGAAGGCCGAAGGCGCAACAGCCAAACTCTCCGACCATTATATAATGGACGGCACAAATCCGGCCGTCATGGAATTCCCGATTCGTGGTGGAGATGTAACTATAGCCCGAATGGATAGTGATGGCAGTGATTACTGGCTGCTAACAGGAGAGGGCCGTGCTACGACCGGGCCGCATACGCGGGGCACTTATCTGTGGATGGAGGTCAGCGATTGGCCGCGGTGGGAAGAGAAGATAATCCGCGGGCCTTATGTCCACCATGTCGCCGCCATCCACGGCCGCCTCGCCCCGGTTCTGTATGAGGCTTGTCGCTATATCCCCGGTCTTAATCCTGACCCCGTAGAGCCTACCGAGGCCGAAATCCAGGCCTGGCTGCGCGGGGCAGAATAGGCGGCAGGTAATGAGCAGCAATCCATAAGTGTGCTATGTCCCTGCCTCACATTTGTGTAAAGGAGACCCGCAAAGTGCCATACTGTAAGTCAATGCGCACGATAGCTGTGTGGATATTAGTCGCCTCTTGCGTGCCGGCCGCCCAGTTGCCGCTGGCTATACTTACGGATAACGCGACGGGGGGCGAGCCAGCTATTCAGACTGGCGTCACTTACGAGGCTAATCCGCCGTACACCAATCCGGCCGATAGCACTGGGCGGCGGCTGATAGACCGCGACCAACCCTGGCGCGATTGGAATACCACCACCGGCATCAACTGGAAGGATCAGACCGTGACCTTGGATCTGAAGAACGTCTATGATGTGGGTAAGGTCGCGCTGCTTTTTGATAAGCCGCAGAAGCCGGCGTACGTGGATATTGCTCTTCGCAGTAGCGAAACAGAACAGTGGGAAGAATTTGGCCGGATTACCCCTGATTCCGAGAGGCAAGGCTGGTTCGCGGCTTCTGTTGACGAGCCTGTCCGGGCCCGCTACGCCAAGATGTTCTTCAAACTCAAGGAGTGGGGGTGGTATCTGCGGGAAGTCAAGATTTGGGGCGGCCGTCTCCAGGCGGGGCCTGAGCAAGTAATTCCTTCCGAGAAAGACGGCGACAATCTTATTCTGATCAAGGACCGCCAGCCCTGCTGCAGTATTGTCATCGCTGCGCAGCCTCCCGATGACGTGCTGGCCGCGGCTCTGGATTTGCAGACTTACCTGAAGGAGATGAGCGGGGCGACGGTGCCGGTGCGCACCGATGATGAAGAGTGGACTGGCACAGTGCTACTCGTCGGGAAGAGCAAGTATACCGACCGCCTGGGCGTACCGATTCCTAATTCGTACGATGAACCTGAATCAATTGTATTGAAAACAGTCGGCAGCCAAGTGGTTATTGCCGGCAACGACACACTTGCCTTTCAAGGCACTCAATATGCGGTCAACACGCTCCTGGAACATCTGGGAGTAGGCTGGTTTGGCCCCGACCCGCTCTGGCAAGTGGTACCGGAGCACAAGACGATTGCTCTTCTGCCCCTCGACATCAAGAACACACCGCCCTTTGACTATCGGTCCGTCTGGCGCGGCATCGGCCATCGCTGGTACCTGGGCGGCAAGCCCGTTCGCTTCGGCCATGCTCACAGTTCGCTGTTCCCACCCGATGAGTATTTTGAAGCGCATCCGGAGTACTATGCCTTGATTGATGGTAAACGCACCGCCTCCGGAGAATGGCAACTGTGTACAACTAACGCTGATGTCATCCGGCTCACTATTGACAAAGCCAGCCAGTCCTTTGATGAGGACCCCGACCTGGCCGCGATTTCGTTGTCTAATAACGACTGCGGCGGGTTCTGTCAATGTGAGACCTGCCTGGCTTCTGGGGAGAATCCGGGGGCGAGGATGTTGGCCTTCGCCAACCAGATAGCCCGGGGGATACGCGCTGAGCGCCCGGATAAATTCGCCGTGTTCCTGGCCTATTGGTACACACATGATGCGCCCAAGGACATAAAGGCGGAGCCAGGTGTGGCGGTGATGGTTGTTAACGAGGGCTGTCATGCCCACGCCCTGATTGATCCCAACTGCGAGCGCAATCAGAATTGGGTACAGAACTTTGAAAAATGGTGTGCCACCGGTGCGACTATGGCCATTTATGAATGGTACATACCCGGCTGCACACACAAGTTGTGGCGCCGACTCCCGTGGGTATCGGGGGAAGTGGCGGTAGAGAACCTGGACTATTGGCAGAAGCAGGGCGTGCGCTGGGTGACGTATGAGAGCCAAACGGCGTATGAAGAGGGCTCAGGTTATCCGCTGCGCTGGCCGCTGTACTACGTGGCCGCCAAGCGGATGTGGGACGATAGTCTCAGCGCCGACCAGATACTCACCGATGCTTGCGGAAAACTCTACGGCCCGGCTGCCGAGCCGATGCGCAAGTACTATCAGATACTTGAAGAGGCGATGGCCAACACCGAATTGCATTCGGGCATCTGGAATCTGCCCGACCCGACGGAGGTCTACACACCTGAAGTTATCCAACGAGTGCGCCGCTGCCTAGCGCAGGCGCAGCAAATCGCGCAGCAGGAGGGCGGGTTAGTCTGGGAGCGCGTCCAAGCCGATATGAAACTCTGGTCCCACGCCCAGAGGGCACTGGAAGAGCTTCGTGAGCAGAACCAAGCCAAAGTCAATATATGGGTGGACGGGAAGCTCTACGTATTGGATCGCTTGGAGGCCGCTGGCAAGTACATTAAGGCTGTCGGCGGCATACCGGAGCAGAACCATGTGGCCCTGATTAAGGAAGACGGCACGGAGCAAGTTGTCGGCGACGAGGAGACTATCAGCCTCGCGGCGGGGATGAGGTTCAAGCAAGTATCGTCATCTGAGCAATAGCCGCAGAGGCTGCCGAATACCGCTGGGGGAGCAAATGTCGCCGACGCATTGACAGCCATTTCGCCATAGTGGTATAATCTGTTTGTTATCTTCAGATATAGAAAACACTTCTCGCCACAATTGACAAATGCACACAGATTCTGAGCAGCAACGCAAATTGGAGCGCCTTCGCCGCCGACTGCGCCATACCTGGCTGGTGTGGGGCGTGGCGCCGCTGGGCATATTCATGCTGCTGATGTTGGGAATGTCAGCAGTAGAGGCCCACCAGACCCAGCCGGCCGAAGCCTCCCAAATTCAGATAGAGCGCAAGTTCAAGGCGGCTCTGGCGTTGTCAGCCCTGCTGTTCTTCGTAGGCTTTTCCCTGGATGGGCGCTGGACTGATGCTGAACGGTTAGGCCAGCGCATATACAAGGCCGCCGGCGGAGATGGGATGCGCCCCATTCGTACCCAACTTGCCGCTCGCGCCGATTTAGCCTTCAAGTGCATTGACAGTTCAGTGAATGCCCTGACCGCCATCGGCTTAGTTATGGGGCTGATCGCCGTGCTGACGACGCTGGCTCTGCAACTCACCTACGGTCTGCAACTCCTGGTATTGGCCATCATATACCAGGTATTTATCTTCTCCCGCCATCCTTACTACGACGAAGTTCTCCAGGCAGCGGTGCGCGGCGAGTTGCCCACACCTGAAGATGATGACGACTCCTAAACCGGAGGCGTGGGGCACAATCCCGCTGGGGCGGCGCTCGCGTATGTATCGCGGGCAGTTTCTTATCGGAGGCATATACCAGCAATGTTGTACCGAATACCCCGAGGCGTGAATGACATTCTACCCGACCAGATAGCCGCTTGGCAGCAGGCCGAAGCGAATTTCCAGAAATTGTGCCGTCTGTATAACTATGAAGAAGTTCGCACGCCTATTTTTGAACAAACTGAGCTGTTTGTGCGTGCGGTGGGCGAAGATACTGATATAGTGGCCAAGGAGATGTACACTTTTGAAGACCGCAGCGCCCGCAGCCTGACCCTCCGGCCCGAGGGCACGGCGCCCGTGGTCCGAGCCTATCTGGAGAATAGTCTTCAAGGCCAGGACCCCGACCGCCTCGTCAAACTGTACTACATTGCCCCCATTTTCCGCTACGATCGCCCCCAGGCGGGGCGCTACCGCCAGCACCATCAGGCCGGCGCTGAGGCCATCGGCTCGCCCGAGCCTGAAGTTGATGCCGAGATAATCCAGCTCAGTCTGGACTTCTTCGCCAGCCTAGGCCTTAAGGAAGTCACCTTACTGCTAAATTCGGTAGGCTGTCCACAGTGCCGCCCTACCTATATTAAGGCCCTCAAGAGGCACATTGAGCCGCACCTTGACGAGATGTGCAGCGACTGTCAGCGACGCTATGACGCCAACCCGCTACGCCTGTTAGACTGTAAGAATCAGACTTGTCGGCAGATTCTGGAGCAAGCGCCAAGTATGCTTGACATGCTGTGTGAAGAGTGCGCGGTGCACTTTGATACGCTGAAGCAGACCCTGGACCTGCTGGATATCGCTTATAACATTGATCCGCATATCGTTCGCGGCCTGGATTACTACACCAAAACGGCATTTGAGTTTGTCGCACCAGGCTTAGGAACGCAAGATTCTATCGGCGGCGGGGGCCGTTATGACGGCCTGATTGAGGAGTGTGGCGGGCCACCGACGCCGGCGGTAGGGGTGGGCATTGGCCTGGAGCGGACCCTGATCGCCCAGGAGGCGGCCGGAGTCGCCCAACCAGAACCGGCCCGGGAGGGCGTCTTCGTCGTGACCATCGGCGCGCCGGCTTGGCCCGAGGGTCTCAAACTGTTGGCGCAACTACGGGCAGCAGGCCTGCCGGCTGAGATTGACTACCGCC
Organism: Candidatus Zipacnadia bacterium; assembly: GCA_029820565.1. Taxonomy (GTDB): domain Bacteria; phylum Armatimonadota; class Zipacnadia; order Zipacnadales; family Zipacnadaceae; genus JALGTV01. The sequence goes on from JALGUR010000057.1 coordinate 23,032, forward strand.
GACGCAGCGTCCGGGCCCAATTGCGTTACGCCGATGGTGAAGGCTGCCGCTGGGCGGCAATTTTGGGCGAGGACGAAATCAGAAGCCAGACCGTCACCCTGCGTAATATGGTCAGCGGCGAGCAGGACAGCATCCGGCAGTCGGAACTGATAGACCGGCTGAGCGCGGAGCTGTAGCAGCGTGAACGGCGCCGAAGGCAGTCACTGTAGGCTTTCATATCTCAGCATTTTCTGAGGTCTTTTTCGCCTCTATTCCCGAGGCGCGGCCCAGATGGTTTTGAACAGGACGAGAGTTTGCATGAACGAAGCTCAAGAGAAGATTGTTGAACGGCTACGCCCAGCACGGCCGATGCCTGAGGAAGGTTACGATTGGGCCGATCCCGTTCTCCTGACCAAAGAGGAACTTGGGGAACTTGAGACTGAGAATATTCCTCGCGGGGTGAGCATTGAGGTCGGCTATGAACATCCCAAGGGGTATACTGTCCTCACCTCTCCCGTGAGACTTGTTTGCGACCTTAAAGGGCAGTTTTACGCCGAGGTGAGGGACAGTCTATATCGCAAGTACTTCTCGGCACCGATAGGCCTCACCGAGTACGCGCAACTCATTCGGGCGGCAGTCGAGTACCGAGAGCAGGCTGCCGGCGATGTCCGCCTTGTCGAGCTCGACGATAGCGAGGAGGCCTGGATACACCTGACGATTGCGATTGACGTGGAAGACCAGCTCGCGCTGTCGGCTTGGGAACACGCCCAGGAGGTCTGGCTTGAACTCACGAAGCCCGCTGAGGTGGCGTGCCGGCGAGTTGACAAGGTTCTGACCGAAGTCGCCGCCACGATTCCGCGTGTGCTCCAGTCCGTCCCCCTGGAAGAACTGGTTAAGCGAGTGGAGGAGGAGAGGGACGCCAACGAAAAGGGCCGTCTGCTGGAGGAGTTGATGTTGCGACTATTCCAGCAAGTGCATGGTTGGGGGTGCCGTAGTCGAAGAATCACCGCGACAGAGGAGATAGACATCGTGGTAATGAACGAGAGCGAGGATTCCCTCTGGGAGAAGGAAGGATTGGTAATCCTAGTTGAGTGTAAGAACTGGAGCGCAAAGTGTGGAAAGGACGATTTTGTAGTGTTTGAGAGAAAAATGAGGAATCGATTCGGACGGTGCCGACTCGGCTTCTTCATTTCTTGGAACGGCTTTACAGACAAGTTTACCAACGAGGAACTGCGCAGCTGTCACGAACCATTCCTAGTTGTTCCCATCACGGGTCAAGAAATCAAGCACAGCATTGCATCCGGGGAATTCCCAGAGATGTTGAAACACCTGTGGGAAGATGCCACCATGAGGTAACTCGAGAACGCGGGCGGATGTGCTAGCGCACATTCGCCCCTACACCCAGCAACGGCAAGGCCGACAGGCCGGACCCGCGTTGTAACAGTAATGCAGGAGGTTGTTGAATGTCGGAAATTGGTAGTTTTATGAAACGCACGGCTCACTGTGGCCAGTTGCGCGCCGGGGATGTTGGCCAAGAGGTTATTCTGAATGGCTGGGTGAATCGGCGCCGCGACCACGGCGGGCTGATATTTATAGATATGCGGGACCGCTCGGGAATAGTTCAGATAGTCTTTGACCCCCCGACTTCTGAAGAAGCCCACGCAATAGCCACCGAGGTGCGCCCGGAATTTGTCATGGCCGTCCACGGGACGGTCCAGCGCCGGCCCCAGGGGACCGAGAATCCGGATCTCCCGACCGGGGACGTTGAAGTTATCGCCGGGGAGGCTGAAGTGCTCAATCCCGCCGAGACCCCGCCATTCTCGTTCGTGGATGAGACGGAGACTGATGAGTTGGTGCGGCTTAAATACCGCTATATTGACTTGCGCAGCCCGCGAATGCAGCGCAATTTGCGCCTGCGCCACCAGGCCGCCCAGGCAACCAGAGGATTCCTGACGCAGGAAGGCTTCTGGGAGGTGGAGACTCCCATCCTGTTCAAGCCCACGCCTGAAGGAGCCCGTGATTATCTGGTGCCCAGCCGGGTCAGCCCGGGCAACTTCTATGCCCTGCCTCAGTCGCCCCAGATTCTCAAACAATTGCTTATGGTCTCCGGCGTGGAGAAATACTTCCAACTGGCCCGATGCCTGCGCGACGAGGACCTGCGCGCCGATAGACAGCCCGAACATACGCAGATTGATATTGAAATGTCTTTTGTAGAGCAGGATGACATTTTTAGGCTCACCGAGCGGCTCTTCGCCCACATCTTCAAAGAAACTATCAACGTTGACCTGCCCATCCCCTTTCCCCGGATGACCTATGCCGAGGCGATGCGCCGCTACGGCACTGACAAGCCCGACATTCGCTTCGCAATGGAGTTGACGGACCTGACTGATATAGCCGAGGGGTGTGAGTTTGAAATCTTCCGACGCACTGTAGCCCAGGGCGGACAGGTCAAAGGCATTAAGGCGGAAGGCTGCGGCGATTACAGCCGTAGTCAGATCGATCAACTGACCGAATTTGCCAAAGTGCATAAGGCTCAGGGACTGGTGTCTATGGCAGTGACTGAGAGCGAGATTAAGTCGCCTATGGCGAAATTCTTCACCGAAGAGGAACTGGGACAAATTGCCGACCGCTACCAGGCTAAAGCAGGGGATTTGGTGTTGATGGTCGCCGACAAGCCTGAAATAGTCGCCGAAAGTCTGGACTGGCTGCGGCGCGAAATGGGACACCGGTTGGGCTTAATTGATGAGAACGAATTTGCACCATTATGGGTTACCGAGTTCCCCTTGTTCGCCTGGGATGAAGGGGAGAAACGCTGGGACGCTGAACATCACCCCTTCTGTATGCCCCATCCTGACGACTTTGAGCTATTTCAGACCGATCCCGGGGAAGTGCGGGCGCAGGCTTATGATGTGGTACTGAACGGGGTGGAACTGGGCAGTGGCAGCATCCGAATTCACCGCCGCGACATCCAACAGCAGGTCTTTGATGTCCTGGGTATTGATCCCGAGGAGGCCGAGCGGCGCTTTGGCTTTCTATTGCGCGCTTTTGAATACGGCACTCCGCCCCACGGCGGGATTGCCCCCGGCTTTGACCGCCTGGTGATGATGCTGTGCGGGGAGAATAACATTCGTGAGGTTATGGCCTTCCCTAAGACGCAGCGGGCCCAGGACCTGATGAGCGGCGCCCCCTCGCCGGCTGACCCGGACGCCCTGCGTGAATTGCACATAAAACTTGACCTGCCGCCATCGGAATGATAAGTTGCTCAAGCATGACCACAAGCAGTTAGTTTGCTCGGAGGCGATGCAGATGCAAATTAAAGTGGTTATCGAGCCCTGCGAGGAAGGTGGTTATCACGTTTCGGTGCCCGGTCTGCCCGGCTGCCACTCGGAGGGCGATACTGAATCCGAAGCCATTGAGAACATCAAGGAAGCTATCCTGCTGTACCTGGAACCTGATGAAGAACCGGCCCCGCCGGCCAGGGCAGTTGAGGTTGCGGTATGACCCGGCTGCCCGCGGTAAGTGGAGAGCAAGTCGTGAGGGCACTGCAACAGGCCGGCTTTGCGATTCGGGGACAGAGAGGATCGCACGTTAAGCTGCGCAAGGGGGAAGTGACGGTGGTGATACCTGTGCACAGCAGCCGGGACCTACGACGCGGTACCCTCAGGGCAATACTACGAGACGCAGGACTGACGATAGAAGAGTTTGTAAGTCTGTTATGAGAGGCATAGATTGGGGAGAGTGATGAGAATTGCTGCCCAACTTGTGGCCACCTCTAATAGCCAGTTTGTTAGCCTGCTTGGTTACTTCAATTGGAATATATGTAATAAGAAAGTACGAGCGCTGGGGTAGGAACGCCGTAGCATATTTCATCTGTTTCGCGGCCGGCGTACTTATAGCCGTCCCCTTTCTGCACATAATCCCCAAATCTTTGGAAATGAATCCGGCGGCTCCAGTGTTCTTATTAGCTGGATTTCTGTTCCTGCACATCACTAACAGGTACTTGCAAGGTTATGTCTGCGGCAAACAAGCCGATGCCGCCTCCACCCTGGGCATAATAGCAGCATTGGGAATTGGTTTTCATTCCTTCATAGATGGCATCGTTTACTCAGTGACTTTTAGCGTAAGTGTCTTCACAGGGGTACTGGCCGCAAGTGGGATGATTTTGCATGAGTTTCCCGAAGGGATAGTAACTTTTCTATTGTTGATAAGAAGCGGCTTTACCACCAGACGGGCTTTGATATACGCCTTTTTGGCCGCCGCTATATCAACCCCATTGGGAACGGTAATGTCTTATCCCTTTATAAACCGACTCACCACAGCAAATCTGGGAATTCTGCTGGCCCTGTCGGCTGGGGCTTTGATCTACGTGGGGGCCACTCACCTGCTGCCCGAGGCCGAACAAACGCACAAAAAATACAGTATATTGGCACTATTCAGCGGCATCGCAGTAGCGATAATTATAATTATGTCCAAAGGGCATTGAACCCCCTGAAAATCGCTTCAGCACAGGAGTGTACGTCTATGGCTTCTCCAAAGCACTCTGCAGACCCTGAGTACAAATTGCTTCCCCACACTCGCATCCGCCAGGCCATCGGCCAGCGGACCCAGGCCAGTTTTCGCGATATTCCGCAATTCTGGTCGGCGGTTCTGGTCAATGTGGAGGTCCTGGTAGAGGTTCGTGAGGCGCGCAAAGAAGCTGGCGCCCACGCGCCGATACCAAGCTATAATGACTACTTCATCAAGGCAGTGGCATCTATATTGGGCAACCATCCCCGGTTCAACGCGTGGTATGACCAACAAGGGCTCAAGGTGCTGAGGCCCATCAATATTGGCTTTGCCTGCGCTACCGACGAGGGCGTGCTCATGCCGACGATTTTTGACGCCGACCAAAAGAGTCTCCAGCAGATTGCCCAAGAAACAACCGAATTGATAGACATGGCCCGCCGGGGGCGACTGCGCGCTTCACTGCAGCAGGGAGCCGGCTTTACGATTAGCAATATCGGCCCCGGCGTGGTAGATTGCTTCCAGGCCATCATCAGCCCGCCACAGACAGGGATACTGGCAATCGGTAGTATCAAGGCGCGGCCAATAGTGGTGGACGGTGTGGTGGTAGCCCGAACCAGTGTCTACTTGACCCTTAGTGTTGATCACCGAGCGGCTGATGCAGCGGATGCCGCGGCATTTATTGGTGATTTAATTGCTCGCCTCAGCGAGCGTCAGTGGCTCGAGCAACAATGAGGGCAGGAAGCATGCCCACAGCCGGCTATGTTCTCGCCGTTCTTGACATCCCGCGATGATGTCTATATAATAGATGTCTATATAATAAGTGTAGTGTCAATGCACCAAGGCATTGTATCAAGCCAATTTGTGGCTATCCTGAAAAAGGGGGCATTGTGATGGCTGAAGACGAACCTCAAGAGGAGACGACTGAGCAACCCGAATCTGAGGAAGAGATTGACATTGAGTTAGAAGCACCTCAACAACCTCGGGGGCGTAAGGGCTGGAGCGTCGGAACTGTGATAGTACTGCTGGTTATTGTCGCCGCGTTGGCGTGGTATTTGTTCTGGGCCGTAGGCCAGGCTCAGGAACGGGAACAGAGCGCTCGCGAGGCCCGCGAGCAGGGCTACCAGGCCCAACTGGTCAAGATCGGCAGTGACCTGGCTGAGGCTATCGAAGCCAACGAGCAAGGCGACGTAATGGCCGCCATTCAGGCCCTGGAAGCCGCCACTTCGCAAATTGGTGGTGTGACCAGCAGCGCCGCGGCTGCCGGCGACGATGAGTACAGCCAGATAGTCAGTCTCAAGAAACAGGCTGCGCAACGGGCGGTGGACGAGGTCACCGCCAAGCAAACCGAATTGCAGGAGTTGTTAGCCGACAAGTTGCGCGAAGTCCAGCAGGAACTGGGCGTGGAGCAAGCCAAGGTTGCCGAGCCCAAGGAAGAAGAGCCCACCGAACCTGAGGAAGAAGAGTCGGTTGAAGCGGGGGAGGAACCAGCGGCTCCTGAGGAAACCGAGGAACCCACCCAACCAGAACCGTCGGCCGTCCAGCAAACTGCCCCACCGCGTCCACCTATGTCACCGCCACCTCCGCCACGCTAACCTTGCATTGGCGGCCCACTGGCGGTTGTTATCCGACTGGGAGGGGCAATGATTGGTCCAGATAAGAATAGTGGGGCAATGCCATTGCTATCCACGCCGGCAGCCTTAAATGGGTTGGCGCTATTAAAGGTTGTTGTGCGCTTGGGATATTGCCTATCAGTCGTATTACCCCACTAATGTCCCCGTCCTCACCCAATATCCGACTAACAATATCAGCCCGGGGGCTAACGACTTTAGCAAGCAGCATAGCAACATATGTCTAATCAGGGGGTCTGTGGATGGCCGTATCTAAACACAAAATCTCTCGTTTAGTCAGCAAACTAAAGTCGAAAAGTAGTGATGCCCGACTTGAGGCCGTTGAGCAGTTGACCCAGATTGGCTCATCCGCAGTATCCGCCCTTATCAAGGCTCTGTCCCACAAAGAATACAGAGTGCGCATGGCTGCGGCTGAGGCCCTCGGGGAGATCGGTGACGAGCAGGCTGTTGAGCCACTGATTGAGAACATCAGCGACACTAGTAAGAGGGCCCAGCGGACGGCGACAGAGGCGCTCACCAAGATCGGTGAGCCGGCTGTCGCTGCCCTACTGGACGCGCTTATAGCTAAGGAACAGACAGCGCGACGATGGGCGGCAGAGGCCCTGGGTAGCATCGGTGATGTTTCAGTCGCCCAACAGTTGATAGCCCGGTTGAATGATTCCAATTTGGAGGTACAACGGGCGGCGGTTACGGCATTAGGGGATTTGAAATCCAAACGAGCTATTGAGCCACTCATTGAGGTATTAGACTCGGACCAGGTAGAACTGGCTCGGGCGGCCGCCGAAGCCTTGGGCAAGATAAAGGGAGCAGTGGTAATCAAACCGCTGGTGCGGGCCCTCAGTTCACCCAGCGATGACGTCCGGGCTGAAGCCGCCCGATCGCTGACTAAGGTGGGCTCCCGGGCAATCAAGACCTTGCTCAAACAGTTAGATACTGATAACTATCAGGTGCGCCGTTATATTGTTGAAATTCTCGGTAGCACAGGCAGCGAGCGGGCCTACGATGCTCTGGTAGAGACTCTAAGTGACCCCAATGACCGTGTAGTCAGATATGCTGCCATTGCCCTGGGCAAAATCGGCAAGCCTGCTGCGGTCAGGCACCTGGCGCGCTTAGCCAACTCTCCGGATCGGTCAGTCCGGTGTGCCGTGGCTCAGGGCCTCGGCTACGTCGGCACCTATCACAGCGTCAAACCCTTAGCGCGCTTACTGGAAGACCAGGACTGGGTTGCCCGGATGATGGCCGCCAAAGCGTTAGGGCAGATCGGCACCCGCACCTGCGTGCCGCCACTGATAGAGGCACTTGACGATAAGGAGTGGAGCGTACGGCTGCACGCCGTAAATAGTTTAGGACGGATCAGTCACAGCAAATACGCAGTTGAGGCATTAACCAAGGCGCTTGCTGATCCTCACGAGTCGGTTCAGGAAGCCGCCGCGGCCGCGCTGCAGGAACCGGGCCAGGACTCCCCCACCAATCCCGAGCAAGCAGCCTCCAGCACCTAAAGCAACGAGATAATCAGGACCGGCCCAGGTCTTGATTCATATCCCAGATGCCGGCCAAGTCAAACTGGCGTTGGTACATCTCAGCGTACAATCCGCCCTCTTCCATTAAAGTCTCGTGGTCGGCCTCCTCCACTACCTCGCCGCCCTCTATCACTACTATTTTGTCGGCATTGCGAACGGTGGAGAGGCGGTGCGCAATGACGAAGACGGTGCGGCCCCGCATCAGATTCTCCAGAGCCTTCTGAATCTGCTGCTCGGCCTCGGTGTCCACCAGCGAAGTAGCCTCGTCCAGGATGAGGATTTGCGGGTCGGCCAATACGGCACGGGCGATAGCAATACGCTGTTTCTGGCCACCGGAAAGTTTCACGCCCCGCTCCCCGATCTGGGTCTCGTATTGTTCAGGCAACTCTATTATGAACTCGTGGGCATAGGCGGCCTGGGCGGCCTGCACGATTTCCTCGTCGGAAGCGTCCAGCCGCCCATAGGCGATATTCTCCTTGGCTGTACCGTTGAACAGGAAAGTCTCCTGGAGTACCAGGGCGATGTGGCTGCGCAAGGATGCTTTTTTGATCCGGCGTACATCATAGCCGTCTACGGCCACCGAACCTTCCAGAGGATCGTAGAACCGAGGGATAAGGTTGACCAGACTGGTTTTTCCGGCGCCACTGCGCCCCACCAGGGCCACTGTCTCGCCGGGCTCAGCGTGAACGCTGACGCTCTTTAGCACTATCTCGCCAGTTTTGTACTTAAAGGTGACATCTTCTATCTGCACTTCGCCTTTTATCTCGGCTAACTCAATGGCCTCAGGGGCATCTTCAATGTCGGGCTGTTCATCAAATATCTGGAAGATGCGGGCCAGCGAGGCCAGGGCACGATTGAAGGTGTCATAGACCCGTATCAGCATTCCCACCGGATGATAAAACTGCATTAAATATCCCAAGAACATCACGATCTCACCAGCGCTGGCCACCGAATTGCCGGCCAGGGAAGGTCCGGCACCATACCACAACACTCCCACGCTGCTCATTGAGGTGAGAAAGCCAATAAACGGGAAAAAGGTCGTCCACAGCCAGATACCCCGGACATTGGCCTTATAGTATTCGTAGCTCCACTTACCAAATCTTTCCAGTTCGTAGTCCTCCCGGGCAAAGGCCTTGACTACATGGATGCCCGCGATATTCTCCTGCAATTCCGTATTGATGTCGCCCAGGTCCTCGCGAATCTTGCGGTAGATGGGACGAATATAGCGGGCAAAAATCAGCAAGGAGACCACGAATATCGGCAGGGGCCACAGTCCGGCTAGAGCCAACCGCCAGTGCATAATCATCAATACGGTTACAGTACCGGCTATCGTCAGTACGCTGGAGACAACTTCGTCAGTGCCATGCACCACCATATCCTCGACGGAATTGACATCATTGGACAGCCGCGACATAATATCGCCGGTGGCGCGGCTCTCAAAGTAACTTAGTGACAGTCGTTGCAGGTGCTCATACAGATGCAGGCGCAATTCGTAGACAAACCGCTGGCCGAGAATGTGCATTATGTTCATTCGCACTGCGCCGAATAACTGGCCAATAAAGTAAGCACCAACGAGCAGGAAAATATAGCCGGCCAGCAATTCATAGTGCTGGTCGCGGATGACGTTGTCTACTATTAGTTTGCCGGTAATATATGGTGGAGCCAGGCGTACGGCACTGCTTAGTATTACGGCCAGAGTGCCTATTAATACCTTGACCCAGTGCGGCCCCAAATACCGGGCAAACCAACCCAGCATGCGCCGATCGGTTATCCGCAGCGGCTCGACCTTTTCATCGCCTTCAGTTCTGCCACCGACGTGTCTGAATCCGTGTCCGCGTCCGTGTCCTCGCATAGTTATACTCATTCCAGGATTTAATGTGATATTAGTCTTCTCGCTGCAGCCCTTATTTCCTTCCCCCAGATGTAAAGGACTTCCCCCGCAAGACGCGAAAAGTTATGGTGGGTAGGTCGTATATCACATAGGGCAGGCCGCAGGCCTGTGCGCGAATGGGGCGAGGTTAGAGAACCTCGCCTACGCGGCTACGGTTCATTGCCGTTGCTGAATGCTGAGTGCCGAACGCTGAATGCGGTAGGAGCAGGCTTTGAATCATCCGGATATGCGGGCTGAATCTTTACAGCCGGAGCAGCCAACGACGCTCTCAGCAAGTAAACTGTGGCGGGAGATCGGCTACCGGCCTTTGGTGCAGCTCACCGTTGCCCTAATCTTAGGAGTGCTGGCCGCTGAGCACGGACACATTAGCCTTTCGCTGCCGCTCCTGTTAGGCTTAGGGGCGGCGACAGTGGGCTTTATGGTGCTGCGTGGTCGGTCGGCTTACGCCCATCTGTGGTTGGCGGTAGCCTTCTTCTGCGCCGGTGTATGCCTGCATGCGACCGAATTCGTCCTCTCCCCTACCGATATCTCCAACTTTGCGCCGGCCGCCCAAGCGCATATTGAAGGGCACATAGCCGAGGCACCCAAGACGCGGCCTCATTGGCGAGGGCTGGTCGTACAGGTCTCGGCTGTAGAGCAAGACGGATGGCGCTGGCCGGCGAGTGGCTGTGTTTCGCTGTCCGAATCTGACCCCCAACAGCCGGTGATAGTAGGCCAGGCGGTGGCGGTGGACATCCGGAACCTCCGCCTCCCTGCGCCGGCGCTGAACCTGGGGCAACTTGATTTCCGCCGTTATCTGGCCCGGCGCGGCATTACTGCATCGGCCCAGGTCCGGCAACTACGTCTGCTGGCTTACCCGCCGCCACGCTTTAAGTTAGCGCGGACGGTAGAATTAGCCCGGCAGCAAGCCCTGAACAACTTCCGGCGAGCAATGCCAGAGCGCGATGCGAATTTGATGGCCGGAATGGTCTATGGGAGCCACGCAGTCGGAACTATCTCCGAGCAAACTGAGGACCTGTTCCGACGCACTGGTACAATTCACCTGCTGGTAGTCTCAGGGGCGCAGGTAACTTTTATTGTGTTCGCGTTGATATTGTTGATAACCGCACGCCGCCGCTGGCCTCTGCGGCCCTGGCATGCCTTGCTCATCGGCCCGCCCGTAGTGGCCTTTGCCCTGCTGGCGGGTTTAGGGCCTTCAGTGAGCCGCTCGGTGGTAATGGCGGCAATACTGATCTATGCTCTGGTTACCCAGCACCGCTATGACCTGCCGAATGCTCTGGCCTTGGGCGCGTTTGTGTTGGTCGTTGCCGATACCAATGTGGTCTTTGATGTGGGCGCACAACTGACCTTTGCTGCTACTATTGGGGTTGCACTCTACAGCCCACGCAGCCGCCGAGACTTGCTCGGGATTATCCATCGCCCTCACTTAGTAACAGTGATATTCTTCGCGACTGTGGGGGCCTGGGTTATGGTCACGCCCATCCTGGCGCACAGTTTTTATAGTTTCGCTGGCCTCGGTAACCTGGCTAACGTGATTGCCGTGCCTATCTCAATGATAATAGTACCGCTGGGAATGATTGCCCTGATTACGGGATCAGTAATGATGCCCATAACGCGGCTGTTGTGCGGGATTGTGCGATTGCTGATAGAAATTATGGTCGCCAGCAATAAGTTTTTCGCGGCCCTGCCAGGTGCGTATTTGGATAATATCTTCTTCCCCTGGCCGGTAGTGCTTGCCTGGTACATCGGCCTGGGAGGAATATTGTTGGTAGCGGTACATCCGGCGCTGCGTCAGCAAATGCGGCAACTGTGGCAGCGGCTGAATAAGCGGTGGGTAGTGCCCGGCGGACTCGTGGCAATCGCCGTGATAGCGGTGCTGGCGGTAGTGGCCTCCGCGCAGACTGGCCCACTCCGAGTAACTTTTCTGGCCGTAGGTGAAGGCCAGTGCGCGGTAATTCAAGCCCCTAACGGACAAACAGTTATGATTGATGCCGGCAGTCGGACCTTCCCCGGCGGCGGTAATGCTCTCGCCGACCGAGTGATTGTGCCCTTTCTCAGTCGGCGCGGCATCCGCCACCTCACCACCCTCATAATCACTCACCCCCATGCTGACCATTGCAACGCCGTGCCTCGATTATTGGAGCGCATTCCGGTAGACTTTATCCTGGACCCGGGGCTGGGGGCGAATACCCAGACATACCGAGCGGTCAGGCAAACGGCTCTGGTCCACGGCGTACCTGCCCAACTGGCCCGAGCCGGCGGACGACTGCGGTTAGATGATGGCGTTGAGGCGACTTTGCTGGCCCCCAGTGAACCCTTGCTCGCCGGCACTGCGGACGATATGAACAACAATTCAGTATGTCTGCGCGTCACTTACGGCCAGACTTCGTTTCTGTTCCTGGCTGACCAGCAACAGGAAGGATTACAGCGGCTCATTCGCTGGGCCGGGCAGCAGCAAAGCCCACTGGCCAGCACGGTAGTTCAACTGCCTCATCACGGCCGGCATCTGGGCGAGGCGCAACCAGTACTGGCACTGGCCCGGCCGCAGTGGTGCATTATGTCCGGGGGCCAAGCCCTGGCCAGTATTCAGCCAATGAATCTGCCCCGTAGGTGTGAAATCCTGCCTACTGCGCAGACTGGGATGATTACTCTGACCACCGATGGACGGCAAGTGCGTGTCCAGACGTTTCGCGAGCGATAGAGCCCAGCCGCGTAGCGGCATGGTGTTCCCCTCCCGTGTGTATCCGCTTGTTCGCCCGCCTCTCGCGTCATGCTCAGTTACTCCAAACCGAGAAGGTTCACTGCGTTTCCTCTGGCAACCTTGTTGAAGACCTCCTCGCTGATTTTCTTCGTATCGCGCCATTCGA
>JALGUR010000058.1 GCA_029820565.1 Candidatus Zipacnadia bacterium
GCCCCGATATAATCGCGACAAGAATGTCGCTCCTACAACAACCGCACGTGCTGAAGGCGGATCGTAGGTTGCAGCACTGAACGGATGGCTCGGCAGGCTCACCAGAAGTACCAAGGGCTGGGCTTTTGCTCAGCCCTTGCGCTATTCTATGTACTCCTGGCACAGGCCACAGCAGCCTCGGGCCGCCCACTGGGTGAACCCAACTGCGCTGAGGGCCAACGAGTGAATACTGCTAAGGCTTTCGCAAGGTGACGCGCAGCACCGCGTTGGGCTCCAGGTCGAACAACAGGACCAAGTGGTGCTCGCCGTCAGTGTTGCGCGCGAGGATGTACTCTTGGGCATCGGTTTCAATTCGCCACGAGTCCGGGGCGAATTCCGCCGGCAGCCCCCACAGAGCAATCGCGTAATTCGGGAACGTCGCCTCGGTTCGCATTATCAGACGGGTAGTCAGGCCCTCGTCGCTTTGTCGCCACCGGGGCCGAGTTACTCGGACGTCAGGCGTGACCACATAGGTTATAGCGCTGCCTTGTGGTCCGCGCTCTTGCTCGGTGTAGTCAAAGTACCAGATGGGATTGGGGCACTCACGTTCAAAGCGCATCTGACGGTGCTGGTCCTCGACGAGAATATACTCATAGGCCATAGGGTCCTTGTAGGGCGTCGGTTTGCCCTGGGAACGGGCATTCATGATCTCCGACATATCGGTGTTCCAGGGGATGGTCTCCGGCGTGGCAACACCACCACCGCATAGCCAGTGGCGATCGTAGTTGAAGTGATCCGTCTTGCTGACGAAAACGGTGCGCGGCGTCACCGGGAAGTGGCGCCGATAGTAGTCGGCGAGGTCAATTGAGCGGGCAAAAACCAACTGGTACTCTTTGGTCAGCGTGAAGGCTATCAGCCGTTGAAAACGCTCCGCATACTTGAAGAGAGGGTCGGTCCTTGCGTAGGGCACCTCAGCTTTGGCGTAGACTTTCTCACCCTGTTGCACAATCGCATGGGGGTAGACCTCGTGCAGTGGCAGGAGAAAGGCTGGATGGCCGCTGAGTTCCGCCAGGTTTTGCCCCTCAGCCACCCCCTGGCGCAGGCATTGCTCGGTCTTCTCCCATTGGCCGTCCGCTTGCTTGTAGTGCCAGTTCAACGGTCCCAGAAAATGCCAGCCCCCGCAGAAATCCCATTGGTGGGCTACCACCGACCCTCCTCGTCCCTGGTTAACCTTGCGGCAGTCCACCGGTGAGCTAAAGTACGGGAACTCCGGCATCCCCAGCCACGGGGCGCAATTCGCTTCCTCCAGCCCACAGTGGTTGTTCACCCCGAGCCGCATGAACGTCTCCGTATACCCGGGGTCCAGAGGGTGACGCATGGACACCCGGGCCAAGCGGGCATTGCCAGGGTCAGGCAATAGACGGCGCACCTTGTCCAGCAGAGCGCCATAATACTCGGCCCGCTCGGCCGGGCTCATGTCAGGGGTATCCGCAAGGAAAGGGATAATCGCGTCACCGTAGTGGCGATGGTAATCCAGGAACTTCTGGAAAACTGGGTCATCCGGGTCAAACTCGCCGCAATCACCCACATAAGCCGAAAATCCTTCGCTCTTGCGTTCCACAGCCAGACGGTAGTCCAGGGGAATGCCCGTGGCGTGGAAGCCGGGCCGGGGATGCAATCTACCGCCGGTGCTAAAGCGCACCACTACCCAATCATCTTCAATCACTGAGAAGTAGCGATAGAACAACTCCCCGCCGGCCCGCCATCTCGCCAGGTAATTGCCCGGAGCCTGGGGCTGATAGCTCACAGTGGCTTGGCCGTGGGTGAATCTGAGTCGGACTGTTTCCGATTCCAGAGCCTCTAACCAGGCCAAATCGCCATCGGCGGTAAACTCTTCGCCGGGATGGGCCCCTTCGAGATAGCGAGGGAAAATGGTGAGATCCTCAGTTTGTGTTCCCGCCGGCACAAAGAAATGGAAATCTATCTTCTCGCCCAACTTCAGCAGGCGGCTGCTGGTGATCCATTGCGGACTGGTTAAGTGATGCTCAGCGATCTGCAGCGGTTCGGCGGCAGCGGGATCCACTACGAGCACAATCACAGTTGCTGTAACTGCCAGAATCCAGATCAGCATAGCAAAGCAACCTCTTTGTTCTAACAGAACTATGTTACGGGAACTTCTCACGTACATATTGCCTAATGTGATGTTCTTCGAATCCATCATCAATTCCTTCCGGCGGCGGCAATCTGGGCTCAATAATTGGGCATTTCCAGGCTTCTCACGGACCGTCTGTAGCCTGACCCAAACGAGATTTGGAGCTTTTCGGGAAAGCAGTGCGGCGAGGTCGGAGAACGTCGCCTACGTGATATATTTCGCGATATAGTCCTTAGTTCGATATTCCGCAACCATCTGCGGGTCAAGGGGATACTGACCAAACTGGCGGGCGGCCTGGACCATAGCCTTATAGTTTTCGGGCCGCACCGCCGGATGGATGCTGTTGCTGGAGGCCAGAATATGGCCGCCGCCCACTGAGCCTTTGGCTATCGTCTCCTTGACCGCCTCTACGACGTGCTCAGGAATCCCGCGAGAAAGTAGTTCGCCACAGTCCACATTCCCGGCCAGAGCAATGCGGTCACCATAGCGCTGCTTGACCTGGCCGATGTCCATTGCTGCAATAGGTTCCAGTGGGTCCAGGCAATCAATGCCCGTGTCCACAATCATATCCAAAATCGGCCACAGATTGCCGTCGGTATGCTTGACAAACGGGACCCCGTTGGTATGGGCGACATCCACTGCCTCCTGAAGGCACGGTAGCACAAACTCACGGAAGTGCACCGGCGACATAATCGGCGCTTCGCGGTGAGCGTAGTCATCACCGGTCAGAAGGACGTCGGCACCGACCTCTACCGCTCGCTGCATTACTTGTTTTTTATAGTCCATAACAATGCGGGCCAGGCGATGGACAAAATCGGGCCGCAGCACATAATCCATCAGCAGATTGTCCATTCCCCGCAAATAGTGGGAAAACTCAAAGGCATCGTGGCTGAGGAAGACAATGGCCCGCTCGCCCTTGAATCGCTTGACCGCTTCCTGGAGGCTCTGTAGGCGATAATCAGTATTAGGCTCAGGCGGCGTGTAGTTATCCAGGTCGGCTTCGGTCTTAATAGGACCATCAATGCGGTAGGAAATACCCGCGCCGCCAATTTGCCAGATGATGCCCCATTCGTCGCGGTACGTGTTTTCGTCGTACCGCTCCACGACACGAAAATCCTCAAATATGGTAACCCCGTCGTGGTCCTCTTTTTCGGCGAAATCAAGATAACTAATATCACCATACAGGGCTTTTATTACCGGCTCATTGACTATGAGTTCCCAAATTGGCACCCGGTCAGGCTGCTGACGCCGTAGGGCAGTCATAAACCGTTCATATCCGGTCATCATCATCCCCCCTCGGTGTGCCACTGGAAAGGAATATCAGGGTCAAAGGGCTCGCGGCGTAGTTCGTCAGGGTCCTCGTAGACATAGTGCTGCGTCGGAATATTTAGCATCAGAATGGTCTCGGGGCCGGTGGGGGTAAAGCCGTGCCAGACTAACGGTGGGACCTGCACCAGAACCGGATTGAGCCGCCCCAGGATAATAGTCTGAGTTTGCCCGGATGTAGGCGAGTCTTCCCGATCATCAAATAGACCTAATTTGGCGGTGCCCTGCACGCAGCAGATATTGTCGAACTGGCGGCGATGGGCATGCCAGGCCTTCACTATTCCCGGATAGCAAGCGGTCACATAAACCTGGCCGAAGCCGCCGAACATCTCGTCATCATCGCGCAGAATCTCCATTAGGTAGCCCCGGTCGTCGGGGATAATCCGCAATTGTCTTATCACTACGCCTTCAATCATAACCGTCACTTCCTAAGTCAGGTTCACCCTTTATCAACTCATACTATTGCAACAGATAATTAGGAACTGTACGCCCCTTGCGTGAATACATCGTGTAAGTGATGTTTAGCCAAGAGCTACACGTATCGGGGCTCGGAAGCCCCTCCTACTGCAATACTGGTAACACTCCCAGCCCCCTGCTCGTACTCTTCGCGTCTTAGTCGGGCAGCAGTACACCAATGTAATGTTCTCGGAAATAGGCCTCAGCAATTTGAACAATGTCCTGGCTCGTGAGCGCAGCTACCTGTGCTGCTTGGTGGGGGGAGACAGTACAGTCCAGGCCCAACATCTCGCGCTTGCCCAGATGCGCCGCCAAGGCCGAAGGGCGCTGCAGAGTCAAGGCCATATCATTTAGTGTCCGTTGCTTGGCCCGAGCCAGTTCCTCGGGTCGTATGGACCCTTCTCGAAACGAATCTACGTGGCGCAGAATGGCCCGGCGGGCTGACTCAATGGCCCGGGGATCGGCCTCAGCATAAATAGCCAGGTGAGGGTTAGATTCCAGAGTTACTGGTATCGCTTTGATAGGGAAGCGTCGCGCGAGTAACTGGAAGGGCAGATTTAACGCGAGACTATGCAGCAGACCGCGATCTCGCCGCAGTCGGCCTTGGGCTCCAGCGAGTATTTGGTGCAGAACCTGCCCCACCACAAATCCCTCGCCGCCAGGTGGCGGTAGGCCTACCCCCAACACCATAATAGCCGATGATGACGAGGTATTACTCCCCACTCGCACGCCCGACTGCCGCGGTAGCCTCGGGTCTGAGGCGAGTGGCTCGGCAGGAAGGCCCTTGGGATATAAGCCGAAACTCTGACGGACCAACTGGCCCATCTTCTCCGCAGATTCAGGCGACACTATCACCACCGCTGCATTAGCCCCAGTAAAATAACGTCGGCGAAAAGCAGTTAACTCCTCAAGGCTGATAGCCTCTATCGCCTCAGGATTACCGAATACCGGTCGGGCGGGCGGCACCTTCCCGAGCATCGCCTGGCGGAACAGATAGTACGCCCGCTCGGCCAGAGACCTCTCAGCAGCGCTGCAGTGCTGGATAAGGTGCTGGCGCGCCGAGTTCACCAATTCTGGGGACAGCGGGTCGCTACGAAACACCTGAGCCAGGAACTGGAGCAGCGACTCCAAATTTTGCGGGGTACAAGTGGCCCGAACTTGAACATAGTCCCATTCAGTATTGAAACGAATTCCTGCGCCAGCTTGGAATTCGGCGGCCAGAGGGCTGAAGTGCGATTCGGTGTCCAGCAATTTCTGCGCATAGACGCGGTTGTGCTCCTGGAGCAAGGCGCGGGCCGGATACCGGCCCTGAGTCTCAGTATTAGCACCGACCCGAAACCCGACGAAGACCCCCGCCAGATTGGTGGCGGTGTTCTGCTCGACAACTACTACCAGACGGTTATCCAGGACGCCACGCTCGAGAGGGGAAGCCGAACCCGGAGAGCAACTTAGTGCAGCTGCCAGCCCTAACAGAAGCCCCAGCCAACTGTGTCGCACAGCCTTCATCGTCGCCAGGCCTCCTGGACACTTATCTCATCACCTTCCGGGCGAACTATCACAAGGTTGTAATTATCCGGCCCCAGATACTTATTCACAACTGCTTGGAGGTCGGCGGCGGTTACTTGGTTAACTCGCTCAATGTACTCAGTGGCAAAATGATAACTGTCAATAGCTTCATAAAAGGCCAGGGTATCCACCTGGTCAGTGTAGGCCTCATTGGTAAAAGCATATTCGGTATACAGCCGGTGCTTAGCCTGCTGCAGAGTCTGCTCAGGGACCGGTTCAGCGCGCAACTTCTCAATATCTTCTAAGACGACCTGGCGGGCCGCCAGTTCGCTATCGGAGTCGGTTAGCACCGTGATTATGAACAGACCCGGCTCTCTTTGCGTCAGGAATTGTACCCCACAAGCGACCGCCAGTTGGTTTTCCTGACATAAATGTTTGTCCAGCCAACCATGCGGTCCCTCGCCGAGGATCGTATAAGCCAGGTCCATCGCACAGACCTCCGCCTTGCTGGCAATACCCGGCGCGTGCCAGGCAAACTGCACAATAGTGGCATGTTTGCCCATGACCTGGGCATCGGTGCGTATCTCAGTCTGGGGGGGTTCGGTGGGCGGTTCCCGGATGACGGCCGTGCCGCGGGAATACTGACCAAAACCACTCGCCGCCAACTCTATAAACTTCTCCGTCTGAACATCACCGACGGCTATCAACGCGGCATTGCTGGGGACATAGAAGTTCTGGTAGAAAGCATGTGCTTCCTGGCTGGTCAGGCCGGCAACCGTCTCCCTGGTACCCGGCACCGGATGTTTGTAGGGGTGAACAGTGTAGGCCAGTTGCCAGATCAGTTTCTCCAGAACGCGCTCCGCGGTGGCATATTGGTCGGCCATCTCGCGCGCAATTATCTGGCGCTGCCGGGCTACTTGCTCCTCGGTGAACTGTGCCGCAAAGACGCCCTGGGCCAGCCGAGGCATAATGTCCGGTAAAAACTTACTGGCCACCGCCACCGTAACCTGGGTGAAATCCCGCCGGGTGCTGGCATTAACATAACCGCCCATATCTTCAATCCATGGCCCCAGGGCGGTTTCGTCGCCGGAGTCTTCAAATAGCAGATGCTCAACCATATGAGCGACACCCGCGTCTTCCTCCGTCTCATATCCCGAGCCGGCCTTGATAACCACGCCGACGGCCACTACTGGCCAATACGGCTCCTCCTTTACGATCACCCGCAAGCCGTTGTCCAGGGTAGCTTCCTGAATATGGGCGGGATCCAGAATCGGTACGGCGGCCGCCTGTCCACCAATCAACAAAGCAGCCACCACTACCATCGTACAAATAGCTCTCTTAATCACAGGAACCCATCTTTCCGCGCCGGATGACCAGGCATCCAGTAATGCCTACTATCAAGTGAAGCAAAATCAACCACAGAATACCACCTTGACCACTGGCCGTCAAGAAACACACCATCCCGGCCAACTAAACCATGCTGTGCGTATGGCCTCCCTACTCTTCATCTCGTTTGTCCAACTGTACCGGTTGGCCACTTTGCGCCGACTGCCGAGCAGCGTTCATCACGCGGAGCGTCGCGACCATGTCGTGGATAGTGGCTCGCGGCACGCGCCCAGCAGCAAAGCAGTCCAGCACATCGCCCGTGTAGGCAAAGTAGACCTCATCCCCACTCAATCCTGAAAAGGGCATCTGCCGTCCGTCGCGCATCAGTACAGTTCCGGCGTCCATAGGCCCGCCATAGTGAAGAGCATCGGTGGTCAGGGAGAAATAGCGCTCATAGCCGGTGGGAAGCACATAGCCCACCTCACAGACGCCTATGGCGCCGTCGTCGCCGAGCATCGTAATGCTGGCAAAATCCTCTATTTCCCGGCTGTACAGGGCATCGTACCAGTTACAATAAACCTCCACCACGGGCTGGTCGGTCAGGTAGTGAAACAAATCAATCACGTGCGGGCCGAAATTGAATAGGGGGCCAGCGCCCGCGGTAGCCGGGTCCAGCATCCACTCCACGCCCCAGTCAATGTAGCGCTGCGGCGGACCGGCCAAGAGGCGAAAGTAGTAGTGGCAAGCCTGTCCTAACTGCCCTTTATGTCTCAACTCGGTCAATTGCTCGGCCACTCCTGAATAGCGGTTGACCAAGGCCACGGCGGTGAACACATTCTCCGTGCGAGCCTTTGCGGCTACCGGCTCCAACTCTCGCCAATCTACCCCCATCGGCTTTTCCATATGAAAGGGCTGATGCCGCGCTACCAGTTCAGCCGCCACCGCCGTCATCTCATTGTGCGGCGCGTGGGCAAATACCAACTCAATCTCCTCGTTATCCAGCAGCTTGCGATAGTCACTATACTGCGGACAATCAACTTCCTTGCTCACTTTATCCAGCACTTGCGGCGAGGAGTCAGAGATAGCAACAATGTCGGCATTCAACTTTTTCAGGGCCGGCAAATAATAAAGCGATACATGCCAGTGGCCGGCGCCAATAATAGCAACTTTCATCGGAATTCCTCCTTGTCGGTAAACTGGCTTTCTCCCTGCCACGGCCAAGATGACCTCAACCCTGTCGCGGCGAGGACGCCGCTCCTCCGGCGCTAAAGAGTAGTTACATCAGTCAGTCGTCAGTCTGCACAGGCATATCATCAGCCCACAACGCGGCTAATTGGGCGGTAGTCAGCAAGTCAACTTGATTGTGGTATAAAATGCGCCCGAGTTGGCTATTATCGCCGGTAGCCACATAGTCGTGATAGGCACGGGGTATCTGATGGCTGGGAATGTCATCACCGCGCCGCCGCCGGCACAGATGCTCCTCCAAGGTCAGCAAGCTCCGGTCGGGCAGGAGATCACGCAGCCGTCGTCGCGCTGTGAGCAGAACGTCCCAGTGGTGCTCCACGGCTATGACCTGGTCCAGGCGATGATAGCGGAGCCGGTCGCGGATGTAGGGCATATCAAAAGAGCGCCCGTTGAAACTAATCAGCAGCCGCGCGTGCCTCAATAGGTCTGCCGCTGCTGCCAGTACCGCGGGTTCTTCGGTATAATCACGGGCGAGAAACTGATGCAAGTGAAGCCCGCCCGGGCCAGCGTGTAAGATACCCACCAGGAACAGGGGCAAAGAAGAGAGGCCAGTTGTCTCGATGTCTATGAATGCCGTCTGGTGAGGCCCAGTGAAGGCAAACGAGGGCTTTCGGGTTAGAACGGTCCAGCACTCGGCAGCGAGTACATCAGCCCAATCGCCAGTCCAAGAGGGCCTCAGTCGGATGCTGAAGCATCGCCCGAGGTCACCGTGAACCTCTTTACCAGGAGGCAATTCGTCCGGGGCAGCAACCACGTCTACCGGCCTGTCGAGTTGCTCCAGTGTCTCCTCCTCCAGGTCGGGCGCCGCGTCGCCAGTAGCGCCATCGCGCAGTGCGGCTAATTTTCGGCGGATTTCACGAGAAAGGAGCATCGCTACCTTTATACACTTAACCTCCCAAGGCTGCCGCTAAATCCTGGAGCGTTTGCTGTTCTTGCTCCGTAATAGCCTCAGCATCCTGGAGTATCTGCACCCAAGCCTCTTCAGCTTCCGGCGGTTCGGAAGACAATGACCGCGGTGGAGTAGGTTGGGAGCCGGCCCCTTCAATCTTCTCACCTATTCGCTGCCATTCGTGAGCCAGATTCTCGTAACTTTCGCTGGCGGCCGTCAGAGCGACCTGTTCAGGGCCAGAGACAGCCGCCTGGGACTGACTCAGATAGCGGCTGGCAGCGCGGCGGGTAACGGTAAGATGGGGTACGGCCCGGCTCGCCCATTGTTGTAGTTTCTTCCGAGAAACACCAGTTTCCCCAGAGACACAGTTATGAATGTAGGTGCGAAATGCTTGATAGCCGGCCCGCCCGGCTGGAGTACCCATCAGTTCAGCCTGGTCTAAAGTCAATAAGGCCCGCAGGATGGCCGACTTCACTACAGCCTTCACTGTAGGCTCCCGCTTGCGGGCAGTCAGTGAGAACTGATAGCCCGCCTCGAGATGTGGTGACCACAGCCTCTGAACCTTAGCCGACTGGCACTGCTGGGCAAAGGTTTCTTCGCTTACAACTCTTTTACTATCTCCAGGCAAAGCCAGGTATACCTTCTTTTCCGCCGGTTTATAGCCAACTATGAGGGCCGGCCGGGCCTGCGACCTGCCGTAGGCAATCAGCAGGGGACGGTTATTGTGCAGAGTTGTAATGACGGCGGCCAAAGCCTGCTCCATCTCCCGGAAAGTCCACAGATTATGGCCAAAGCCCATTTCTTCAGCCACAAGGGCGAGGGGATTGCGGCAAAACCATTCCAGCGCCTGGGGTTTGTCAACATTAAAAGAGAAATTAAAGGCCAGCCCTGATACCACCATCAATTCATCTAATGAGACTTGAGTCCCAGCCTGTTGCAGTAGCGATCGCACAGCCGCCAGCAATTCAATCGCTGGCTGTTGGGGGTATGAGTCAATGGCAGGTACTGCCTTCAGCATGTGGGCTTGACGCTGCTGCTGACTCAGCCGCTGTTGGTCTTCTTTAGTCTTGACATCGTAATAGAGCCAACCGGCCGCCTGGCGGGCCTTAGCTGCCGCCGGTGTATCCGGATATTGCTTGACTATTTGCTCATAAAGCCCGACGACCTCGGCCGAGTTGGAGGACTGGTCTCGGACTATATTAGCCAATAGTAGACTGGCTTCAGCCGCGGTGCCTCGCTCGCCGCTAAACTCCTTGACTATGGCCTCGCACTGACGGCGTGCCTTTTCTATGTCGCCGGCATCATAGTAGGCCCCGGCCGCCTGTAGCCAAGCCTGAGCGCGTAAACCCGTATCTTTACCGAACCGCTCATCAATCTCCTGACAGGTCGCGACCACCATATCCGGCTTATGCAGCCGGCGACGACCGATATACACTATCCACATCAGCGCGTCGTCAGCGTAACTGCTATTGTGATATGTATCGACCAGATACCGATAACTCTGGACCGCCGCGCCAGGACTGTCCAGTTCCTCGCGATATAAGTAAGCAAGTTTGTACAACGCATCATCAGCCAGCGGGTCGTCGGGGCTCTCCCGGATAATGCGGTTATATTCAGCCGCAGCGAGTTGATATTGGCCCTGCACAAAGAAAGCCTCAGCACGGCGGTATAGCCGTTGCGCCCGCGTTGAGCAACCGGGAGCACACAACAGTGCCAAAGCAATTAGAATTGCCATGCACTGCCTGGAGGAGCAACTTCCCCGCCCCAATGCCCATCGCGACAAGGATACCGCTCCTACAGCAACTCGCACAAGTCGGGCCGAGTTGCCACTGCACCGTTCGCTCACAGATTCTGCACCTCTTCCAGGACCAGGGCAATGTGCATCAGGCGGCTGCGATAGTACCCGGAACTATCCCAGGCAGCGACTCGCGCTGCTACGGTCAAATCCTCGCTATCTATCCGCTGCTTGATATAGTACAGCCGGTAAAGGTCGTCCAGGCTGGCGGCATTAGCGATTTCTTCCAGAACCAGTCCGATACGGTGATAAGCATGGGCGCGGCCCCAGTCAGCACCCTCAGGGTCAGGCAATTCGCTGTATGCGTCGTGCAAAGCCGATAGTAAACGATCTTCAATCACGCGCCGCTGCAGACACTGGAATTGCACTTGCGGGCTCCGAGCTATTACCATACGCCCACACAAGCCGCTACTGACCCCAATGAGTGCGGCGACTAATAGGCCTGCCCCCGCCAACAATATCCGCGAGCGGCGCCGCCTCGCCTGGGCAGCAGCAGCGATAGATGGCGCAATCTGTTGCGTCTGCGCCACGAGCGTCTCCACCAGTTCAGCGGGAGCAGCGCTGACCGCCCACGAACCGTTTGGCGTGGACAATTTTGCTGAGTTTATGGCCTTCTGGGCAGCCTGTGGTCCGGTGGCGTTGGCAAGGACCCGTCGCATTATAGCGAACGTTCGAGGGCGCATGTAGCCGCCGAATCTCCACTTCTTGAGCGCCTGCAATAGCCGCCCCCAGGCTTGCTGCACAAAATCAGCGGCTTGCGGCTCGCCTTCGGCCACGGTCAGAGCAGCGCTATACAGTTCGTCGCTGATTTGATAAAGAAACGTCACCAGGGCCTCGGGGTCACCCACCCGACACTGCCAATATAGATTGTTCCGAGCCTGCTGACCAGGCATACCGTCACCTATGCAGATATAGCCTATAAACCCGTCTTTAGTATACCACTATCAGCCCATTATTGCCAGACCGCGCCGCCGCAGTCAATCCTTACCTGCCTTATCGGTCCGCAGAACATAGGAGTATGGGGCTAAACCCACAGAAATAGCACGACTACGGCACATAAATTGCTGCCCAGAGGGAGGAATCATAGTTTGGATAGCGAAATAAACACTTTAGAAACGTCGCGCCGCAGATAGCAGTAAAGTATCAAGCCCAATACACCTATATTATCAGCAGCAAGGAGTCAGTTAGATGTCCGAACTACGTAAAGACCCGATTGTGGACCGGTGGGTGATTATCGCCGCCGAGCGGGGCCAGCGCCCTTCGGACTTTGAGCCTGTCCCACAGTCGGTCAGCGCCACTGGTTGTCCATTGTGCGAGGGTAGTGAAGACAAAACACCGCCGGAGGTCTTTGCTATTCGCGACGGCACTCCGCCCAACAGTCCGGGTTGGCAAGTACGCGTGGTACCTAACAAGTTTCCCGCCCTGGCGATTGAGGGCGAATCGGATCGTCATGGCATTGGGCTGTTCGACCATATGAACGGAATTGGAGCCCATGAGGTAATCATTGAAAACCCTGACCACTATGCCGATATAGCCCAGGTTTCTGTAGAGTGTATAGGCAATATCTTCACTGCCTTCGGTCAGCGGACTCGGGACTTGCGCCGCGACGAGCGGTTCCGCCATATTATAATCTTCCGCAACCATGGGGCAGCGGCCGGCGCCTCCCTGACCCATCCCCACTCTCAACTAATCGCCCTACCCATTGTGCCGAAATTAGTTAGGGATAAACTCCAGACGGCTCGCAACCATTACCGCCGCAAGGAGCGCTGTATATTTTGCGATTTGATTGAGCAGGAAATAGCCTTGGCCGAGCGAGTAGTATATCAAAATGATGAGTTTGTCGTTCTCTCCCCGTTTGCGGCGCGCTTCCCATTTTCGGTGGGGATATATCCTCTGGAGCATAGTTATGACTTCGTGTCAATGGCCCATGATCAGTGCCTCTCCCTGGCCGAAGCCCTGAAATTCATTTTAGGCCAGTACCGGACAGTCCTGGGGAATCCGGCCTACAACTTGACCCTGCAGACCGCGCCCAATACTCTCCCGCGCCCGGGCCACCCCGACTACTGGGGTAGTATTGAATACGATTATCACTGGCACATAGAGATAATGCCACGGCTGACCAAAGTTGCCGGTTTTGAATGGGGTACCGGCTTTTATATCAATCCGGTCGCCCCAGAAGACGCGGCCCAGTATCTGCGCGAGGAGACTACCTCGCAGCCCGTAGCAGTAGGGCCTCACTAACAGAGGGGACGGAAGATGAGTACCTTTGCGGAATGTGTACTGGCGGGATTGTCTACGAGACTATTGGTGCTGGACGAAGATCTCACCATAGTCTACGTCAACCCGGCCTACTGCGAACTGCGAGGCTTATCGGAGGAGCAGGTAATCGGTAAGAATATTGCGGAGGTCTTTCCGGCCACCATTTTACAGGGGGCAGGCTTGGCCGAGCCAATTCGTGCTGCGCTGCGTGAGGGCCAGCGAGTCAGGTGGTCAGGCTATCGCCAGGCTACTGCTGACCACGGCGAGCGAATAGTCAACATACGGCTGGATCCATGTCTTGGGCCTGAGAAGCGCCACTATGTACTGCTGACTATTGAGGATATTACCGAGCGCCATCGCCAGATATATCAGCAGAACATCTTGCGCCAGATAACTCAGGCCATGCTGGGCATCATCGAACTGCCGCGCCTGCTGCATGCTATTCTGACGGGGCTGACCGCTGGGGGCGCAATAGGCCTGGGCTTTAACCGGGCCATATTGTTGCTGATTGATGAACAAGAGCAGGTACTTCGGGCTGAGATGGCGGTGGGACCCGAGAATGCTCAGCAGGCCGGCGAAACTTGGACCAGAATCTCCAACGAGCACCTAACTCTTCAAGATTTTTTAGCCGAATATGATAGCCTACCTCCCCTGCCCCAAAGACCGCTTTACGACCTGGTTCTACAGCTTGTCTTTCCCACGGACGAGACTGATATCCTGCCAATGGCTGCTGTTGCGAATCAGCAAACCACAAATGTAACTGCAACTGATAATAACCAGCCGGCCTCTGAAGAACTGCGCAGGATGTTGAGCACCGACGAATTTGTAGTAGCCCCGTTGGTGGTGAAAGATCAGAGTATCGGGGCTATCATCGCCGATAATTGCATCACTGGCCAACCCATATCCGACGAGGATGTGCAGTTATTGACTGTCCTGGCCAATCACGCCGCTTTGGCCATAGATAATGCCCGTGTTTATGAGGAATTACGACAGCGGGTTGAAGAGTTGGATAAGGCTTACCGACAATTAGAGGCTGCTCAACAGGAGGTTATCCGCGCCGAAAAACTCAGTACTATTGGCGAAGTTACTGCCATCGTGGCCCACGAAATCAGAAATCCCCTGGCCACTATCGGCGGGTTCGCCCAAGCCATCTCTCGGCAGCCTGATGATGACAGCCGCATTCAACGCAATGCTAATATAATTGCTGAAGAAGTCCAGCGATTGGAACAGATACTCCAGAATTTGCTGGATTTTACTAAGCCAGTCAGGCCTGAGTTGGTTTTGCATGACGTTCAGCCAATCATAGAGAGTATCGCGGAAATGATTAGCCAAGAGGTCGCGGACAGTGGCGTGGAATTGGTGGTGGAAGTGCAGCCGGGTTTACCAGAAATCTACTTGGATGAGCGGCAGTTACGTCAGATCATACTAAACTTGACCAAGAACGCTGTGGAAGCGATGCCCGGCGGCGGCCGGCTGCTGATCAGCGCCCAGAAAAGTGATAATAACGTTGAGATATCGGTGTCTGATACCGGCAAGGGCATCCCCGCAGAATACCGAGAGGAGATATTTGATACCTTCTTTACCACCAAACGAACTGGCACCGGATTGGGCTTGTCGCTGACTCGCAGAATAGTACAGGAACATGGCGGCGAGTTGTACGTCAGCAGCCAACCGGGAGAGGGGTCTACTTTTGATATTGCCTTTCCCATACCTACTCAGAGCAATTAGCCCTAAGTTGCAAGCGGGCACAATCCTTATCGGAAAGGAGCGCATTGAAGTGGCAACAGTCTTAGTGGTCGATGATGATGAGCACCAGCGGTTGTTATACCAGGAAGAGCTCGAACTTGAAGGGCATGAAGTTCTCCTGGCTACCAGTGGCCCGGAGGCGGTGGCGACCGTGGCCGACTGTGAGGTCGATGTGGTGGTACTGGATATTGCTATGCCGGGAATGGACGGGGTGGAAACCCTCAGCAGGATTCTGGACATAGACCGACAATTGCCTGTCATCCTCAACACAGCCTACTCCAGTTACAAGGATGATTTTATGACCTGGGCAGCCGACGCCTATGTAACTAAGTCGTCCGACCTGTCCACCCTCAAAGGACATGTAAGAGAAGCCCTGCACCAGCGTGAGCAAGCGCAGCCTGGCCGGCAGGGCACCAAGGAGTAAGTACTGTGGATGGCTCAGAGGAGTTGTCTCGTCTGCTTCAGCAGTCGGTGGTTATGGTCTTGGCCGGGGGGCAAGGCCAGCGGCTATATCCACTCACGCGCCGCCGAGCCAAGCCCGCCGTGCGCTTTGGTGGCACCTATCGGATGATAGATTTTACCCTCAGCAATTGCGTGAATTCCAATCTTAAGCGCATCCACCTGCTGACTCAATATGCCGCCAGTTCGCTACACCGCCATATCCGACGGGGTTGGAGTAATATGTTTGCCGAGGCCCTGGGGGAGTTTATTGATATTGTCCCTCCTCAGAAGATCTTCGCCGACCGCTGGTACGCGGGGACGGCTGATGCTATCTATCAGAATCTGTTCATCCTCCAGGAGGAGCGGCCGACCCGAGTATTCCTGTTGTCCGGCGACCACGTCTACAAAATGGACTACAGCCCATTGCTGGCCTTCCATCAGCGCCAGGGGGCTGACTTGACTCTGGCCTGTGTACCCCTGCCTCGGTCCCAGTGTACTCAACTGGGAGTGGTACAGTGCGATGAGCAATGGCGTATTATTGACTTTGAGGAGAAACCAGATAATCCCAAGCCGATGCCGGGTAACGAAGGGTATTCGCTGTCCTCAATGGGGGTTTATCTATGGAACACCGAAGTCCTGGCACGACAGGTCGCCGATGATGCCACTACCGATACCAGCCACGACTTTGGCCGGGATATTATCCCTAAGATGGTCCGAGATGGGCGGGCAGTGTATGCCTACAATTGCTCGGACCCCGACAGTGGCCAACCCGCCTACTGGCGCGACATCGGCACTCTTGACAGTTACTGGCAGGCCAATATGGACCTGGCCGCGGCTCTCCCCACTCTGGACCTATATGACCGGCGATGGCCGGTCTACAGCGATAAGGGTCAGTATCCACCGGCTAAAACAGTTCGCGGCCCCGCAACCCATTTGGACGATAGCCTGATCGCACCGGGCTGTATAATCTCCGGGGCCACCGTCAGCCATTCTGTACTTTCTCCCGGAGTCAATATTACCGAGGACGCTCAAGTTACCGAGTCAATCCTTATGGATGACGTCCAAGTCGGCAAGAGAGCGAAGTTATACAAAGTAATCGCAGACGAAGGCGTAATCATACCGGCGGATTATGAGATTGGCTTTGACGCCGACAAAGATAAGAAGAAATTTGTGGTGACCGACGAGGGCATCACAGTGGTCCCACTGGGAGTAATACTGGACTGACAACACCTAACCATAGATCGCGAGGAGGGAAGTGGCAAAATGAAAGTGCTATTGGCATCTGCAGAAGTAGCCCCGTTTGCCAAAGTGGGAGGATTAGCCGATGTAGCTGGATCGCTGCCCAAAGCCTTGGCTCAGCAGGACATTGATATCCGGGTAATTATGCCCAAATATAGTGGCGTCACCAAGGTAGGTGCAGATATGTGGCGGGTGGTACCCAGTTGTGTAGTGCCTATGGCAGGATGCGTCTCGGGCTGCGCGCTGGATGAGGCCCGCTTGCCGGGGTCGTCAGTGCCTATCTATTTTGTTGAACACCACGACTACTTCAGTCGGCCCTATGTCTATGGACCTCCGGGCCAGGCCTATCCGGACAATCTGGAGCGGCTGGTCTTCTTTTGCCGCGCAGTTCTGGCCGCACTGGAGCCGCTGAACTGGCAGCCTGACGTTATCCATCTGAATGACTGGCACACCTCACTGATAGCCGCTTACTTGCGGCAGGTTGAGGCGGGGCCGGCCACTGTATTCACTGCTCATAATCTGGGCATCGCCTACCAGGGGACGTTTCCCGCTGAGAAGAGCAGTGTTACGGGACTGGACTTTAGTAGCCCTGATCTGAACGAGATCATCCACAATGGGCAGATTAACCTGGCCCGGGCTGGCCTGGCTTGCGCCGATATGGTCAATACGGTCAGCGAAGAATATGCCCGGGAAATCGCCACCGAGCACGGCGGGGCGGGCATCTATGATCTGGTTGGGCAACGCGCAGCAGAAGTTTGGGGAATTGTGAACGGCATTGACTATGATGTGTGGAATCCGGCCACTGATGCGGACATTGCGGCTAATTATGACGCCACTGATCTCTCTGGTAAGGCCAGGTGCAAGCGGGCCCTCCAGCAGCAGGCGGGCTTGCCCACCGAGCAGAACATACCACTGATTGGAATGATCACCCGCCTGGACGCCCAGAAGGGCCTGGATCTGGTTGAACAGGCTCTACCCCAAATCACCGACGCCCAACTGGTATTTCTGGGCACCGGCGATGAGCGCTATGAAGATATGTTGCGCCAGGCGGCTACTGCCCGAGACAATATAGCAGCCTTTATTGAATTCAACATCGCCCTGGCCAAACAGATATATGCCGGTGCCGATATGTTCCTGATGCCCTCGCGCTACGAACCCTGCGGCCTGGGGCAAATGATCGCCCTGGCTTACGGGACTATTCCCATAGTGCGGGCCACAGGCGGGCTGGCCGATACCATAGTGGAAGAAGGCAAGCGGGGTGCTCCCCAGAACGGCTACAGCTTCGAGGCATATGATTCTGAGCAGCTCTTGGCAGCACTTAACCGAGCGGTTCGGACCTACACGAAGAAGCGTCGCCGCTGGCGGAACATAGTGGCCAACGCCTTCGCCACCGACTTCTCCTGGTCACGCTCGGCCGAGAAGTACGAGCAGCTGTACCAGGCCGCCCTGGCCAAGCATTAATCGTAGGAGCGACATTCTTGTCGCGATACATATGGCAACCAAAATGTAGGAGCGACATTCTTGTCGCGATACACATGGCAACCAAAATGTAGGAGCGACATTCTTGTCGCGATACATACGGCAACCAAAATGTAGGAGCGACATTCTTGTCGCGATACATACGGCAACCAAAATGTAGGAGCGACATTCTTG
>JALGUR010000004.1 GCA_029820565.1 Candidatus Zipacnadia bacterium
AACCATCAGCGGCCAGGACTTCCTCGCCCTTAAGCAACTCCTCATGCGACGGCAGGCTGTCAATGTACGCCTGTACCTCTTCCAGGGTTTCGCGTGAGAAGTTGTGAGGCTGGCCGAGCCAGCCGTCAGGGACACCGTCGCCGTCGCTGTCCTGCTCAAAGCCGCCGTTGGGCACCAAATTGGCTTCATCCGCGGCTACAACTGTGACCACGAAAATGCTCGCCACCACCGTCAGCGCGATCGCCTTGGCCATACCCGCATTGCCAAATCTTACATATTCCATGGCTATTCAATTCCCCTTTATTGCGTTTTAGTAGTCAGCCAGAGTCTTCCACGCCTATGGCGCTCACCAACCCGCTGATTGGCGCGGTAGACTTTTCATTGCAGTCTACGATCTCCCCAAAGCGGGAGGGGCAGGTACGCGTCCTCCATCCACATTTAATCTAACGATACTCCCGATGCTTTTCCCAAGCGACGAGCAGCGCATCCACATTTCGCCACGTCCTGGGGGAAGTATCGGTCACGTTGTCTACCGGCGAGAGAATGAAGCTGGCCGCTTGTCTGCCTCTCACCAACGGTTCAGCGCCAGAGGCGCGCCCTGGACAATTGGCTGGTTCGCAAAACGGCGATAGCGGTACGAGGCAGACAACTCGTCAATCCGCTGCAGGTCGTCGGGGTCAATTTCCAGGTCCACTGTGTTGTAGACTTGCTCAAAATGTTCGGGCTTGCTACCACCAAGAATCGGGGTCGTCACGTAAGGTTTGGACAGCACCCAGGCCATAGCTAACTGATTGATAAGAATCCCGTACTTATCGGCCATCTTTTGTAACTCATCAAGGATATTAAACACCTCATCAGTCAACTGCGCCCTTTGGCTCTTGCTCTGCGCCAACCAAGACCCCTCGGGAGGTTCCTGCCCCCGACGATATTTGCCAGTAAGTATCCCCCTGGCCAGCGGCCCGTAGGTCATCATAGCAATATTGAACCGCTGGGCGAAGGGCGCGGTCTCGTTCTCAACAACGCGGTCCAGAATATTATATCGGCACTGGATAGAGACCAGGGGCTCCCAGTTGTGCAGGGCACTGACGCCGAGCATGTGGGCCATCTGCCAGGCGTAGTGATTACTTACCCCTACATAGCGAACCTTTCCCTGCTTGACTAAGGCATCAAGCGTGGACAGAGTCTCCTCAACCGAGGTATTATGATCCGGGTGGTGCAGTTGGTAGAGGTCAATGTAATCGGTTTGCAGCCGGCGCAGGCTGTCCTCTACCGCCTGCATCAGGTGCACCCGGGAGCAGCCGCCCCCATTGGGCCGGTCATACATCCGAACCCAGAACTTGGTGGCCAGGATAATCTGGTCGCGCTTGCCCTTGAGTATGCGACCCAGAACTTCTTCGCTCTCACCCTGTTTGTACGAATCGGCGGTATCCAGAAAATTGATCCCCTGGTCCAGGGCAGTGTCTACCACCCGGGCTGCAACCTGTTCATCCAGTCTGACCGCGAAGTCCATACAGCCCAGGCACAGTTTGGAGACCTCAATACCTGCATTGCCAAATTTAACGTATTGCATGCTCAACTCTCCTCATCTAAGATACTTGGGATCCCGTACGACGGGCGTCTCGCCCGTCGGGTTGAGGGACAGGCGGGACGCCTGTCCTACCAAATAGCCTCACAAGCGGTTCAGCGCCAGGGCCACTGATTGGCTGACGGCCCCGTAAGTCAAGGGGGCGGCCCGATAGATATCGGTAAGGTCATCAATCCGCTGCAAGTCGGTCTCTTCAATGGTTATATCCAGGATATTCCACATCGCCTCAAAGTGCTCCGGGCGGCTGCCGCCTATGAGTGGGGTAGTTACAAACGGCTTAGACAAGACCCAAGCCATAGCCAACTGATTCATACCGACACCATATCTACCGGCCATAGTCCGCAGTTCGTCGAGGACGTCGTGAACCTTCTGGTCTGATAGCAGGTCCTCTATCCCTGAGTTGGCAGCCGCGCGGGTACCTTCGGGAGGCTCCTGACCACGCCTGTACTTGCCAGTCAATAGCCCACCAGCCAGTGGGCTATAAACCATTATGGCAATATCAAACCGCTGGCAGAAGGCAGCAGTGTCCATCTCCACCGACCGCTGAAGCATATTGTACTCGCACTGGGCCGCGACTAACGGCTCCCAGTTGTGCAGCGCGCTGACCCCCAGCATATGCGCCATTTGCCAGCCGACGTGGTTGCTCATACCGATGTAGCGAATCTTGCCCTGTTTGACTAAGGCATCAAGGGTTGAGAGAGTCTCCTCAATCGGCGTGTTCTCGTCGGGGTCGTGCATCTGGTACAGGTCAATGTAATCAGTCTGCAAGCGGCGCAGACTATCTTCCACTGCCTGCATTATGTGCACCCGGGATGCCCCGCGGCCGGTGCGCCACGGGTAGGTGGGATGATAGTATTTGGTGGCAATGACGACTTGGTCGCGCTTGCCTTTCAGCAGCCGCCCCACAACTTCCTCACTCTTGCCACCACTGTAGGCGTCGGCGGTGTCCAGGAAGTTAATGCCCTCGTCCATTGCCGCGTATAGCACCCCGCCAGCCTCCTTTTCCTCCAACTTCACTGGAAAATCCATACAACCCAGACACAGCCGCGACACCTCAATGCCGGCATTGCCGAACTTTACATATTCCATACTAACCCCTCCCGTTTCAAGTCTATCCTAGTCGGCTCCCGAGCTGCGAGTTTGAGTCCTACCAGCGGTTCACGCCCAGCGCTACCGACTGGCTGACATGATGGCCGGCGACTTCAATACCCAATGGCGCTGCTCGGTAGAAGTCAGTAATCTCGTCCATCCGCTCCAAGTCAGCCTGCTCAATCTTTATATCCACAACATCCCACATTGATTCGAAGTGTTCCGGGCGGCTACCCCCTACAATTGGCGTGGTTACAAACGGTTTGGACAGCACCCAGGCCATCGCTAACTGATTCATGTCGATGCCATATTTATTAGCCATAATCCGCAGTTCATCCAGGATGTCGTGAACACGGTCTTCACTAAGCAGATTCTTTGTGCGCGGGTAACTGCCGCCCCGCGTACCCGCGGGAGCTTCCTGACCACGTTGATACTTGCCCGTCAGAATTCCTCCCGCCAAGGGGCTGTAAGCCATGAGCGCAATGTTGAAGCGCAAGCAAAAGTCGGCGGTATCCATCTCCACCGAGCGGCAGAACATACTGTACTCGCATTGCGCCGAGACTATCGGTTCCCAATTGTGCAGGGCGCTAACGCCCAACTGGTGGGCCATTTGCCAGCCCCGGTGATTGCTCATACCGATGTAACGGACTTTCCCTTGTTTGATTAGGCTATCCAGAGTTGAGAGCGTCTCTTCTACCGGGGTGTCCTCGTCGGGATTATGCATCTGATACAGATCAATGTAATCAGTCTGCAAGCGCCGCAGGCTGTCTTCCACCGCCTTCATTATATGCACCCGCGAAGCGCCTCGCCCCGTGGGCCACTTGTACATAGGATGGTAGTATTTGGTGGCGATGACGACTTGGTCCCGTTTACCCTTCAACAATCGTCCCAGAACTTTCTCACTCTTACCAGCACCAAGTTCATCCGTATAGGCGTTGGCAGTATCCAGGAAGTTAATGCCCTGGTCCATCGCCGTGTACAGTATCCCAGCGGCCTGCTCTTCCTCCAAATTTATCGGAAAAACCATACAGCCCAGACAGAGTCGTGAGACCTTAACACCAGTATTACCGAACGTTGTATACTCCATACTTGCTCCTTTCTCTACTGTGTAGACATTATGATTAGTTACCCAACACCTTATGGCTTTCCTTCAGTTGCTCAATGATAGGGATGTTCTGGGGACATTTCTCCTCGCATTCTCCACACTCCACGCAGGCCGTCGCATCCATCTTACCTTCCCTGTTCTCCGGCCCCAGTTGCTTGTAGAGGCCCTGGGCATAGTCAGTCAGCCCCCAGACGCGATGATAGTTCATCGCCGCAAAGATGTCGGGAATGGCCACGCCCTGTGGACAGGGCTGGCAATAGTTGCAACCAGTGCAGTAAAGTTCGGCCAACTTTTCATTCTGGGCCACAGCCTGACGGATTTGCTCATACTCCTCCTCACTTAGTGGTTCTTCTCGACTGGCAGTGGCCATGTTTTCCTCTACATGTTGCATCTGGTTCATCCCTGACATCGCACAGGTGACATTAGGATTAGCCAATACGAAGCGCAGGCCCAAATCAGCAACGGTGCTGACCTCTCCCGGGGTCATCTCCTTGATCTTGTCCCCTGGGCCCTGCATAAGTCGCCCTCCAGCCAAAGGCCCCATTATCATCACCCCCATACCTTTTTCAGCCGCGTGAGCGATGGCCGGTTCATTGCCTGTCCCAACTTTGCGCCCACGCTGCCCAAAGGTCTCAAGGCGGTCCAGGATATTGTACTGCACAATCATCCCGGCGAAGACGTCGAGGTCAATTAGTTTAATGATGTTCTCAGGCGTGTCGTGGCACGAGAAGCATATATGGCCAACAATACCTTCCTCCTGGGCTTGGCGTACCTGCTGTAAAGGGCCGCCGCCGGCGAAGAAGACCTCCTCAAACCCCTCCCATCTGATGTCGTGGACGTGATAGAAGTCAATGCGGTCCACCTCCAGGGCCCTCAGAGACGTCTCAAAGTATTCTCGCCACAGGTCGGGCTTGCGGTCCGACTGACCCAACGAGTGATTTTTCGTGGACAGATATACCTCATCGCGCCGCCCTTTAATGGCCCGGCCCACGATCTTTTCGCTCTCCCCATAGGCGCGAGCAGTATCAATCAAGTTGCCACCCAAATCCAGATAGCGGCGTATTATCTCCACTGCATAGTCCTCGTCCTGAGGCAGGCGCATTGCGCCAAAGCCCAGGGCCGATATCATTTTGCCCGTGTTTCCATACTCTCGGTACTGCACGGCTATCATCCTCCGTAGTACTTAGTTGTGTAGACTGAAAAGTTCACACGGCCTTGATGAGCACGTTGTATCTCAGTCAGCCGCAGCGAACTGAAACGAATACAGATTGGCATCGCGCATAGAGAAACGTAGTTTCACCCGCATAGGATGCTTCAAAGTATCATTACCTTTCCAGGTAACGGTATGCCTCACCTTGTCGCCGGTCAAACTATCACAGTCGGCTCTGCAATCCGGTTTAACCCAGTTGATGCCATCTTCAGAATAGGCATACAACTGTCGCAGGCGGCTCACCATAGATGCCCGACCTTCTGGGGTCGGTGCAAAGTGCGGGTGATGTCCTGGACCGATTCAATTACCACATAGTCAAAGAACAACTGCTTCTGCCGACCGACTCGCAATAGCGAACTATCAATGTCACGCACAGTCATTTCACCCATTAGTCAGGGTCGTGCCCAAGCGTGTGTGTCTGTGGCCTAATAAATATATGTATAAGGAACTGGGGGTGGAATGTCAAGTTTGCCTGGCTGATTGCAGTAACACAATTGGGCTACTGGCTCAGAGTCTCGTGGCATTCCTTCAACTGCTGGATAATCGGGATATTCTGCGGGCACTGTTCTTCGCACTGCCCGCACTCCACACAGGCCGAAGCATCCATTTTCGCTTCCTCACCCGAAGTGTCTAAGGTCCAGCCGCGCCTTTCCCCCAGTGACCACGCAGCACCGCTGAAATCCGAGCCTAACTTAGCATAGAGGTGCCGGGCGTGATCAGTTAATCCCCAGACACGATGGTAATTCATAATAGCGAAGATCGTCGGAATGGCCACGCCTTGGGGGCAGGGCAGACAGTAACCGCAGCCGGTACAGTACAATTTGGACAATTCCTGATTCTCCTGCATTGCCTTATGGATAGACTCCAGTTCATCTGATGTCAGTGGTTCCTCGCGACTGGCCGTGGCTACGTTCTCTTCGACCATTTGTGCAGTACTCATACCCGACATAGCGCAGGTCACGTTGGAATTAGACAGGACAAAGCGCAAGGCCAAATCAGGTATAGAGGCCACGGGACTGCCAACCATGTCCTCAATTTGTTCAGAACGACGCGCCAGTCGGCCACCAGCCACTGGCCCCATAATACAAACACCCATGTCCTTCTGATGGGCGTGGGCGATTACCTCCTCATTGTCACGGTTGAGTAGATTATACTGGACAATTATTCCTTCAAAGATGTCGGTGTCAATGAGTTTTTTCTTGTTCTCAGGGGTATCATGCGTTGACATAGCGATATGGTGAATAATTCCTTCGTCCTTGGCGCGTAACGCTGCTGCCAGGCCGCCCCCGGGCTTGCGGAACTTGGTGATAAAGTCATCCCACTGTAGGGCGTGGACGATGCAGTAGAAATCAATATAGTCGGTATCCAGTTTGTCCAGTTGGGTTTCCATTCGCTCCCACCACGCCTTATCACTCCATTCGTTGCCGCGGCAGGCGTTCTTGGTGGACAGATAGACCCGGTCGCGGCGCCCTTTCACAGCCCGCCCGACCAGTATCTCGCTGCGACCACTCTTATAGCCCATAGCGGTGTCAATGAAGTTAACTCCCAGGTCCAGAGCGTGCTGCATTATCTCTACTGCATAGTCCTCATCGTCAGGCAGGCGCATCGCACCGAAACCCAACGCGGAGATCACCTTCCCGGTGTTGCCATACTCACGATACTGCACTATCAATATCTCCTTGAATTAGCATTAGTATTGTCAGACCGATACGAGACAGCAGGCCCGCTGATTAATAATAGCCTTCGGGTATAGTACCAGCGCGCACTGATACTTCAAACTGTTCGGTGCCGCGCTGAATATCAAACGTGATTACCTCGCCAATCTTGTGACTCAGGACGATTTCCTCAATCTCTTGAGCGTTGTGCACGGGTTTGCCGTCAACCCGCAGGATCACGTCGATCGCCCCGCGGCGTCCCACGCCAGCGCGGGCCAATGGTCCCTCCCGCGCGACGCTTACCACCACCACACCTTTGTCGGTAGCAAGTCGCGCCCAGTGGGCCAGGCCAGGACTATTGGGCCTGGTGTCCAGCAGGCCAATCCACGGCCCCCGGTTGACCAGGAAATACATCATCTCCTTGGCCTGGTTAATGGGAATGGCAAAGCCAATGCCCAGACTGGTCGCTGTGGGGCTGAAAATGGCATAGTTGATGCCAATGGCATTGCCACCCAGGTCTACCAGCGGTCCGCCACTGTTCCCCTGGTTGATGGCCGCGTCGGTCTGAATGACGTATCTATTCTGCCCTTTAATCTGGCGGTAATCCATAGCGCTGACTATGCCCAGGGTCGCGGTATTCTCAAAGCCAAAGGGATTGCCCAGGGCGATAGCGCGTTGGCCGACCCGGACCTGCTCCGAATCACCCAGCGCCACCGTAGGTAACTGGCCAGGAGGACTGATTGGCTTAATCACCGCAATATCGTAATCTGGATGAACACCGAGCTTCTCAGCTTCAAATTCGGTCCCATCGGGCAACTTGACCGCTAACCTATCAGCCCCACCGATGACGTGGGCATTGGTTAGTATCAATGGCTGGCCGTCGTGGTCAAATATGAAGCCCGAGCCAATTCCTTTCTGCTCACGGGGCTGTCCACCACCAAAGAACCACTCAAACACGTCAGGTGATACGAGGCGCGTGGAGATAATCTTGACCACCGCCGGACTGGCCTTCTCTATGGCCTCAATGATGGCGTCATCTTCAGTAATCACCCGCACCGCTCCGGGATGGCCGGTTACAGGAGCTGGCGTTGTATCGGGAGCCGCCACAGCGCTGCCCCACCCATACAAATACGCTCCTAATCCGCCACCCACCAGGCCGCAGACCACAGCGACTACCACAATTGCGATGACGGACCAACCTTTGCTTGACTGCATTTTCCACTCTCCTCTCATTCGCGGCAAGAATGCCGCTTCTACAAGGGTTCCTACACATCTACTATAGGAGGGGCTTCGCCGCCCCGACATCTATCCCGCCTTCGCTGCTAAGGCAACTGCCTCCTCCGCCATAGTAGCCTTGGCTACGGCGGCCGGATCGGCGGGCAAGCGCGGCCGGAATCCCGCTCCTACGATGAGGCGGAGATAGCCTTGAGCACATTGACGCTCTCAATCGCGCTCAGAGCGGCTTCGAATCCCCGGTTCGGTAGTTTAGTGCCGGCCCGTTCAATAGCCTGCTCAATGGTCTCGGCAGTGATCACACCGAAGATAACCGGGACCCCGGTCTCCAGCCCGGCTCGAGCCACACCCTTGGCACATTCGGCGGCGACAAACTCAAAGTGAGCCGTAGCGCCACGGATGACCGCGCCGACGGCAATGACCGCATCATACTGGCCGCTTTGGGCCATCTTCAAGCACGCGAGCGGTATTTCAAATGAGCCCGGTACCCAGGCGATGGCAATATCCTCATCACTCGCTCCATGCCGGTTGAGGCCATCTAACACTCCTTCCACCAGTCGCTGGGTAATAAAGTTGTTATACCGGCTGACCACGAGTCCAAATTTCAGTCCAGTGGCATCCAACTTACCTTCAAGTGTTTTGGCCATAGCAAACTCTCCTTTGCATTCACCAATAATTCGGCATATGATTTGATTTTGTCTACCGCGTGATGGCCCTACGCAAAGACGCTGCCTAATACGACCGCGTAGCGCAGGCCTTCGCCCGCCGTAGCGGGCTTCGGCCTGCGGAGGCAGGTTCGCAACCTGAGCCTTCCTCGGGTGGGGTTAGAGAACCCCACCTACGCGACAATAAATTAGCAGCCCTGCCTACGCGATAATAATTAACAGCCCCGCCTACGCGAGGATGAATTACCTCGGTATCAGTCTTGCGCCGTCGGCTCGATAAGATGCCCCAGTTTCTCTTTTTTGGCTCGCAAGTAGCGACGATTGTAGTCGTTGACAGAAACTTGCAGGGGTACCCGCTCAACTACGTGCAGACCGTAGCCTTCCATCGCGGCGTATTTTTGCGGATTATTGGTCATCAGTCGCATCTTGGTGATGCCCAAATCGGCCAGCACTTGGGCCCCGATGCCGTAGTCGCGCATATCAGCCGGGAACCCCAGGGCCTCATTGGCTTCCACTGTGTCGTAGCCTTCTTCCTGGAGGTGGTAGGCCCTAATCTTATTAACCAGACCAATGCCCCGCCCCTCCTGACTGGCTACATACACCACCACTCCACAGCCTGCGGCCTCGATCATCTGTAGAGCCTGGGCAAGTTGGGCACCGCAGTCACACTTCAGTGACCCCAACACATCGCCAGTTACACAGCCCGAGTGCACTCGCACCAGCGGCACTTCACATAAGTCCAGATCCCCCTTGATGACGGCCAGATAATCTGTGCCATCCAGTAGCGAGGTATACACCACCAGCCGAAAGTCACCATAATGAGTGGGCAGGTGGGCCTCGGCCTGGCGCTCAATCAGTTTTTCAGTGCGGCGCCGATACTTGATCAGGTCAGCGATGGTCACCACATTGATCCGGTGATTCTTCCCCAATGTTTGCAGTTGAGACATATTCGCCGCCTGGCCTTCTTCATCCAGAATCTGGCAGATTACACCGGCCGGATATAGTCCGGCCAGGCGAGCCAGGTCCACGGCTGCTTCGGTATGGCCAGTGCGCTGCAGTACGCCGCCGGGCGCGGCTCGAATCGGAAAAATATGGCCTGGCTTAGTTAGATCGTCAGAGGTGATGTTAGAATCAATGAGCATATTGATAGTAGCCGCGCGGTCAGCAGCAGAGTCCCCAGTGGTTACGTCCCGCTTAGCGTCCACTGAGACAGTAAAGGCAGCGCGATCGCTGCCGGTAGCCTGCGGCACCATCGGGGGCAGATTCAGTTCTTCCAGCCGCTCAGCGGTCATGGCTATGCAAATCAGCCCCCGGGCCTGTTGGATCATAAAGTTGATGCGCTCAGCCGTGGCATGCTCCGCCGCGAGGATTAAATCTCCCATATTCTGCTCGGCGGCGTCATCAACCACAATCACAAACCGCCCCGCCTTTATGTCCTCAATTGCTTGGCTAATCGTAGTCATCGGTGACCTCAGTATCATTAGCAAAATCCGTGTTCCGCCAGGAACTGTTCGGTAATTTTGCTCGGTGGTGTTTCCTGATGTTCACCAAGCGCCCGGCGGACATACTTGGCGAGAATGTCCACTTCAATGTTCACGGCACTGCCCATGGGCAGGTTGCCCAGGTTCGTGTTTTGCAAGGTATAGGGAATAATGGCTACCGAGAAACTGTTAGTTGCCACGTCGGTCACAGTGAGGCTGATGCCATCTACTGCAATGCTGCCTTTCTCGGCGATGTAAACGATCATCTCCGGTGGGATGGCGAATTCCAGCCGCACTGTTTCGCCTTCGGGGGTGCGCCGCTGGAGGTGACCGACGCAATCCACATGGCCCTGCACGAAATGTCCGCCCATCCGCTCTCCGACGGCCACAGGTCGCTCCAGGTTCACTGGCGTACCGACTCGCCAACTGCCGGCAGTAGTCCGCTGCAAGGTTTCGCTCCCCAGGTAGAAACTGAAGGCCGAACCGGTGACCTGTTCTACCGTCAAGCAAGCACCATTGACGGCGATACTATCTCCGGGTTGAGTGGTTGAGGCAACTTGGGACGCCTCTATCCACAAGGTCAACCCGCCGCTGGTGCGCTGCAGGTGTGATACCTGACCTACTTCTTCAATCAGTCCGGTGAACATGGGGGCGACTGGCCCACCTCGGGTAAGTATGCAGTGATCAATACGTCCGCGCCAATTTGCTGGATGTCAGTAATCTCGAACTTAATGGTCTCGGACATCTCGGTGCTCTGGAGGCCATTGACCGCGCTGAGGGCCTGCCGGTCGCCCACAATCTTCGGGGCATAGAACATCAGCAACTTGTCCACCAGACCCTCGGCCAGCAGACCGCCGACCAATGTACTTCCTCCCTCCACCAACACGCTCATAATATCCCGTTGCCCCAGGGCTTGCATAAGGGCAGCAAGGTCTACTTTTCCATTCTTCTCGGGCAACTCCCAGACCTCTGCCCCACTCCGCCGCAGCCGCTCAATCCGGCTTTGGGGCGCTTCAGCAGTGGTAGCAATAATGCAGCCAGCCTCACTCGGACTGCTGACAACTTGCGCCGCCGCTGGCGTGCGAGAGTGGGTGTCGACAATGATTCGCAGCGCATCACGCGCCTCGGGACTGTCCAGTCGCGTGGTTAAGGCCGGGTCATCGGCCAGCACTGTGCCTATTCCCACCATCACCGCGTCGCTGCGGTCGCGCAGTTGATGAACATATTCGCGGGCTTCGGCCTCAGTGACCCAGCGCGAATCGCCGGTGCGGGTGGCAATCTTCCCGTCCAGCGAACAGGCCAGTTTCACCGT
The DNA here is from genome assembly GCA_029820565.1 of Candidatus Zipacnadia bacterium. Lineage (GTDB taxonomy): Bacteria > Armatimonadota > Zipacnadia > Zipacnadales > Zipacnadaceae > JALGTV01. Next base: position 11,336 of record JALGUR010000004.1, read on the forward strand.
CACAAATGGCAGCCCAGTGGTCTTATGCTTGAAATATGCCTCATTGAGCCGACGGGCCTGGTCTTCCAGGAGTCCACCGATTGTCTGAATGCCCTTCTCGCTCAGCACCTGGTCAGCGCGGCCCGCGTTGCTTGAATCACAATCCTGGCACGCATAGATGACCCGTTTGATGCCTGCCCTGCTTATTGCTTCGGTGCAGGGCGGGGTACGGCCGGCCGTAGAACACGGCTCTAATGTCACATATAGGTCAGCGCCTTGGGCCAGTTGGTTGGCTTGGTTAAGCGCGTTTACCTCAGCATGGGGCTGGCCGGCCGCCTGATGATAACCTTCACCAACAATGTGCCCATCTCTGACCACTACAGCACCGACGGCTGGATTGGGCGAAGTTCTGCCCAGACTACCAGCAGCCAGTTGTAAGGCTCGTCGCATATATTGATGATGTTTGTCCTGGCTCACCAGACTTTTCAATCAATCTTATTATTATCAGCCTGCTTACCTTCGGCCGCAGCCTTCATTTCGCGCTGCAGTTGGGCCATGCGCTCGTATAACTCGGCGCGAGCCCGGTGCTGAGCCCGGCGCACCTGCCGCAGGTCCACTACCGCCAGCACCACTACCACAACCGCCATCAGCATAAGCATCAACCAGAATATTATCTCGGTGAGGGGCTGCTGACGGGTATTGAAATAGACCACCCCCCCAAAACTCAGGCCAATTATGGCCAGCAGCAGTACGGCCATCACCAGCCGTAAGGTCAACTGCGACCGTGATATCAGTTGCTGGCCGCGGCGGTACTGGCTGATCTGCACCAGGGCACTGATGACAATGATCACTGCCACTATCGCTAAACCCACGCCTACGGGATAACTCACAACTGCTCTCCTATCTTCTGGCTTTTCTTGACAATAACACAACCTCAGCGCCGCGTCAAGCAGGCATACCCCTTGACTTATTTGAGCATAATAGTTATACTGCCGATGATTTGTAGGCGGCTATAACATTTACTATTATGTATAAAGGATAGCACCAATGAGACTCAACCGACACGCTCTATTCATCGCCATTATAGTCGGGACAGTGGCATTCGCCGGTTATTTTGTGTTACTACCTATGCTGTCGGCCCAGCCACCGGGGCCAGGAGGCCCCATGCCACCGAGGCCAGGAGGACCCGGAGGTCCGATGCCGCCAGGGCCAGGAGGCCCCATGCCTCCAGGGCCCGGAGGCCCGATGGGGCCGCCCGGGATGGGCATGCCGGGGCCAGGCGGGCGCATGGGGGCAGGTGCCCAAGGACTGACGTGGACTGAGAACGAGATGCCCGAGGACCTCCAGATGACTTATCCCGAGTTTTTGCGCAAGGAAGGCCTAATGCCAGTGCCGATCCCCAAGGACTTGCTGCGCGACGAAGAGGACAAGCCCAAACAGAAAAGCCGCACTCACTGGCGGCAACTACACAACCTGTACAAAGAAGCCCGGCCGCCGGAGGAAGCCAGGGCTGCCATCGGCAGCCACGGCCGCCGACTGCTGCGGGAAATTCAGACCCAATTGGCTGTGGAAAGGAAAGAATCACAAGCCATCAACGACCTCTACCAGTCAGCCTTAGGGGGCTTCTGGTTTGAGATTGGGTATCCTACCTACACTCCTTCGGCAGTGACCAGCGACAATGTCAGTATCTCCATTGATGTAGTGATGCACGTTAAAGAGTCGCTCCAACGCAGTTATGGCAAGACAATTCATAACCGACTGAAGAAGTTTGACAATCTCGGCGAACATCGCACTGCCTTCAGTTTCATCACCTATGCGGGTGGCTACTGGCATCCTCATACCCTTCAACTTAGCCCCGCAGCCGTGGCCGAGTGGGGCAGCCTGTGGTCGCAGAATGAGGTCCGGCTGCGCTTGCTGGATGGCACCGGCCGGGCGGTAGCGTCCCAGACGCAACCGGCCGGACATTCCAGCAATACCCCTACCCAGATAGTCTACCCGCCCGAAGTACGATTGACTCCCGAGCACGGATATCTCAGTGCGGCCCAACAGACGAACTTCAGCGGCGGGAAGTTCCAGGCCGATTATACCAAGGGCTGGCGGTACACCTTCCAGTTACCGCTAAGCCTGCAGCAACTGGCCCGGCTGGATAAGGCCGAGGCGCAATTGATCGGGGCCGACGGCGAGGCACATTCCACCAGCACGGTGCGCGGAACTCGTCATGGTCCGTATGCCGGACAGTTGCCGGGGGCCGCCGCCGCGCCCACTCGTGGCGCAGGTATGCCCGGTGTCGGCCCGGAGATGGGCGGACCAGGCATGCCGCCTGGCCCTGAAATGGGCAGACCAGGTGGCCCACCTCCTATGCCTCCCGGCGCTGGCCGCGTGCCGCCCGGGGCCCGAGTTCCTGGCCCTCCGCCCCCCATGCCCGGAATGCTTTAGGCCAAAGCCCATTGGTAATAAGAGGCCCAGCAATAGCCAATTCTCTTGCTGGGCCCTTTTCTTTGTCCCGCACATGCAGAGCACACAATCGGCAGGCAAGGTATCATTAACCACTGTAGGAGGGACATTCTTGTCCCGATGTGGTCGCGGCAGGAGTGCCGCTCCTACGGTACAGTAGACACAAAGGACTTGCGGGCCGGGCTCGCTCCGCTCGACCGGCCCCTCCAGACGGCAATTGCGGCGGGATCATCCGCCCGAGGCAGCAGGGGTGCACTCCGCGGCGGCGGCCACTAACCCCCGGAACAGCGGATGGGCGCGATTGGGGCGGGACTTGAACTCAGGATGGGCCTGGGTAGCGATAAAATAGGGATGGTCAGGCAACTCAATTATCTCCACCAAGTCACCTTCCGGTGAGGTGCCCGAAAAGACCAGCCCACATTCCTCCAGTTCGTCCCGGTAGGCATTGTTGACCTCATAGCGGTGCCGATGCCGCTCAAACCCAACCGCGCAGTGCAACTGCCTCGGCGACTCGTTGGACCGCCACCAGATATGCAGCAGTACGCATATCTACTCCATGGTGGTTAGCAACGTCGCCCACAGTGTGGTAAGCCTCGGTCATCTTCTTATCCAGGCGCTGGTGAACATACTCTTCGGACCACTGGTCACGAGAAGCGTTCTGGACCATTTCGAAGTAGGAGACAGTTACCCCACCGGCATTGCACAGGAAGTCGGGGATGACGTGGATGTCATTCTCATAGAGGATAGGGTCAGCCTCGGGAGTGGTAGGTCCGTTGGCCGCTTCGGCGACAATCTTGGCCTTAATCTGGGCGGCGTTATCAGCAGTGATCACGTTCTCCAGAGCAGCCGGCCACAGCACATCTACATCCAGTGCCAGCAGTTCACCGTTATCTATGCTATCGGCAGCGGGGAAGCCGGCCACCGACCCGGTCCGGGCCTTGTGTTGCAGGACGGCTTCAGCGTTTAGCCCGGCCTCATTGATGATGCCGCCGCTGGAGTCGCTAACGGCGATAATCCGGCAGCCAAACAGTTGCTGGCCCAATATGGCCGTATACGAGCCGGCATTCCCGTAGCCTTGCACTGCGATTGTGGCCCCACCCAAGTCAATATCCAGTTCCTGAGCTGCCTCACGCACGGTGTACCAGCCGCCCCGGGCCGTGGCGTCGTTGCGGCCCAGCGAACCACCTATTCCCAGCGGCTTGCCCGTAATCGCCCCGAAGTCGCTGTTGCCCGATAGTCTACAGTACTCGTCCATCATCCAGGCCATTATCTGCGGGGTAGTGTAGACGTCCGGTGCCGCAATATCGCGGTCCGGCCCGATTATTCGACCTACCTGGCCAATGTAGGCCCGACTCAGCCGCTCCAACTCGGCCTCGGACATTTCCTTGGGGTTACAAATCACTCCCCCCTTGGCGCCACCCAACGGAATGTCCACAACGGCACATTTCCACGTCATCCACATCGCCAGCGCCCGGACTGTGTCTATAGTCTCGGCCGGATGGTAGCGAATACCACCTTTGGTGGGGCCCCGGGCGTCATTATGCTGAATCCGGAAGCCCTCAAATACTTGCACGCTTCCGTCATCCATGTGTACGGGCAATCGCACCTGCAATTCCCGCAACGGCCACCGTAGTAACTCACGCATAGCCGGTTCAAGTTCTAACAAGTCAGCAGCCCGGTCTACCTCGGCTTGGGCTACGGTAAACGGGTTATATTCTACCATATTCGTATCTCCGTTGGATAAGCTAAATATACTCAATAGTGCTGGGCGGTTTGGGTGTAAGGTCGTATAGTACCTTGGTAACGCCCGACACTTCGGTACAGATGCGCTCCTGAAGACGACGGAGTCTGTCCCAGTGCAGTTCGGTGACCGAAGCGGTCATAGCATCTTCGGACTCCACTGATCTGACTGCAATAATCTGTCCAAAGGCCCGACCTCCAGCCTCGTCCAGGCCAGTGGCCCGGTCATTGAGCAGAACTGCAAAGCCCTGGAATGGCTGTAGGTCGGATAGTTCCTCTTCCACAATTACGGTAGCGGCTCGCACGGTGGCCACCCGCTGCGGCGTTACCTCCCCAACCACTCGGGTGGCCAGACCAGGGCCGGGGAAGGGCATACGTTGGGATATCGCTTCAGGCAGCCCCAACTCTGCGGCGACCTGACGGACCTCGGGCTTGAATAATTCACGCAACGGCTCCAGAATTTGCAGCCCGTAGGTGCCCGGATCCAAGCCGATTTGTTCCAGGATGTTGTGCTGGGTCTTCACACCGCGTTGGGTCTCAATTACATCCGCGGCAATAGTGCCCTGGAGCAGGAATGAGGCTCCACTGTCACGGACAGCAGTGCCCAGAGTGTTGTAGAAGGTATCCCGAAAAGCCTGGCGCTTTTCCTCGGGGTCGGTGATTCCTGCCAGAGTCGCGAAGAAGTCGGCGGCGCGATCAATAACCTCCACCGATATACCTAACTCGGCGAAGGCCGCCGCTACCATCTCTCCCTCGCCCTCTCGCATCAGGCCATCATCAATGAACAGGGCGAGGAGTTGGTCACCGATGGCCTTGTGGGCCAGCGCGGCGACCGCCGAACTGTCCACTCCACCCGAGAGCGCGACCAAAGCGGTGTTATTTCCTACTGTGTTACGAATCTCTTCCGTTTGTTGGGCCACAAAATCTTTGGGATTCAATTCTCTGTCTCCTCTCACTCTATCTCAGACGGGCTTGCAAGGGTTAGTGATCTGCGAAATGACCATACTCCGGCCTCTGACAAACTCATTGGGCGTGGCGACGTAGGAGTCCGGAGCGAGACCAGACCACCGATAGCCGGCACCGGGCCCCGCTCCGGGCGGGGGGGATAACTGGCTAATAGGCATGCTTTCAAAGGTCATAGACATACGAAAGGACTATATGCCGACCGCCGGCAAACTCACACCACACCCTACTATCTGTAATTTGTCTTAGTTTATTGTTTCTTTATAGATACTGTCAACGGAATAGGAGCGGCAAATTTCTTCCGCTTATCTGCTTGACATCGGGAGAGTTTTCCGCTATGTTTTGCCTATGATACCGCATAGCAAACCACATCATATGCCCTTTAGTCAAGAATTGGGGGAAAATGATGCCGGAAATAGATAGGAAAGCGTTGGCCATTCTGAGGATCTTAGATCAAGCCCGAGAACCGATGGGCAGCAGCCGGCTGGCCACCGAGTTAACCGCTTATGGAATTGACCTTACCGAAAGGGCAGTGCGCTATCACTTACAACGGCTGGATGAGGAAGCACTGACGGTGTCGCGGGGACGCCAGGGCCGAGAAATTACCGAGGCGGGCCGAGACGAATTGGCCGATGCGCGGGTATCAGATAAAGTGAGCCTGGTAATCTCCCGCTTGGAAGCCCTGGCGTACGAGACGACTCTGGACTTGGCTACTCGCCGGGGCAAGGTTGTCCTGAACATCTCAATGCTTCCCCAAGAGGCCCTTCAAGCCGCGGTTGCGGCTATGCGCTCGGTGTTTCTCTCGCGGCTGTGTACCAGTGACCTGGTAGCCATCTACGAGGCCGGACAGCCAGTAGGTGATACTATAGTGCCATCGGGGATGGTGGGGATAGGGACGGTCTGCAGTGTCACTATCAATGGGATACTACTCAGCCACGGCATCCCTATGCACTCTGAATTTGGTGGCTTGTTGGAACTGGCCGGTTACGAGCCGCTACGCTTCACCGACATAATCCACTACGGAGGGACATCTTTGGACCCCCTGGAAGTATTTATCAAGGGTAAGATGACCTCGGTGACCCAGGCGGCTCGTGGTGGATCAGGCAAGGTAGGAGCGGGCTTTCGTATCATCTCGGCTGCGGCTCGCGATCAGTTCGTTCAAATTGCTGATGAGATGGCCCAGGCGGGTATACACGGCGTTGCCGCGGTCGGGCGGCCCAGTCAGTCGTTGCTGGAGATTCCCGTACCCTTAGATAGGGTGGGAGTCATCCTATATGCTGGCTTGAATCCGGGCGCAGCGGTCGAGGAGGCAGGCATCGAAACTATAAACAAGGCTATGACCGCCCTGGTTGACTTCTCCGATTTGACCAGCTTTCGCGGTCTTTGACACTTTCGGAACACACCGCCGTAGGGTACAACCTTAGAAGTCCCGGCCCGCAAGGAGGAAAACAATGAGAAATCACAATGTAATGGACGACGGACTGTCCCGCCAGGCAGCAATCACTATCCGCGCGCATCAACTCCTAAGCACGGTGTGCATTGCCGGTGGCGCACAATGTCCGCTGCTGGAGCGAGAAAAAGCAGAGGAGATCCTCGACCAGGTGAAGGGCGACCCGACGCTTACGATCAGGTTGGAATCAAACGCCGACGAGATCCCTCACTACACCACGCTTGGCCCGCAATACTATTCCCAGTTGGACAGGCAGGAGGTATTTAATCGGAAGCGGGACCTGGACGTGTTGCAGCGGCTGGGCCTCGTACCCGGCTCAGTGCGCCGCGCGCGCTATCTCTACGAGTTGCTCTTTGAAAGGATACCAACCCCGGACGGCATCTGCGCCTATGACACCCCCGGATGGGAAGGGTGTCGGCTGGCCCGAAGCGGGGCGTATGAGAGCATCCGTGCACAGGGATGGCAGGCGGTGGTCTACTCCCGAAGCGAGGAGGAAATGCAGCAATATCGGCAGCGCAATGTCGCGCAGATTGACAGCAGCCAGCAATTACACATCCGTCCTCACCATTTGATGTGCCTCTGCTGCTGGTATGCAGGTGGTCAGGGAGACTCACCCCGGCCTAATGATACCCTTGATGAGATCCACCACAGAATCTGCCAGGACCCGGACGTGCCAATTACCCTGGTGGAGGGCACCTGCCAGGCGTGCGACTGCTGCGACGGCTTTCACCCACAAACCGGGCGGTGCGTTCACCCCGGCGGGTTAATCAGAGATTACAAGAAGGACTTGGATGTACTCCAGAAGTTGGGTCTGATGCCCGGTGACACGATGAAGGCCAGGGAGTTATTCGATTTGCTATTCCAACGCGTACCTTCCACCCGCGATATCTGTGGCTACGGCAATGGAGTCGTCACCGCGGAAGCATGGTCAATCTGCGGCGGCAGTCCTGATGGAGACCCCCGCTATGAACTGACCCGTGAGAGCGGGATATTCTGACCTGCGGGTTTTCAGGACAAAGTTAGAATGTTAATTACTTGGCTTCAGCGGCTACTACAATCAGTTCGCAGAACGAGTCAGCCTTCAAAGAGGCGCCGCCCACTAAGCCGCCGTCAATCTCGGGCTGGACCATCAGGCCGTAGACATTGTCCGGCTTGACGCTGCCGCCGTAGAGTATCCGCATCTGTTCAGCGGCCTCGGCTCCGACAACTTCGGCAAGGGTCTCGCGAATCAGGCCCAGTACCCGGTTAGCCTCGTCAGCATCGCAGACCTCGCCGGTGCCAATGGCCCACACCGGCTCGTAGGCGAAGATGATCTGGGATACCTGGTCAGCACTCAGACCGTCAATGGCCGCCTGTACCTGACCCTTGACTACCATATCGGTTTGCGTTGCCTGGCGCTCGGCTAACAGTTCGCCGACGCAGACAATTGGGATCAGGTCATAAGACAGCGCTGCCTTGATCTTAAGATTGACGCTGGCATCGGTGTCGCCGAAGACTTTTTGCAACTCAGCGGTGAAGTCTTCAGCCGGCGCGCCGAAGCGCCCGCGGCGCTCGGAGTGGCCAATAATCACATACTCACAGCCGCACGAGCGCAGCATCGGCCCGGAAAGTTCCCCGGTATAAGCGCCCTGCTCGGCCCAGAAGATATTCTGAGCGCCCAAGCCGATATTGGTGTCTTCAATGGCCGCGCTCACCGTCGTCAGTGCGGTAGCCGGCGGACAGAGAATCACCTCACAGCCTTCAACCTCTCCCTGTCGCTCAACAATCGCCGAAGCCAACTGCCAGGCTTCATCATTATCACAATTCATTTTCCAGTTTCCTGCCATTATTGGAGTACGCATAGTGTACCTCCCTTGAGTATCATTCGTGTCCCGTTCGATGGTGGCCCTCAATCAGAACCACCGAGAATGGCGGAGCCACAACGCGACGCAGATCCGGCGCGGATCGCTCGGTGACACCGTATGGTTGCGCCAAGTCATCAGAGGGACTTGAATGCCAGGACTTCCCAGTGAAAACCGCGACTTGGGCTTCGCGCAGGTAAGGTATTTGAGCGCGTAGCGACTGCGGCTGCACATTGCTGAGCAGAATGCGAACCCACTCGTCTTGGCGCGTAATCAAATAAGCAATCTGCCCGAAGTCAGCCATGGCATAGGTATCTAATAGTTCCCCTTGACAGGCCTGTTCCAGCAGTTGCTGACAGTAGCCCGTAGGAAGCATACGAAACCGTGGTCCCAACTGCTCACCGCGAGTGTCCGGCAAGTGTTCGTTCTTTTTCTCCTGGTGAGAAACCACACCGGGCAAACACAGCGTCCACTTAGAGCCATCTGAATAGCAGAACAGAGAGGTGCCCGGTGTATTATGGATAAACATCCCGCTAACCCGCGGATGGGCGGCAATGACTATCTGGCGCGAAGTATTAGCTACCGCGTGCCCTACGGTGTCCCGATTGCGGCTCCACAGGTCAAAATTGTATTCGGTAATGAGAATCTGGGCATGCTCATAGCCACTGGCGTCCAGTTCGGCACTGAGTTCGTCCAGATGTCGGGTGGCGTCGCCCGGGTACGTCAGTCCCCAGTCGCGCCGATGCTGATCGTAAAGGTGAGTGATGACATGGTCAATCAGCGGAGCCACTTCGCGACACTGCCCAATGACCCCGCGAAAACCGTGAGTCACCACCATCCCTACGTCTACCTGCGAATTAGCCTGCTTAATTGCCTGTGCGAACGTAGCCACTATTCGGCTATATTGTTCAAGGTTGGGTTTTGAGTCTTTCATATAGCCAATGCCTTCATTGCCGATTTCCAACACCAAACGCCGCCCGTGTCCGTATTCTTGCCACCACCGGGCCAGGGTACCCGCATTGCGCTCAGCAGCTTTCTCCAAGACCCCATCCACGTTGTCCGCGACCTCGCGCGTCGGGTACACCTTTTTCGTGTCGGGGTCGTAGTAAACAGTAGTGACTACCATTGCTACGTCAAACCCGTTTCCCGCCAGGTAATCAAAGAAGCGGCGGGCGTCTGCGTAGGACCAGTTCTCGATCATCTCTTCCTGTTTATCGGCCGGGACATGGCCAAAGTGCGCCAGGATGGGAATGGTGGTAGAGGCGCCCAGGGGGTCCCACCAGTAGCCACAATACAAGCGCACAGCATTAGACCCACTCTCGCGTAGGTAGTGGACCACTTCCTGGGCCAAAGGATTGTCGGGATGCTGGACCGCCTCGTTGAGCAATAGGATCTGGCTAAATGGCGCATCAACGATAGAGAAATGTGGCCCCAGAAGAAAGCCCTCATACTTGCGTCTCGGAACGGGTGCTACACGGCTGGGAACCTGCTGCAGACTCAAATCAATACTTCGTACCAGCATTTGCTGGCCAGGGCCGCCGGGCATGAACATCCCTGGCCACCAGCGGTCCACCCATTCGTCGGCACTTACTATAGCCGCGCCAATCCCAACAGCAAGGCACAGCACCAGCGACACGCCGAATCGTCGGTATCTCATCTTATCACATTAGATTTCCAATGCTCGGAAGTACTCAAACCACTTGGCTAAGCCGGTCTCAACCGGCTCAATCTCAGGTATCTCGTACTCTAAGGCGTAGTCGCCGTCGTAGCCGATGCTTTCCATAGCCTGCACTACCCAGACCGGGTCCACTTCACCCTCGCCCAAGTGACAGCGGGCGAAACCTTTCTCACCCCATTTACCATCTTTGATGTGGACGTGGACGATATGGTCAGCAAAGGTCTCAAAGGCCTGGCGGTAGTCCACTTCGGCAGCCAGGAGGTTACACGGCTCGTAGAGGACGCCGAAAGACGGCGAGCCGACCGCTTCACAAAGCTTTTTAGCGTGCTGGGGATCGCCGGCGATGCTGCCGCCATGATTCTCCATTCCCAGATAGATGCCCCGCCCCTCGCCATAGGCCGCACTCTCGGCCATCAGCGGCGCAATTCTATCAATGATGGCCGGATCCTCGCCCTCACCGGGCATTACCCGAATGGAACGCACACCCAGCCGGAGCGCCGCATCAATGGTCGCCTTCATTCTTTCCAGTTCGCCGGCCCGCTTTTCCTCGCTATCGGAACTAAACTCCCGGCCCGGATAAGTACCCAGGTTAGCAATCTTCACACCCAGCCGTGCCGAAAGCGCCATAAGGTCATCCAGATCACACTCACTGGGGTCTGCCGAGAAGTGCGGCATCCGCCCCCACAGGTCGGCGTTATTCAGGCCGGAATCCGCGAGCACCTGCAAAGCATATTCAACATCACGTTCGCGCAACGGATAAGTACAGGCGGAAATTCGGGACTCGTCCATAAAAAGTTCTCCTTCCATCGGCTCAGTAGACAGTGGTCAGTCGACAGTGAACAGTGAACGCCAAACCACCTAACGGAGAAACCACAGCGTGTCCCTCAGAACACTGACCTGTATATCGCCCGGGCTCGTCTCTTAATGGCGTCTTTGCCCTCTCGCCGTCCGCTGCCTATTGTTTTGCTTCGAGACCCGCACGCAATCCGTGGAGCATTTTGCTAATCTCGTCAATATCAGTATCCAGCCGGCCTGCTTGCCCAGTTGCAACATAGCCAAATCTCCGTGCCAACTCCACGAGGGTTCGCAATTCGGCCAGAGACCCGTTGGCGATGCTAAGGAATCTCAAGTATTCCGTCGTGCCGCGCCGACCGGCCCCCTCCGCAATATTTGAGGGCACAGAAACGGCCGCACGGCGCATCTGACTGACAATACCATAGAGTTCATGTTGGGGAAATGAACCGGTCACACTGTACACATTATGCGCCAGGTCGCACGATTTCTGCCAAACACTAAGGTCTCGATAACTCTTTACTGCCAATGCTACGTTGCTCCTGACCTGTCCACTCGATTGTGGCGCCATCTTTCACTGTCCACTGTCGACTGTCCACTGTCTACTATACGTCCTGATCCAGGGCTTCAACGGCCGGTAGTGAGCCGTTGTTCTCAATAAACTTCAGCGACGCGCCGCCGCCGGTGGAGACGTGGTCAATCTCGTCGGCCAGTCCCATCTGGGTTACGGCCGCCACTGAGTCGCCACCGCCAATCACATTGTAGCCGCGGCACTCGCCCATCGCTTTAGCTACGACCAACGTGCCGTGGTCAAAGGGTGGCTCTTCAAAGTAGCCCATCGGCCCATTCCAGAAGACCGTCTGGGCGGCCAGGACGATATCGGCATATTGCTTCATCGTCTGCGGGCCGATGTCCAGGGCATTCCAGCCCGGCTCAATTTGGTCGGCGGCGACTTTCTTCATCTCGCCCGAGTCGTCGCTGACCTTTTTCATATGCACGTCTGTGGGCAGCACCAGCCGGTCCAGATAGTTAGGCATAGACGATAGTATATCCTGGGCTCCGGCCAGGCTCTTGTCCGTACAGAGCGACTCGCCGATTTCCATACCCTGGGCTTTAAAGAACGCCCAGGCCATAGCCCCCCCTATCAGCAGCCGCTCTACCCGGGGCAGCAGAGCCTTGATGACGCCGATTTTATCCTCCACCTTTGCCCCACCCAAAATCGCCACAAAGCCTTCCTGCGGGGTCTGAAGCAGTTGGCTCAGTTTATCAACCTCCTCTTCCACCAGTAGCCCGGCAACGCAGGGACTGAGATACTTAGTTACCCCGTAGGTGGAGGCGTGCTTGCGATGGCAAGTGCCGAAGGCATCGTTGACATACATATCGGCCGGGGCCGCCAGTTGTTCGGCAAACGCCAGCATCTCGGCTTCGTTCTTGGACTCCTCCGCGCAATAGAAGCGGGTATTCTCTACCAATATTACGTCACCTGTCGCCATCTGTGCCACTGCTTCGGCCACCGGTTGGCCGATACAATCGTCAACGAAACGCACTCGTATGCCGATCAATTCACCTAACCTTATGCTCACCGGTTTCAGGCTATACTTAGGCAAAGGGTCACTTTTAGGGCGGCCCAGGTGCGAGCACAGAATGATGCGGGCCCCTTCCTGGCGCAGATAGTCTATAGTCAGCAGGGACCCTTTGATGCGAGTATCATCAGTAATCCGGCCGGCCTTGATAGGCACATTGAAATCGGCTCGCACCAGCACTCGCTGGTCGGCCACTGATACATCCCGTATGGTCTTCTTATCCATGCTATCACCGACCTATTCTGTCCTAATTATTGTAGAAGGAGCATCCTTGCCCCGACATAATCGCGACAGGAATGTCGCTCCTACAACAGGAGTATTCGCCGTTATCCGCGCGGGGCGGAAGTTCCTATCAGCTTCGGCCCACCATTGAGTGTCGTTCAGTGGCACAGGCATCCTGCCTGTGGTTTTCCCTGTTTTTCACGGGCTGGAACGGCCTTCGCAATGGCAAGCACGGCTACGGCGGTCAAGAGCCCGTGCCACCCGCTCTACCAACCCATATCGGCCAGGATCTTAATCAATTCGGCAGTTCGCGAAGCATAGCCCCACTCGTTGTCATACCATCCTAAGACCTTGACCAAATTACCTTCTATGACCGTGGTAGTCTGGGCATCAAAGGTGCAGGAGGCGGGGGAGCCGACGATGTCCTGCAGGACAATCGGGTCTTCGGTATAGTCCAGGTACGGCGCCAGCGGTCCGTCGTTGGCAGCCGCCTCAAACGCGGCATTGATCGCCGCCGTGTCGGTCTCCTGCTCCAGCTCAACGACCAGGTCAACTATGGATCCGCTCGGAGTCGGCACCCGTATAGCCATGCCATCCATCTTGCCAGCCAGATCAGGAATAACCAGGCCGATCGCCGCCGCCGCGCCCGTGGTGGTGGGGACGAGATTTATCGCCGCTGACCGGGCCCGGCGCAGGTCCTTGTGCGGGAAGTCAAGCAACCGCTGATCGCTGGTGTAAGAATGAATGGTGGTCATAAGACCCCGGCTGATGCCAAATCTATCGTTGAGCACCTTGCACATCGGGGCTAAACAGTTGGTCGTGCAGGAGGCGTTGGAAAGGATGTGGTCGTTAGCCGGGTCATACACATCTTCGTTGACTCCCAACACTACGGTGCAGCAGTCACCCTTGGCCGGCGCGGAGATGATGACCTTGCTGGCGCCGGCCTCCAGATGCCAGGCTGCCTTGTCCACCTCGCGGAAGACGCCGGTAGACTCCAACACAATATCCACACCCAAGTCTTTCCAGGGCAATTGCTTGGGATCGCGGATTTCCCTGGCCTCTATACTCTTGCCGTCCACGATAATCTCATCAGCAGTGGCCTCCACCTCTCCCGGATAACGACCGTAGACGCTGTCATACTTCAACAGATAAGCCAGCGTGTCGTTGTCCGTCAGGTCATTTACGGCTACTACGTCAATTTCGTCAGCAAACCGTTCCTGAATGACCTTGAAGACTTGCCGGCCAATACGACCAAAACCGTTAATACCTACTTTCACAGCCAATTTAATCACTCCTATCAGAATGTGCGGCAATGCGTAGCGCCGCTATACTCTAAGCGGCGCTCTTGTTCGTCTTGGACTGCACCATTACCTTCGTCGCAACCCAGACCAACAGTTACACGATGCCTTTGTTATGTTGTACGGTCAGTTCTACTATTGCCTGAGCCAGTTTATCAGGATCGTGGCGGACCCAGTTGTCCTGAGATATTAGGTCGCGGCCCACTGGTATAAAGCCCAGTTGGGCGATCTCCCGATTGTCATAGGCCACAAACTCAGCGCCTTCCTGCTCATAACGGGCCAACCGCGAAGCGTCTGGCTTTTCGGTGTTGACCAGCACATAGTCAAAAATGGGCCCATCAGTGTGCGCGTTGATAGTCCTGATATGGTCAGCGGCACTGAAGCCATCAGTCTCCCCGGGCTGAGTCATGACATTACAGATCAAGACTCGCACCGCTTCGCTGTCCGCAATAGCCTCAACTATCTCCGGAACCAGCAAATTAGGAATGATGCTGGTAAACAGACTGCCCGGGCCGATAATAATGACCTCAGCCTCCCGGATGGCCGCGACAGCCTCGGGCAGAGCCGCCGGGCGCGATGGGTCCAAATACACGCGCTCAATAGGGCTATCAGTCGCTACTATATTGGTCTCGCCTCGGGCTGACCGTCCGCCGGCCAGTTTGGCGCACAGAGTAACGGACTGTGTAGTAGGAGGCAGCACCCGCCCGCTGATAGCCAGAATCTGACTACTGGCGCGCACCGCTTCCTCGAAGTCGCCGGTGATTTCGGTCAGCGCTGCGATCAATAAGTTGCCAAAACTATGACCTCGCAAGTCTCCAGAGCCGGTATCAAAACGATACTGAAAAAGCCGAGTCATCAGTGGCTCAGAATCAGCCAGGGCAACCAGGCAGTTACGCACATCGCCTGGTGGCAGCATGCCAAAATCATCTCGGAGCCGTCCTGAACTACCCCCGTCATCGGAGACTGCGGCAATAGCAGTCAGATTGGTACTATACTTTTTCAAGCCGCGCAGTAGGCTGGACAGTCCAGTACCTCCGCCGACGACCACAAGCCGCAGTCCCACATCCTGACTGCGTCGCGACAGCATTACATCTACCAGGCGTTCCTCTTCGGCGGGCAGGAAAGTCCTGGCCACAGCCCGCATCATCCCCCGCACTCCTACTGTCACTGCGGCCAGGCCCAGGGCTATTCCGACGACCCCACCCACGGCAGCCGCCACCGGGCCGCCAACCCAACTGGTCAGTTCATAGGCGAATACGTTGAAAACCAGAACCGCCCCTATTCCCGATAATGCCAGGCCGCCTAAGACCAGTCCATACCAACGCTTTATGCCTAGCCCTGGGTATAGCCAGCGCAGAGGTCGTGGCCATCTATCAAGGTCGGCTCTCATCATGTGAATGCCCCCTTGGGCCGCAAGCCACATCTACATTTATTCTGTCAACAAAGCAAGTCTCTGGGAGGACTGTTCGAGCTTCTGCTGGTGGTTAGATAATTAGTGTGCCCCACGGCCCAGGCTGCGGCGAGGTTGCGGCAGCAGACCTCAATTATCATACTAATTATACCAATAATTGGTCAGCAAGTCAACTGGCCTATTCATGGCCGCAGCAACCCGATGATGCGGGCCACTGGCTTCCCAGCAGGGTCAGACAGCGAGACAGCAGCACTTCGTCGTACGTGGAAACCCACCGACTCCGGTCGCAATTGGGACACGATGCTACCCGGAGGCTTGCATTATGTTGCGTTTTCTGCTATATTCAAAATGTAGTGTAGTAACATTCAAGTTACGTAGCCTTGTCAGTTGCTGTTCCGGGGCGCCACATGGACATTCCTCCAGAGGGCTTTCGGAAGTACAACCGGACGGGCTAAACCCTTACAATGGAGGTCGTTGGTTTGCCTACGGGTACAATAAAATGGTTTAATGACGCAAAAGGGTATGGATTCATCGAACAAGAGGGGTCGGGAGATGACGTGTTCGTCCACTACTCGGCTATTGCCGGCGAGGGCTATCGGAGTTTAACACAGGGATCGGTGGTCGAGTTCGACATCGAACAGAGTGCCAAGGGTCCTCGGGCCGAGAATGTAGTCGTTGTTCAGGCGGCTTCGGCAGATGACGAAGTAGTCTGGTAGTCATAGGCTTCGACGTAGTCTGCTCTTCGCTCCAGTTGGCCACTACTCGCACTTAGCCAGCCAGCAAGCGCTGGCACCTGAAACCAGTCCAGCAGGTTGGTGGTAGGGTGCATACGTGGCGGAATCACACCCAACAATGTGCCGGGAGTTGACCTGCCAAGAAGGGGAGTACGGTCAGCCCGGGACCTACCATGGGGGCGGGTGTGATCTCGTGCCGGTTACACTTCCTCGGTCTGAGAGCATAGTGAGTTGTTCGGTGGCGGGCGGGTCGCCATCTGAGTATGTTGACCTGTTGGCCCGATACTACTAATCAAGGCTTATCCCCCTATTAACTGCACTGGTCATATCAGTGATGGTCACCGGCTTGCTCAGCACTTCGTCCACCTGGCGGGCAGGCTGGCCACTGAGAGGATTGTCCCAGCCGGTCAACAAGATAACGTAGGTATCCGGATGATCTTGCTTGACGGCCTCAGCAATCCTCCAACCAGGAATATTGGGCATTCCCAGATCGGTGATGACTACGTCATAGTTATCCATATTCAGAAGTCGGAAGGCCTCTTCAGAACTGGTAGCCGCCACCGCTTGGTGACCCAAGGTCTCCAGCATTTCCACTAATAGTTCACACAAGACCGGTTCATCATCTACTACGAGCACTCGGGCCTCGCCGTTGCTTTCCAACATAGTGCTCCCTCCAGTTATGGGAATAGGTTCATCACTGCGGGGCAAGGTAAGAATGAAGGTAGTTCCTCGGTCGGTGGCGCTCTCTCCAAGGAGGAGCTCGCCTCCGTGGCGGCGGGCAATGTCACGGGCCAAACTGAGTCCCAGACCAGAGTTGTTGGCTTCTTTGATAGTAAAGAATGGCTCAAAGACGCGCTGCCGGACGTCCGGAGCCATCCCCACTCCAGTGTCAGAAATTGTTGTTGTCACAACAGCAGCGTCGGCCTGGGTGCTAATAGTAATTGTGCCACCCGATGGCATCGCTTCGCAAGCATTGGTTATAAGGTTAGCTATAATCTGACGCAGTTCGGCAGGATTGGCCATTATGGCCGGGACCGGGGAGAAGTCCCGCTTCATCTGAATGGTAATCCCCTCCCGTTGAGCCTGATCTTCCCACCGATAACGGGTGGTCACGATTACATCTTCTACCAGAGAATTGAAGTCCACGGGCACAAATTGTTTTTCTTCCTGCTGACCCCGGACAAAGCGTTGAATTCTCTTCACTGTTTCGGCGCCGTCAAGGGCGGCTTTCTCAATGGTCTGCAAGGCTCGCTGGCTATCGGGGTCTCGTAGTTTCATTAGTAACAGTTGAGTTCGGCCTAATATGGCCCCTAAGAGATTATTGAAATCGTGAGCTACCCCGCCAGCTACCTGACCCAGCGCTCTCAGACGCTCGGCCTGTAGCAGTTGTTGCTGGAGTTTGCTGCGCTGTGTTGTGTCACGGACCACAACTTGATAGATATCCTCCTCATCCACGCGCAATTTGTTCACCGAGGCCTCAAAAGGAAACTCACTGCCATCGCAGCGCCGTGCCTTACCCTCCAATCCGGTAAGTTGATTGAGTTCATCTACCCGAGCAGCCTGCTGGCGGAGCCACGCAATGCTATCCTTCGGCAGCAACTCAGAGAGCCGCCGACCGATTAACTGCTCAAGTTCGCAGCCGCCCAGACGGGCGGCGCTCCGATTAGCCTCTATTATCTGCCCCTGCTTGTCTACCAGGAGAATACCGTCGGCGGCCGTCTCCATTAAACTCTGGTACTTCACTTCGACTTGGGCCGACTGGACCATAAACTTGGCCTCTTGCCAGCATTGTATGACCCGCCTGGTGCATCATTGATATGGTATGGTGGGCCAATTCAGATGGCTGTAGTGGTATCAGACATTAGTTACTTCGGCATTTTCCCGAAAAAGTTAACTCCTCAACCGCAGATTGATTTGCCCAGAGCCCAAAACCCACTGCAAGAAGGTCTGTTGCTGGCGGCACAGAAATTACTACCGGCACCGTGGACTGGGAATTAGGCGCGACGTGCATCCGCATATCAATCAATAGCAGCCATAAGGAGGTATTTGTGATTCGGACTAAATTTGGCGTTATGGGCTCGGCCGGAGGCGAACTAAGCGAGGATATCTTGGCCAAGGCTTATGAGTTAGGTGAACAGATTGCCCAGCGGGACTGCATAATGCTCACTGGAGCCTGCCCGGGTCTGCCCCATCAAGCCGTGCTCGGGGCCAAGGCTTATGACGGGCTGGTGGTGGGGGTCTCGCCGGCCTTGGGTTTGGATGAACATATCAAGCGCTACCATTCACCCTACGAAGAGTATGATGTTATCATCTTCACTGGTAGCGGCCTGATGGGTCGGGAGATAGAGAATATCAGGAGTTGCGATATTGTTGCTGTTATAGGCGGCCGGTCGGGGACACTGGGTGAGTTCTGCATCGCCTATGACGAGGGTAAACTGATAGCAGTGCTCCTGGAAACTGATGGGATCGCCGAACACATAAAGAAGATAGTTGGCTTCATAGACAAGCAAACCGAGGCCGAGGTTATCTACGACACTGATCCCACTTCCTTGGTAGATGAAGCGTTACAGGCCCACGAGCGGCGCGTGGCTGAAGGGGTGGCCTACTTGGGTCCCCGTACTACCGCATGGAATAGAGAGGGAATATACCCCGTATGCGACTGAGTTTCCTGGGCGGAGCCCATCAAGTAACTGGTTCTAAGTTTTGGCTACAAACCCCGGCGGGTAATGTCTTGGTAGACTGTGGTATGTACCAGGGCCAGGATCATTTGCGCGTGCAAAACAATGTAAGCATTGATCTGGAGCCGGCCGATATTGACTGGGTGCTGCTTACTCACGCTCATATTGACCACAGTGGCCTGCTGCCGCGCCTCTACAAGTTAGGCTTTCGGGGCCGGGTGGTGACGACCTCGGCCACTGCCGACTTGTGCCAGTTGATGTTCCTGGACAGTGCTCATATCCAGCAGGAGGATGCCGAGTTTGACTTGAAGAAGTGGCGCGACCGCGGTCGCCCTGGCCCTCCTCCCCAGCCATTGTACACCGTCCAGGATGCTCAACAGTGCCTGGAGATTTTCCAGCCGGTGGCCTACGGCGAGCGCATCCAACTATCCCCCACCTTGGCGGTGCGCTTCTGCGATGCGGGCCATATCCTGGGTTCAGCCTCCATTGAAGTGTGGGCTGCTGAAACAGGCCAGGAAGGCAAGATAATATTCTCCGGCGACATAGGTGGTCCCGACCGGCCTATCCTGCGTGATCCCCAGGTGCCGGAAGGTGGTGATTTCGTCGTCATCGAATCCACTTACGGTGATCGCCTCCACGAGCCCCGGGCCCAGAGCATAGCGCGCCTGAAAAACATTATCCAGACAACCATACAGCGCAAAGGGCACGTACTGATCCCGGCATTCGCTGTAGGGCGCACTCAGGAGGTGCTCTTCGAAATAGCCGATTTTATCCGGGATGGCGATATTCCCCAGATTCCTGTGTTTGTGGATAGTCCGATGGCTATAGAGGCCACGGAAATCTTCCGTCGCCATCCCGAATGCTTTGATGCAGAGATGAATCAACTTATCCAAGCGCACCGCTCGCCGTTTGGGTTCCCTGGCTTGCAGATTACCCGTACACGCGAAGAATCAATGCGTATCAACGACTTCCACAAGCCGTGCATAATTATTTCCGCGAGTGGAATGTGTACCGGCGGCCGCATCCGCCATCACCTCCGTCATCACCTTGGCCACCACAATGACACCATACTATTTGCAGGCTATCAGGCAACTGGCACTTTAGGGCGGCGAATACTGGACGGGACTAAGCATGTTGAGGTCTTTCCCGGAGAAACCCATGAAGTCCGATGCCGAGTGGCAGGCGTGGACGGATTCTCCGCGCATACCGACCGCGCCGGACTGCTGGATTGGGTACGACGCGCCGGGAGCGATGCCCAGGCTGTCTTTGTAGTTCACGGTGAGCCGGAGGCGGCCTTCGCCTTGCGCCAGGCTATAGTGGAGGAACTGGATTTGTGCGTGTGTGTACCCGACGCGTTCGAGACCTATGATCTAACAGATGCCACTGCCATCTGCGCTCAGACTATCTAATGTCATCTACAGATTAGTGCGGCAGTATACCACAACACAGGGTGGCGCTAACCCTATGGTGCCAATACTTTCTCAGAAGAGTTAGACTATGCCGGTATTCAGAAGTGGCCAAGGCTTGGCCCCCAAGTGGTGCGAAATGGAGTATTTCGAGATCGTGATCTTGTCTGCTGGGGCAAGCCATACTTTTGAATTCATCGGCCCGAAGGAGAGGTTGGTAGTCGGTCAAGGAAGGTGTCGTCTTGGCTTTGGAGGTCAGACTGTAACGGCTGAGGAAGGGGCCAACTTCGAGTGCCAGACGGCCGAGGAACCATGCCAAGTCCAGAAAGCCCTGTCCGAGATGACTTTAGTCCGGATGTGTGGACATTGGGGAGATAAGACAGGAGGCTGCGGTCTGTTTGCGGTAGTGGAAGATGACGAACGCATGGATCAGGGCGACCCGGTAGATTATCCGAAAACAACGGGATTTGATAACCACTATCACGATTGTGATGAGTACTGGATTGTGCTGGAGGGCCGCGGTATAGCGGTATCGGAAGGCAAATCCTACCAGGTCGGCCCCGGCGATTGCATCGCCACCGGCATGGGGCACCATCACGATTTTCCTCAGGTCTTTGAGCCCGTAAAAGCAGTCTTTTTTGAGACGACCACAGAGGGCCAGAAGCGTGGCGGGCATCTATGGGAACATACTCATGGCCCCGCCCAACCCCAGCAAGATAGAATCTGAAGCGGGATTACCATTTCAATAGGGCAGGAAGTAAGCAATACTGTCAAGGAACATTGACAGCAAGGCAATATTAGGCAATTGGAGGTTAAGTCACAGGAGGCACCTAATCAACGCAACTAAGCCAACCAGCTTGCGGGTACGATTTGCCGGGCGGGTGCGGTCCCATGAGGCAACGGTTACATCTGACACCGGGCTGGTGGCGGTGAGAGAGCTGGATAGGGCGTTGGGGTTGACCCAGTTAGGGGAGGTTGCATTGGTGGATACGCACACCGGGTGCAATGTGCAGCACGAGCAGGAATTTCTCACAGACTCGAAGAATATACCAGCAGGTAAAAGCCAAATGCCAAATCTCGGTTAAAGGAGGAAGCACAGTGAAGAACCTAATCCGTTGGACACCAGTGATGATGTGCGTGGCGGTAGTGTTGGGGGCGGTCACAGCAGGATGGGCGGAGCAACAGAAGGGAACGACCAGTGGGGCTGTCTTTGAGAAGTTCGACCGGGCGCTGCGCACGGCGGAGCGCGAACACCCCGCCGAGAAGGAGCGAGAAGACATGGTAAAACAGCGGCGGATCATTCTCAACGACGACGGGGATGACCCACCCCAGCGCCCTGACCAGAGCATCGAAGACTGCCTGCGCGTGAGGTTCACGACAGCGGTCAACACCCAGGTTGATAGTTACTTCCTGTGCGTGGCCTGCACCTCTACCGTGCCTCCAATGGATGAGGTGGCCCCCCCAAACTCCCCAAGGATCGACCAGACCATGAGCTACTGGTTCCCGGACATGAGACCTCACCCCCGTCTAGACAAGCTGACCCGGGGATACACTGACGCCGCCCACGAGGCCGGGATGGAGATATTCGCATCGCTGCGCATGAATGACATCCACGACGCCTGGGCCGAGAAGCTGACCTATCCGCTGAAGGTGCAGCGGCCCGACTTGTTGATCGGAGAGAAGCAGATGTATAGCCGAGACGAAGATACGCTGATGTGTGCGTTCTGGTCAGGCTTTGACTACGCCAAGGAGGAAGTGCGTGAGCATTTCCGGGATTTTATCCTGAGTTATTGCCGCATCTATGATTACGATGGCGTGGAACTGGATTATTTCCGCCATCCGCTGTTCTTCAAGCTGGGCGAAGAGGAGCAGAACCTGGATACGATGACGGACTTCATGCGCCAGGTGCGGCAGGGACTGAATGAAATCGGTCGCGAGCGGGGCAAGCCGTACCTCTTGGCTGCCAGGGTCCCCGATACGCCTGATGCAGCGCTTCGCACCGGACTGGACGTGGAGGAGTGGCTCAGGCAGGGACTCCTTGACCTGCTGATTGTGGGCGGCGGGTATATGCCCTATTCCGGTCGGATCAAGGAGCTCATTGATATGGCTCACCACTACGGCGTGCCTGCCTATCCATGCAAGAACCATTTCGACTCCGCCACCGAGATGCGAAGTATTGCCAGCAACTTCTGGGCCCTGGGCGGCGACGGGTTCTACATGTTCAACTACTACGGCTGTCCCGAGGGCTCAGAAAAAGCCGCGTCTCTGAAACAGATGGGTGACCCGCAGACGCTGGCGGGCCTGGACAAGGTGTACAAGGCCGACACCGGCTGCAGCATCTTTTACTGCGGGCATACCAATCCGGCGTCGCCCTTCCCAGTACGGCTGGCGGCCGGAGACCCCATCGAACTCGTTGTCGGTGACGATGTCGAAAAGGCCGCGCGGGAAGGAGTGTTGGGACGGATGCTTCTGCGGCTGCAGGTGAGAAATTTGGACTTCTTCCCGGAGCTCAGTGAAACGAACCTGAAAAACGATGTGCTCTCCGACGAACGCATTGCTATCCACATCAACGGCGCGCGGATCCCTGACAAAGACATCGAGCGAGCCGACAAGGATACGTTCGTTGCCCTGGTGACGGCGCCTCCGCTGAAGCGCGGGATCAACCGCATTGTGGTCCTGCCCGGGCCGAACAGTGTCGGGGCGCTGTCGGCGACCGTGGATGCCGTGGAGCTCGCCGTCGATTACAAACCCGTCGCGCCCGAGCCCGCACCTTCCCCCTCCGCGCCGCGCCCGGACCTAATCCTATCGCCCGTTACGCCCATGCCCCTGTCCCTGTTCGACGTGCCCGTGGGCACCTCGAGAACCCTTTCCTTCGACCTGACCGCCGACCCCAAGACCGTCAAGAAAGCGAGGCTGGCGCTGAGTGCGGAAGACTTCGACGAGCCCGCCGAGCTTACTATAACCTTCAACGGCCAGCCCCTCCCCATCCCCAAGTCACTGCTCTCAGGATCCAGCGCCGTCATCGGATTCGTCGAGATTCCCGCTAATCTCCTGCGCGCTGGAAAGAACGACGTAGCCTTCACTTTCGTCAGCAATCTCAATGGCACTACAACAGGCTTCGCTGTCCTCCGGGCCTTCCTGGTCCTCTGGCTCGACTAATGGAAAGAGGAGACTAAACACAGGAGGAGATCCCTATGGCTTACAAGATGATTCAAGTCGGGACCGGGGGCTTTGGCAGGTCGTGGTGCCAGAAATTCCTGCCCCCTAATATCAAGGACGGCCTCGTTGAAGTGGCGGCCGCGGTGGACATTCATCCCCAAGCCCTGAACAACGCTAAGGAGTTTCTGGGCCTGCGCGCTGACCGCGCAGTGGGGTCAGCAGTGATCCTGCTCATATTCAGGGGGTACCGTGCCTGCTAACTCCCCCAACCTGTCGGCGTTGACTGATTCGCAGCCACAAGCCCCTGAAAAGGCTGCAAGGCGCTGGCTTTTCCGGGTGTATTGCCCGCACGAGCAGGAATTTCTCACAGACTCGAAGAATATACCAGCAGGTAAAAGCCAAATGCCAAATCTCGGTTAAAGGAGGAAGTGGAGTGAAGAACCTAAGCCGTTGGACAGCAGTGATGATGTGCGTGGCGGTCGTGTTGGGGGCGGTCACAGCAGGATGGGCGGAGCAACAGCAGGCCAAGACCAGTGGGACTGTCTTTGAGAAGTTCGACAAAGCACTCCAAACAGCACAGCGTGAGCAACCTATGAAAGGTGAGGTGCGCAAGGTGACCAGACAGCGACGCATCATAGTCAACGACGACGGCCTTGCAAGTGATAACACAGTGTATGAGGAGAGGTTCCTGCCAACAGTTGACACGCAAGTGGATAGTTACTTTTTGTGCATAGGCCAAACCAGTGGGATATGGCACAGACTGGATAGTATCCAGGCCTTCTGGTTCCCCGAGATGAAAGCACCTGCTGATCTAGACACACTAACCCGCACC
Source organism: Candidatus Zipacnadia bacterium (assembly GCA_029820565.1). Lineage (GTDB taxonomy): Bacteria > Armatimonadota > Zipacnadia > Zipacnadales > Zipacnadaceae > JALGTV01. Next base: position 35,556 of record JALGUR010000004.1, read on the forward strand.
TACCTGAAAAGCACCCGGGAAGCCGGTATAGAAATATTCGCGTCGTTCCGGATGAACGACATCCACGACGCCTGGGCGACTGAGCTCACCTATCCGCTTAAGGTTGAGCGACCCGACCTGCTAATCGGCGAGAAGCAGTCATATCCCGAAGATGCGCTTATGCGCGCGTTTTGGTCAGGGTTTGACTACGCTAAGGAAGAAGTGCGCGAACATTTCCGGGACTTCATTGTGAGTTACTGCCGCGCCTATGATTACGATGGCGTGGAGTTGGATTATTTCCGCCATCCGCTGTTCTTCAAGTTAGGCGAAGAGGAAGAGAATCTGGACAATATGACCGAGTTTGTGCGGCAGGTGCGGCATGGGCTGGATGAGATTGGCCGGGCGCGGGGCAAGCCCTATCTGCTGACCGTGCGCGTTCCTGATGACCTCAAGATGTGTCTGATGACCGGCCTGGATGTGGAGCAGTGGCTCAAAGAGGGCTTGCTGGATATGCTGATGGTCGGTGGCGGCTACCTGCCCTATGCTGGCCGGATCAAGGAACTTATTGACCTGGCGCACCACTACGGCGTGCCGGCCTATCCGTGCATCAACCACTTCCTGGAGCCTATCAATATGCGCAGTTACGCGAGCAACTTCTGGGCACTGGGCGCCGACGGCGTTTACATATTCAACTATTTCGGTGTACCTGAGGGCTCGGAAAAGCATGAGTGTCTCAACCAGATGGGAGACCCGGAGACGCTGGCGGGCCGGGACAAGCTATACAAGGCCGACGCCGGTTGCAGCATTTTCTACTGCGGACATACCAATCCGCCCTCGCCCTTCCCGGTGCGGCTGGTGGGCGGCAGACCCATTGAACTGGTTGTCGGTGACGATGTGCAAAAGGCCGAGCGGGAAGGAGTGTTGGGACGGATGCTTCTGCGGCTGCAGGTGAGCGGCGTGGACTTCTTGCCGTACTTCACCCTCACGGAAATGAACCTGAAAGACAATGTGCTCGATGTACTCTCCGACCAACGCATTGCTATCCACATCAACGGCGCGCGGATCCCGGACAAAGACATCAGGCGAGCCGACAAGGATGCATTCGTTGCCTTGGTGACGGCGCCGCCGCTGAAGCAGGGAATCAACCACATTGTGGTCCTGCCCGGGCCGAAGAGTGTCGGGCCGCTTTGGGCGAGCGTGGATGCCGTGGAGCTCGCCGTCGATTACAAACCCGTCGCGCCGGAGCCCGCACCTTCCCCCTCCGCGCCGCGCCCGGACCTAATCCTATCGCCCGTTACGCCCATGCCCCTGTCCCTGTTCGACGTGCCCGTGGGCACCTCGGAAACCCTTTCTTTCGACCTGGCCGCCGACCCCAATACCGTCAATAAAGCGAGGCTGGCGCTGAGTGCGGAAGACTTCGACGAGCCCGCCGAGCTTACTATAACCCTCAACGGCCAGCCCCTCACCATCCCCAAATCACTGCTGGCAGGGTCCAGCGCCGCCATCGGATTCATAGAGATCTCCCCTGACCTGCTGCGCCCGGGAAAAAACGACGTAGCCGTCACTTTCGTCAGCAATCTCAATGGCACTACAAAAGGCTTCAGTGTCCTCCAGGCCTTCCTGGTCCTCTGGGGCAACTAAGGGAAAGAGGAGACTAAACACAGGAGGAGATCCCTATGGCTTACAAGATGATTCAAGTCGGCACCGGCGGCCACGGGCGGGCCTGGTGCCAAGAATCCCTGCCCCCTAATATCAAGGATGGCCTCGTTGAAGTGGTAGCCGCGGTGGACATTAATCCCGAAGCCCTGAACAACGCTAAGGAGTTTCTGGGCCTGCGCGCTGGCCAGTGCTACACCGACATCCACCAAGCGTTTGACGAGAACCCGGCCGACTTCTGTACCATCGTGGTGCCGCCGCACTGCCACGAGCAGGTGGTGGACGTGGCTCTGGCCTACGATATGCACATCCTTTCGGAGAAACCGATTGCTGATACCTTGAATGCTTCGGTACGCATTGCTAACAAGGTCAAGAAGGCCGGCAAGAAGATGGGCGTGACTATGAGCCACCGCTTTGACCAGGATAAGACCACGCTACGGGAGCAACTTCGCTCCGGGCGCCACGGCAGGCTGAATTACCTAATGTGTCGTTTCACCTGCGACTGCCGCAAGTTCGCCAGTTGGGGCCGCTTCCGCCACGAGATTCCCGACCCCCTGATGGTTGAAGGCTCAGTGCATCACCTTGATATCCTCGCCGACCTGGCCGGGGCGCAGTGTGAGACAATATACGCTCAGACCTGGAATCCACCGTGGGGCGAGTTTGCCGGCGATTCGCAGGCTCTGGTGACGATGCATTTTGGCAACGATACGCGGGCCTTCTATGAAGGCGCTAAGACCAATGCCATAGGCTTGAACTGTTGGTCCCAGGAATACATCCGTGCTGAGTGTGAGCAGGCTACCCTTATCCTTAGCCACCGGCACTTGGAACGTTTCCCTTATGATTCAGGGCAGCAAAACAGGACAGCACGCGAAGGTCAGGGACAGGCGATCCCTCTGCTTGAGCAGCCTAAGTGGGCCAATACCTGGCTGGTTGAGAAATTCGTCCAGTGGCTGGATGATGGTCCGCCGATGGCGACCAATGTGGAAGATAATCTGCAATCAGTAGCCCTCATCTTCGGGGCCATTGAGAGCAGTCGAACCGGCCAGTCTGTCAAAGTGCAGGACTTGCTGAATGCGGCCCGCCGGGAAGTGGAAGCCACCTAAGACCTGGATAGTGACCCCAACATTGCGGGTATACTGCGACTAAGTTGTATTCCCCTTGACAAATAAGACTTTTTATGTTATACCGTGCGCGAATACACGGCACTCCCTCTCAATTATGAGGAGCGACCGTTACCTAAATCTCAAAGGGAGGCGAAGTAGATGAAGAAACTATTGGCAGCAACTGTGGTAGCGGTGTTAGTGCTGACTATGACGACACAGGTGATGGCGCAGGAAGTGACAGGGCCTCTCAGCGGGGCGACCGTGGGCATGGGCGCACGGTCGGCGGCGATGGGCGGCGCGTTTGTGGCGGTGGCTGACGATGCGACCGCCTTATACTGGAATCCCGCCGGTTTAACTGAAAATTCGGGTTTGAGTTGGACCAACAGTGTGGTGGGCAGGGCGAAAAACTTGGACGTAGTCGACGATGCCAAAGACGTATACGATATAGTCAAGGAGATGGATATAACCCCGGGTGACTTTAATTTCATCCGCGGCCAAGCCCAGAAGTTAGCCGACAAGCCCGTGAGCGGGAATGTGGCGGGAATAAGTTCGGTAGGATGGCGTAATATAGCCTTGGGTGTCTACGGTATAGGCAGCGGGGGTGGCGCCTTACAGTACGCTCCCGGCACCACTGTTGGTACCATAGATGGAGTTGATGTCCAGTTAGGGGAGAAAGTGGAAGTCCAGGGCTCGGCTCTGTGGCAATACAGCACAGGCGGGGCAGTCTCCCGCGCGCTCAGTGACCAGTTGGCCGTCGGGGTCACGGTACGCAAGATGCACCTGCGATACCGGGCCAAGCGTTGGAAGTCAGAGGTCGTAGGGACCCCGGGTAGTCTAAGCATACAGACCACCGACACCGGCACCCCCACCGTCAAGGACGAGGCCACAGTCGTTGACCTGGGGCTGAGGTATGCGGTAGAGCCACGTGTAACAATGGCCGCCGTCGTGCGCAATGTGACCTCTCCCAACTTCACCCTAAGGGATCGTGCGGGCCTAGTCGTGGCGCGGTATGATGCCGATGCGGTTATTGATCTGGGTCTGGCTCTGGCCAGCGAAGATGGCAAACGCCTGCTGGCCTTTGACATTCACAACATTGGGGGCCGCAACGATGGCTCGGGTAGTGTACACGTGGGCTACGAGCGGCAGATTGGCTCGGTCTTAATCCTGCGACACGGAGCTACTCAGTCCACCCGCACCTATGGGTTAGGACTTGATCTGGGTTTCTTGCAGTTGGATTTGGCCGCCGGCACCGGACATAATGACGCCAAACAAGCCGGGCTGTCGGCCAACCTGGAATTCTGAAGATCCGCACAACCTGACGGCCGGAAAATGCAGCCCTCCTGACGCAGGGGGCTGCATTATTTTTGGCCATTACGTGGTGGGTGTAAACCTTTTGTCCCTTAGAAGTGTATATAATAGTAAGTGTGAATGCTACTGGCGCCGATGACAGGGCCATGCCCAGCGAGGACCGCGAACTCATCGCCCGCTGCAAAACAGGTGACCCCGGCGCCTACGACGAGCTCGTGCGGCGGCACCGGAAGGGCGTGTATCGGGTGGCCTACGCTATCCTGGGAAACCATGAACAGGCCGAGGACATAGTGCAAGAGGCCTTTGTGCGGGCCTACCGGGCAATACACAGCTTCAATCCGAAATATGCCTTCCGCGACTGGATAAGGCGCATTACGGTCAACTGCACACTCAACGTGCTGCGCCAACAGCGGACAGTCAGTTCCCGCTCACAAAAGGCCCCAGGTGTTGGTTCTAGCCCCGATCCCGCTCAGCACGCGGCGGCCAGCGACCTGCAAGAGCAGGTCCGCAAAGCACTGGAGGCATTGCCGCCCCGGCAGCGGACGGCGATGACTCTTTTCGCCCTGGAGGATATGGACCTGGCCAGCACCGCCGCGGCGATGGGCTGTGCAGTCGGGACGGTGAAGACTCATCTGCACCGCGCCCGCCAGAAGCTGCGGCAGGCCCTGGCCGATTATTTAGAGGAGGACAAACCTGATGAAGTGTAAAGAAGCCCGCAGGTTAATTCACGAACTGCTGGACGGCGCTGACGTGGACCACGCCGAGCTTGACCGCCATCTGACGCACTGTGCTGACTGCCGCGCCGAATTGGCGGCCCTGACGCAGGTGGAAGCGGCCGTGGCAGATGCTGTCAACTGCGAAGTGCCAGATGAGGCTTTAGAACAGGCCACGGCCGGCGCCCTTGAGGCAATTGAGGCGCGCCCCACTACAGCCGGTCGCGTCTTACGGCCGGTGCGGGCTGTAGCAATGGGGGTGGCGATACTTGTAGTATTTGGCCTCGGCCTGGCTACTGGGCGGTGGGTGTGGCCGCGTGAGGTGACGGTCACGCAGGTGGTGAAGGTCCCCGAGGTGCGCGAGAAGATAGTAAAGGTGGAGGTACCGGTGGTCAAGGAGCGCGTAGTGGTCAAACGCGTACCTGTCTACAAGACCAGAATTGTCTACCGCGAGCGAGAAGTCCCTGAGGTCACGCCCGTGGCCGAACGGCCACGGGAGCCGGTGAAATGCGACGAAATCCTCGTCTATCTGCCAAGCAGCCCCATTGCGGCCACTGCGCAAGTAAGCGAGGAAGTCCAGCCGGCCGAAGTGCTTGACGTGGGTGAATCGGATGAGGCCCCGCCTACGCAAGGGCATTGGCAGCAGCCGTACTCGACTACCACGGCGTCCGCCGGCGCCGAGATGGTCATTGCCCAGAACCTGTCTGATTAGTGAGCAACGTAATATCAAAGGAGGAGAATATCATGACGTCACTGTCAGCAGTTGTGAGCATTACAGTAGCCCTGTTGGGTGGGCCGCAGGGATTGGCCCCATTCACCATGGAAGGTCCCTACGGCACGTTAGGGGGCGGCGGCGTGGTGATAGAGACTCGTGGCCCAGATGGAGCTGGGATAGTGCGTAGGCTCGCGGCGCCTGGGCCTGGATTCCCGTTTCAGGGCGACAGGATGATGTACGATGCCGCCGCCCGCCTGACCACCATTCTCGGCCCGGACGAGGTCACTCTCAAAGGCCTGTTCGGAGAGGGCGTGCGCAGCACCATGATCGAGCCGACTATCGAAGGAGGGTTGTATACGTGGCCGGAGCGCAAGTTCGAGTTCCTGTGGCCTGAGGACCGGCCTCAGTATTATCTCGAGAAACTCCCAGGTGTATACCTTGGATATCCCGTTTATGGACGGATTGAACTGGTGGACAAGGAGGGCTACACGGTGTCGGTGCAGCCTACCGGCCAGCCTGACGCATTGACGGTGCAGGTGGAATTCGCCAACAATACCCTCAGTGGCGGCAAGTACGACGAGACAATTCGCGCCTTCGTGGGCCGGCCCACACTCATCAAGGCGATCGTCACGGCTACTGCACCGCTGACTAAGGCTCAGAAGACGCTGCTGGTCTGGCAACCGCGTCCCGAGATGATGGGGCCAGGCGGCATGCCTCCGGGCATTCCGGCCCAGTCGGCGCCGACTCTCCGCGTGCTGGACAGTGGGCGCCACCCCACAGGTGTCGCAGTGCTGTTGGAGGTTACGGCGCCTCGGGAGGATTAGCTATAGTGATAGAGCAATATGAGTACTGGTACGAGGATCAGCAGGCTAGAATAGACAACTACCCACGGTAATCCGAGTAAGAAGGAGGCAGAAAAATGAAAGCACCATCTCTGGTCGTAGTCGTGGCTCTGATGTTGGTGGCAACTGCCGCCAGTGCTGCCGAGCTACCTGTCAGCCGTGTCGTGTTGTTTTCCACTGGGGTCGGCTATGTTGAACACAGAGGGAAGGTAGACGGCAATGCCGCAATGGTGTTATCCTGCCGGACCGAGCAGATGAACGATATTCTCAAGTCCCTGGTGCTGCAGGACCTGGGCGGCGGTAGCATCGAAGCGGTCACCTACGAGGCCGAGGACCCCCTGCCGCGCATCCTGGGGTCCTTCTCCATTCCCCTTGCCGACGACCCCTCGCTCGGCGAACTCGCCCGGCGCCTGCGGGGCAGCGAGGTCCTAATCCGCGCCGGTTCGGAGACGGTACGCGGCACTATTCTGGGCGTGGAGGAGCGTGAGCGTAGAGTGGACGACGAGATACTCACCTACCAGGTGATTAACTTGCTCACCGACAGCGGCATAGTGGGCATAGCGGTGCCGGAGGTCCAGTCCCTGCAGATGGTGGACGAGAAGCTCAACGAGGAGCTGCGGCTGGCACTCGCGGCGATCGCCGCCAGCCGAAATGTCGCCAAGCGCGACCTGCATCTCAGCTTCAAGGGGTCCGGCCAGCGTGAGGTTAGCGTGGGCTACCTGCTGGCTACGCCAGTGTGGAAGACCAGCTATCGCCTGGTGGTGCAGGACGAGGACAAGCTGTTCCTGCAGGGCTGGGCCATCGTCGAGAACACCACGGATCACGACTGGCAGGGCGTAAGCATGGCGCTGGTCTCGGGCCAGCCGGTCAGCTTCCGACAGAATCTGTACCAGCCGCTGTACACTCATCGGCCCGAGGTCCCTGTCTCGGTGCCGGGTACCATACTGCCACCGACCTACGAAGGCGAGCTGGGCGATATACAGCGCCTTGCGCGGCGTGAGCGAGCTGAAGAGATCGCCCAGCAGTCGGCGGCGCGCCCGCCCGGTATGGCCGGTATGGCGGCTCGGCCAGAAACAGTGGCGGCAGAAGAAGCGGCCGGGGCCTTTGGAGGGGGCCTGTTTCGCGGGCGAGGTGTGAGCGCCGCCGCTGCCGGGGCTGAGGTCGGTGAGCTGTTCCAGTATGCTATTACCCAGCCCGTGACCATCGGCCGCCAACAGTCGGCGATGATCCCCATCGTCAACCAGGAACTGGAAGGTGAGAAGGTCTCGCTATTCAGCGAAACGGTGCACCAGTCGCACCCCATCAACGGGCTGCGACTGGTCAACACGACTGGTCTGCACCTGGCCGGAGGGGCAATCACCGTCTTCGACGGAGGGATCTACGCCGGCGACGCACTCCTGGAGAGTTTGCGACCCGAGGAGGAGCGCTTCATCGGCTACGCCGTGGACCTGGGCGTGGAGGTGGATGTGGAGCGGGCCAGCACCGAGAAGCAAATGACTCTGTCCGTTGACACCGGGGTGCTGATTGCCACGATACGACAGGCGAAGACGATAACGTATACCCTTAAAAGCCGCACCGATGAGCCGCGTCAGGTGATAGTGCAGACGGCCAAGCTGACCGACTGGGAGTTGGTGAAGCCGGAAGAGCCTGCTGAGGAGACTGCCAACCAGTACCGGTTCGTGGTGGAGCTGGGGCCGCGGGCCGCCGAGGAACTCGTAGTGGCGACGACCCACCCGGTCACGCAGACCGTGGCGCTGCTGGATGCGGATGCCGACAAGATTAACTTCTACCTCCAGTCCACCGTAATCAGCGACGAGGTCAAGGCCGGGCTGCAGGAGATCGTCCGCCGGCGGGCGGAGATAGCAGGGGTGACTCAGCAAATCGCGGCGCGCCAGGCGCGGCTGGATGAGATCGGCACAGAGCAGGAGCGGATCCGCAAGAACATGCGGGAGCTTAACCGCAATTCCGAGCTGTACAATAAATACGTGGGCAAACTCACTGCGCAGGAGGACGAGTTCGACCGGGTGCGCGCAGAACGCGACACGCTCCAGGAAAGACACAACCAGCTGACCACCGAACTCAACGAGTACGTCCGCGGGCTGAATCTGGTGTAGGCAGCATAACAACAGCTCAATATCCGAAAAAGCACGGCAGCGGGATTCACAGAGGTCCCGGCGTTGAAGGCGGCCGGGCCCGATGGTACGGCTTTGCCCATTGTCAGCACCCAGACGGCGTACACGCAAGTGCGCGTTCCTGATGGCGATACAATAGTTGTCGGCGGACTTGTCCGTAGAGCCGAAACTCGGGCCCGGAGTGATGCGCCCCAGCCTGGCACTGCAGCAGAAGAGTCAGAGGAACCCCCGGCCGCGGTCCTGCGCGACACCGAATTGCTCATTTTTGTAACGCCCCGAATCATTCGCGAGGTGCCACGAGAGTAGGCTCTTTGCGCTCGGCGGCTGTGGGCACAATAGGGTCAGCCTTCTTCGGGGCTGGCCCTGTCTGTTTGTCTGCCAGTTAGCGCCCTGCCCAGGTCACCCCGACCAGCCAGCAAGGAAGGATTGTCAGCAACTTAGCCGAATATCGTGATGATAGCGACTCGGTTGAGCGCGTGGCAGAATGAACCGAAGAGGCTTGTCCGGACGAAGATAGACACCTATCGGGGCGCCCTTCGACAAGCTCAGGACAAGGAGTTCGACAAGCTCACTATAAACGGGATGCCCCTCCTACCAGTTCTGCAGCAGTCTGTACATTGGAGGTCCGCCGGAAATGACAACAGATAAAGAGTCTCGTCGCCAGCAACTATACGGTCTCCTGGGAGACTTGCCTGACCGCGAGCGGGAAATCTCAGCCGAAAAGGTCGCCGAAGAGAAGCGTGAAGCGTATGTATTGGAGAAGTTAGTACTTGATCTCAATGGGATTGAGCCAGTGCCCGCGTATTTCGTTCGTCCCCCGGAACAGGAAGGACGCCTCCCCACTATCCTGTACAATCACGCCCACGGCGGCGACTATGAGCTGGGCAAAGATGAACTGCTCATTGGGCACCATAACCTGCTGCAAAAACCGTATTACGCGGAGGAGTTGACCCGCAGGGGTTATTGTGCCTTGTGCATTGACGCCTGGGCGTTCGGCGAGCGGCGCAGCCGGACGGAAACCGCAATGTTCAAGGAAATGCTCTGGTCAGGCCAGGTGATGTGGGGGATGATGGTCTACGACAGCCTGCGGGCGATTGACTACCTGGTATCGCGTCCGGAGGTGGAGGCCGAGCGCCTGGGGACACTGGGGTTATCTATGGGCAGCACGATGGCCTGGTGGGTAGCGGCCTTGGATACGCGCATTAAGGTCTGCATTGATATCTGCTGCTTGACAGATTTCCAGGCGATAATTGATTCACGGGGGATTGATGGCCATGGCGTGTACTATTTTGTGCCCAGTCTGCTCAAGTACTTCACTACGGCACAGATTAATGCCCTCATTGCTCCGCGGGCGCACCTGAGCCTGGCGGGAAACTATGATTCCCTGACCCCACCGGCCGGGCTGGACAGGATTGATGCCGAACTGCGGCAGGTCTATGAGGCTGGGGGAGCCCCAGAGGCGTGGAAATTACTCCGCTACGATATCGGCCACTTTGAAACGGCGGCCATGCGAGCGCAGATAATATCATTCTTGGAAGAGTGGCTGTGAGTGTGACCTCAAATTCTCAGTTACCCGGCAGCCTTATTCACAGTGACTTCGGGGAACATGTAGCCGACGCCAGGCACGGTGATTATGCATTGCGGATGGGAAGGGTCGGCTTCAATCTTACTGCGCAGCCGGCCGATGTGAACGTCCAGAGTTCGGGTCTGAATGCCGCTATCATAGCCCCAGACGTCCCAGAGCAGGTCTTCGGAGCGATAGACCTGGCCGGCTTTACCCATCAAAGCGTGTAGTAAGTCAAATTCCTTAGGAGTTAATTTGACGGGTTGGCCCTGAACTTGTACCACTCGGCTCTTAACATCTAATCGTACCACGCCTATTTGGAGTTCCTCGGTCACCGAGGGGACCGCGGAATACTGCCGGACTCGGCGCAGACAGGCAGCGACTCGAGCCAGCAATTCGCGGGTCTCAAATGGTTTAGCCAGATAACTGTCCGCCCCTACTTCCAAAGCAGCCATCCGGTCGCCCTGGTCGTGGCGCGCCGAGGTGACCAGGATGGGCACGTAACTATGCTCGCGAAATCGCTGGCACAGGTCCAGTCCGTCCACATCAGGGAGCATAAGATCCAGCAGTACAAGGCTAAAATCGTGGTCCTGGAAATACTGCCAGGCCTGCTCGGCATCGGCGGCAATAGTGACCAGATAATCACTACCTTCTAAAGCGGATTTTACGGCTTTACAAAATTGGGCGTCATCGTCCACTAACAGAACTTGGGAGGCCATTGCCACCACCATTCATATTATTGGCCCCCCGTCTGAGTATCCCTGGATTTAGTCTGTTGGTCATAAGATCACGATTTCTCTACCATAGCATCTATTGCAACTTCACAGGTCAGAAATTTGATCAATCTCACCTATGACATCGGCAATGCCGGTAGACTTCTTTAAGGGAAATGGGGGCCAAGCCGGTATGATAGACGGAGGTGACGAGAAGATACAGCGAGGTGCGGCTGTATAGATGAATCGTCCCAAGCCCGTCAGCCAGTATCGCCTAAGTTGCGTGTTCCTAAAAGGAAAGACGTATTAGTTCCCCAAAAAGTTCAATGCGCAAGTGCACCATTCGCGGATTAAAGACGTTGCCGCAGAAATGCTGTTTCTGCGGCAACCGACGACTATTGGCGCGCGCTTATTAGGCTCGAGTTACCCGGCTATGAGGCTTCTTCCTGGTGTTGTACCGCTGTGTGAACTTCCCTAACATCCTGGCTTTCGCGCTTGGACATTATCACACCGATGCCCACAATCACTGCCAAGATGACACCAATTATGGGCAGAACAGGGCCACCGGCATACATAACCACCAGCGGCGCCACCAACAGACCTACAATATTCATCACCTTGATGACGATGTTCAGCGAGGGCCCAGCGGTATCCTTGAAGGGGTCGCCGACCGTATCGCCCACTACGGCAGCCTTGTGGGCGTCACTGCCCTTACCGCCATACGCGCCGTCCTCGATTAGTTTCTTGGCATTATCCCAGGCTCCGCCGGAGTTACACAGCAGCACCGCCAACAATTGGCCGACCACGATGATACCCGCTAGGTATCCGCCCAAGCCCTCCCAGCCCAACCAACAGCCCACGATTATGGGAATAAGCACCGCCAGCAGGCCAGGCGCAATTAGTTCTCGCAGTGCCGAAGCAGTGCAAATGTCTACCACTTTAGCCGACTCGGGCTGCGCGGTGCCTTCCATCAGGCCTGGAATCTCGCGGAACTGACGGCGCACCTCATTGATAATCTGGAAAGCAGTGCGGCCCACGGCGCGGATAGTCATTGAACTAAATAGGAACGGCATTGCACCGCCAATGAGCAGCCCCACAAAAATCATCGGTTTGTCCAGGGGCAGACTTAGTCTCTGTAGTGCTTCAATACTGACTGCCTCGGTGCCCGCGGTACCGCTCAATCCGGCGGCTACTTTGGACAGATATGAGCCGAACAGTGATACTGCCGCAATGACTGCCGAAGCAATGGCTATTCCCTTGGTAGCGGCTTTGGTAGTGTTCCCCACCGCGTCCAGGATAGCCACATTGGCGCTGGCTTCGACCACCCCGGCCATCTCGGTAATGCCCTGGGCATTATCAGCGACTGGTCCATAAGTGTCCATGGCTACGATTACGCCGGTGGTAGTCAGCATGCCCATCCCGCACAGCGAGACGCCATAGAGAATATCTACCGGATTGGCCTCAGCGCCGAAAATGATCACAGAAAAGGCGATGGCCGCGCAGATTGTTATTAGGGCCGCTACTGAACTTTCCAGGCCCTCGGCAAAGCCGGTCAGCAAATTAGTAGCCACACCAGTCTGCGAGGACCGAGCGATAGAATCCACCGGGGGATGGCCGGCGAGCGTATAATACTGGGTCAAGGTGTAGATGATCACAGCCAGCACCACCCCGGAGGTGGTGGCCCAGAACAACTGCACCCACCGGGTATCAGGGGTAAGACCTGCGTAGTATTTGGTCACCAAAAAGAAGGCGATGATCGATATTATCGCCGACCACATGACCCCGCGGTTAATCGGCTTGATTGGCGATTCCTCGCCCCGCAACTTGACTATCCCAATACCAATGATGGAAGTGATGACACCGATGCCTCGGACCAGCAACGGATAGATGATCCATACCGCGGCCTTTCTGGGGTCGGTAGCAAAGTAGGCCAGCGCCAAGATCATAGAGGCAACCAGCGTCGCCTCATAGGACTCGTACAGGTCGGCGGCCATGCCGGCACAATCACCGACATTATCGCCGACGTTATCAGCAATAACCGCGGCATTGCGGGGGTCGTCCTCAGGAATGCCGGCCTCAATTTTGCCTACCAGGTCAGCACCGACATCAGCCGCTTTGGTATAAATACCCCCGCCGACACGCATAAACAGCGCCAGTAGACTGCCACCAAAGGCAAACCCTAACAGCACTTCGGTGGCATGTTCTTTGAAAATCAGAAACACAATTGTGGCTCCCAATAGACCAAGAGTTACCGTGAACATCCCGGTTACCCCGCCGGCTTTGAAAGCAATGTCCATCGCCTGGCCCAAACTGGTGCGCGCTGCTTGGGTACAGCGCACATTGGCTCGGACTGTTAGAGTCATACCGACGTAGCCAGTTAGGCCGGAACCTAAGGCACCCAACATAAAGGCTAATCCCCGAGCAATCGCAATCTTCCAATCAGGTAGCCCACTGAGGAACAGCAATACGGCCAAAATGACCAGGAAGAACAGTATAGTGCGAAATTGCCGTCCCAGGTACGCCTGGGCACCTTCCTGGATCTGGCCAGCAATACTGCGCATCTGTTCGGTGCCTTCATCCTGCGCCAGTACATTCTTTCGCAGATATAAGGCATAGAATACACCGATTACTGCCGCGACCATCACTGCGTACAGGGCTGACTGTTCAAAACTGGTGAATTGCAACGATATCTCCTCCTAAGTCAAACTTTACTATGAAGATTATACTCATTATACTCATTCCCGTCTATTTGTCAAATATGCGCGTTAGGTCGGTCTATTCGCCCGTTTGCCTCACTTAATCCAATCTGCTGCTCCCGCTTGTTCTCACCGTACCACCTAACCAGGTGTGCACCAAGAAGGTGAAATGATGACAGATGGCAAAGATTAGCAAGCGACAGACCTCACTTAGAAATGCTTTATCCAGGAGAATTCCGTATGCCTATCAAAGTGACCATTGTCGGCGCGGGAAGCATTGGCTTTACCCGCAAACTCGTGCGCGACATCCTGTGTGTGCCGGAACTGCGAGATACCGAATTTGTACTTACTGACATCAACCAGCGCAATCTGGATATGGTCTACCAACTGTGCCGGCGCGATATCCAGACCAGCAATTTGCGCGCCAAAGTAACCGCCACGACCGACCGGCGGGAAGCGCTGAGCGATGCCAACTATGTCTTCAGCGTCGTGCGCGTCGGTGGGCTGGAAGCATTCGCCACCGATATAGAGATTCCTTTGAAGTATGGTGTGGATCAATGTATCGGCGATACCCTGGGGCCGGGTGGCATTATGTACGCGCAACGCACCATTCCCGTGTTGTTAGAATTCTGCAAAGACATCAGTGAAGTTAGTGCCGCGGATTGTTTGTTCCTGAATCACTCCAACCCCATGGCCATGAACACTTGGGCGGGCAATAAGTACGGCTACGGCGTCCGGTTCGTAGGCCTGTGCCACGGAGTGCAGGGCGGGCACCATCTAATAGCCGCCGCGCTTGGGTTGCCCCAGGAAGAGGTAGACATCGTCTGCGCCGGCATTAACCACCAGACCTGGTATATTAGCATCAAGCACAAAGGACAGGATATGACCGGCAAGTTGCTGGAGGCGCTGGAGAATCACCCCACGTACAGCAAGACGGAGAAGGTCCGCATTGACATGCTGCGTCGCTTCGGGTATTTCAGCACCGAGTCCAACGGCCACCTGAGTGAATACGTGCCCTGGTATCGCAAACGTCCCGAAGAAATTAGGGATTGGATTTCTCCGGATAGGTGGATCAATGGAGAAACTGGCAGCTACCTGCGCGTTTCCACCGAAGAACGCAACTGGTTTGAGCATAATTTCGAGAGGTTGCTGGCGGAAGAGTCCGGGTCATTCGATCCCGACGGGCGCAGTACGGAGCACGGCTCGTACATTATCGAGGCCCTGGAGACTGGATGCATTTACCGGGGACATTTCAACGTGCAAAATTGCGGTTGCATTACTAACTTGTCCCCAGATGCCATCGTGGAAGTACCCGGCTATGTTGATGCCAATGGGATGAATATCCCTATCATCGGCGACCTACCCCTGGGCCCGGCGGCAGTGTGCAACGCCAGCATAAGTGTCCAGCGCCTGGCAATGGAGGCTGCCGTCAATGGTGACGATTTTCTGCTGCGCCAGGCGATGATGATGGACCCGCTGACCGGCGCAGTATGCAACCCGCCGGAGATATGGCAGATGACTGACGAAATGCTGGTTGCCGGCCAACAGTGGCTGCCCCAGTATGAAGACGCGATTGCCCAGGCCAAAAAGCGTCTGGCTGACGGTGACCTAATTCCCGTCCAGGACGACTACAAGGGAGCCGCCCGCCTATCGGTCAGGACAGTCGAGGAATTAGAAAAGGAGCGCGGAGCAGAGTCGGATTAGAAAGCGAGTTGGCGCTCCCTGACGAACCCGCGTGTTTGACATTCACCTGTGCGCATACTTTGAGACTGTTGCAAAAAGCAAGCAGCCACCGCAGACACCGACTCAAGGCCGCTAATCAGACCCGTCCAGCGTATAGCAACTCTTAGTTAGTTTTATTTTGGTGCTACGGCAAGGAATGAACCCGCCGGGCAAAGAATACAATAACTGACAATCCCAATAGGAGATATTCTCGTAGACTACTCCGCAAAGGAGCAAATAACTATGGCATCAGTAATAGCCGCCCAATTGTACACCGTCCGTGACTTCACCCAAACGCCGGCAGACATCATACAGACAATGAAGAAGGTTGCCGCCGCTGGTTATGAGGCGGTGCAACTTTCGGCCCTGGGGCCTATGGGGCCGGCGGAGTTGCGTGAAGTTTGTGCTGGTGAGGGTCTGACAATCTGCAGTACCCACACCGATTACGAAAGGATGCGGGATGAGCCGGAGGCAGTCATTGAGGAGCATAAGATCCTCGATTGTCAGTACCCGGCTATCGGAGGGCTGCCTGCTGAATACCGCAATGCCCAGGGCTTTGCGAAGTTCGCTAAGGAGGCTTCGCAAGTGGCAGCGCGGTTGGCCGAAGGTGGCTTGACCTTTGGCTATCATAACCATAACTTTGAACTGGAGAAATTCGGGGACCGCACGGGGCTGCAGATTCTGTTTGAAGACAGCGACCCGCGTTATTTCACCTTTGAGATTGATACCTACTGGGTCCAAGCCGGGGGCGGCAGCCCGGTGGCCTGGATTAACAAACTCAAAGACCGCCTGCCTCTGTTGCACTTGAAAGATATGACCATGCGCGGCCGCGAGCAGATTATGGCTGAAGTGGGCGAGGGTAATCTGGACTGGCCTGGCATCCTGGAAGCGGCTAAGAACGTTGGCGTCGTGTGGTATATCGTGGAACAAGACACCTGCGAGCGCGACCCCTTTGAGAGCCTCAACATCAGCCTGGATAACCTGAAGGCTATGGGCCTGGAATAAAGCCAATAGATGGAAGGATACTCGCACCACGCCAGGCTACACCAAAGGTGAATAATATGGCTGACTTGCACAACTTGGAAGCCGATATCGTAGTGGTAGGCGGGGGAATGGCTGGGGTGTGCGCGGCGATTGCCGCCACCCGGCATGGGGCGCAGACTATCCTGGTTCAGAACCGTCCAGTGCTGGGAGGAAACTCCTCCAGTGAGATTGGCGTGGGCGTCAGCGGGGCAGACTATTGCGCTAACCGAATTGATGCCCGCGAGTCTGGAATCCTGGAGGAATTGCGCCTGGAGGCCGCAGTACGAAATCCGCAGAGCACTTTCAGTATGTGGGACCTCCTGCTGTGGGAGTGGGTCATCCGCGAGCCTAACCTGCAATTGCTACTCAATACGGCCTGCACCGGGGTACAGATGGCCTCTGAGGGAACCATTAGTGCCATTAGTGCCAGCCGTGAATCCACTGAGGACCGCTTCATCATTACGGCGAAGATCTTCATAGATTGCTCAGGGGATGGGCGGTTGGGCTATGAAGCGGGCGCCGACTTTCGGATGGGTCGGGAAGGCCCCGAGGAGCACAATGAGCCTCACGCTGAAGGCCCGGATGACAAGACTATGGGCTCCAGTATCGGCTGGCGGGCCCGCGATATGGGCGTCCCCGTCCCCTTCACTCCTCCGTCCTGGGCTAAGAAATTCCCTACTGACAACGATCTCCCCTATCGTGACCACTCTGATTTGCATACCGGTCCCTGGTGGATTGCCTACGGTGGCGAACTTGATACCATCAAGGACGCCGAGAAGATTCGCAATGAACTGCTGGCTATTATGTTCGGCGTCTGGGACCACATCAAGAATCACGGCAATCACGGCGCGGCCAATTGGGCTTTGACCTGGTGGAATTCTGTGCCCGGCAAGCGTGAATCCCGGCGGCTGTTGGGCGATTATATTCTCACCGAAAATGACTTGGTGGAGGCCCGGTTATTTGAGGACCGAGTTGCCCACGGCGGCTGGAGTATTGACTCTCACCCCCCAGGAGGCATCTATGCGTCAGAGCCACCCTCGTTCAACATTGTCCCCGATGACCTTTATAGTATTCCGCTACGCGCTTTGTATTCCCGCAATATCCAGAACCTGTTTATAGCCGGGCGCTGTGCTTCCTGCACCCACCTGGCCATGGCATCTACTCGGGTGATGGGCACTTGCTCAGTGATGGGCCAGGCCGCCGGGACCGCCGCCGCGATGTGCGTGGAGCACGAATGTCTGCCCCGTGAGGTAGCAAACCAGCATATCAGCGAACTTCAGCAGCGTTTGCTCAAGGATGACCATTATATCCCGGATTTGCCGGGTGATGACCCTGACGACTTGGCCAAGCAGGCCACTATTAGTGCTTCCAGCGAAAGTCCGGATAATTCGGCGGATTATGTGGTCAGCGGCGTCACCCGTCAGCGGCACGGCTGTACTCATCAATGGGCCTCAGACTCCGACGAGCCGCTGCCCCAATGGTTGCAACTCTCATGGAACAGACCACGGAGTCTGACAGAAGTGCATCTTACCTTTGATACCGGCTTTCAGCGGCCTCTTACCTTGACTAATGTTGAATCGTACCGCTCGCAGATGGTCTGGGGGCGCCCCCAACCAGAAACCATAAGGGATTATGATATTGAGGTAAGAGCAGATGACCAATGGCGCACCGCAGTCCGCGAGCGCGGCAACTACCAGCGCAAACGCTGCCACCAGATTAGCCCCCAGCAAACTGACAGCCTACGACTGCGGGTCTACAGCACTAATGGGGACCGGTCGGCCCGCCTGTACGAGATAAGGGTATACTAAGCAGGCACGAGTCTAACGTCATCTGCTACAACAACCGTAGGGCTCCACTGCCTTTAGATAGGCGGACCTTTCAGTCAACAGGCTCCGTGGTCACTTTCCTGGGCAAGCAGTTGCAGCCATTGGCACGTCAAATGGACTTGAGCAACTGGTCCAGGACTTCCAGGCCCTTGCGTTCAGCGCTTCCGGCTTCCCTGACCAACGCCGCCCCTTCGGGACTATTGAGTTGTTCATCTTCTTCAATTCCGCCGGCCGGCTCAAAGGGGTGCAGTTCGGCCAGTTCTTTGAGTTTTGCATGGACGTGCGAATAGTGTACTATCGCCTCGTCAAACAGCGCATCAGCCTGGGCGGCCAGCCGTTCCTTGGCCTCCTTCAAGAACGCGGCCGCTTCGCCCCGGCACTCCGCCCACACCATGGCGTTGTAGCCCTGGCCAAACCGGTCCGCAGTACCGTGTTCAAGTGCCTCTACCCATAGGTCAAAGCCCGCCGGACCGGAGCGATAATCCGGGTAGATCCATTTCTCGGGGTTCTCGGCGTGTTCCAGGGCCAAGGTCAAGGCGTCTTTGACGACCTTCTCATCGGCGGCTGGTTCGCAGGGCTGGACGGTGTACATTTCCAGGACCCCAATGCCCGAATCCCCGCACCTTCGTCACATCCGGCACCGGAATAATAGTAACCCACGTCATCATATCCGTAGACGACATAGTATTCCGGGATGTCCAGTTCCCACCCATAGCAGGGAATGTTGTTGTCCAGGCTTTCACACACCAATGCCCAGGCCTTTTCCTGCTGAGCAGCGAAGTCAGAGGCGTCTTTGTGGGCAACCACACCCGCCACCTTGTAGCCCAGATTCGGCGCGAGTCGGAACAACATTTCCGTGTTCCAGGCGGTGGGACCACTCGGGCAGACAACCTTGTGGATGTTGATGATGAACGCATGGCCGGTGCCGCCATATAGCCACGGCCAAGAAATCTCCGCCCCCAAATAGTCCAAACAGCCCTTTATACATCCTAAATGGCTGACCCATCTGGGCTGCCAACGCAATCCTGCCAACTCTTTTTTCATCGCTTCTCCTCCTTCGTAGGGTTCTTTCCTGTCATATTTGCAGCCGCCTATGGCGAGGGCGGCAAGGCCGATGGTATTGAGGAACTCTCTGCGCTTCATTGGTTAGGCCCCCTAATTCCGCGAGACAGTCTTTAGAATCCCACCACAATTGTGGTAACGGCGCCAACCAGTATGCAATAGGCAGCGAAATACATCAAGTTGCCGGCGCGGACGGCGCGGACTACGATGTTAATGGCCACGTATCCGCTTATGGCGGCGACGATTCCCCCTACCAAATATGATAGCCACATCGTCGGTTCCCCAGGTTGAGCAACGAATCTTGCGGCCTCTAACACAGTGCCTCCCAGTATGACAGGAGCTGACAACAGAAAGGCAAATCTGGGTGCCCAATCACGTTGTAAGCCTGATGCCAGTCCAGCCGCGATAGTACATCCGGAGCGCGATAGGCCGGGCATAATAGCCACCGCTTGAGCACACCCTACTATTACGGCGTCTACGGCTGTAGTACGAGGTAGGTGCTTGTGCCCTCTCAGCCAATTAACCGCCAGCAGGATCAGACCAGTACCTATCAGGGCCAGGCCCACGGCTAATACGCTGCGGAATAGTTGTTCAACTATGTCTTCAAATAGGTAGCCAATGAGCGCTGCGGGCAGCGTGCCTACTATCAGCAGTCCTACCAAGCGGCGGGACTGGGTCAGTTTATCATACCCAGATTCATCCGCTGGATTCCAAACCACGAGGCTCTTGAGCATCTGCGCGAAATCCTGCCGATAGTAGGCAAAGATGGCCAGCAAGGTGCCGAAATGCACCACCACAAAAAAGGTTAGGGGAGGCTTGATACCTAATAGCTGGGAAACGAGGGCCAGATGGCCGGAACTGGAGACAGGGAGGAATTCAGTGGCTCCCTGAACTATACCCAGGGTGATCGCTTGGGCCAAACTCACGGGCCCTCGTCCTTCCAGGCTGGCGCCAATTCAGTATAATGGGCATAAGTTACCTTAATCATTGCGGCCACGGGCACCGCGATTAACATCCCCAGAATCCCCAGAAACTCCCCGCCGATCAGTAGGGAGATAATTATTGTTACCGGATGCAGCCTGACTTCCCGACCCAGGATTATGGGCACGAGCACATTAGCCTGGATTATATTGAGGATGATATACAATATCAGGACCAGTAGGGCGGTCTGCCACCCGTTTTGTACCCAGGGCACAGCCACCACCGGGATGCCCGCCGCTACCGAGCCCACAATGGGGATCAATTGAGCCAGGCCCACCAGCATGGCCAATATCAGAACAGTCTGCCTGACACCTGTGGCCCAGAGAATCACACCGGTAAGGACTCCAATGATCAAACACAACAGCAGTTGGCCTTGAATGTACCGGCTCAACACATAGTTCAGTTTGTCTATCAGTTGGTCTATTGGCCCTCGTTGCTTTTGGGGGAGCAGTGCCAAAGTGCCCGTGCGCAGGCTCCTGCTGTCCGTCACAAAATAGAAGGCCAGTATCGGAATAATGAATAGATACACAAGATACGATCCCCGCAGCCAGGCCCAGCGAGGGACATTGGCACCGGCCTGCAACAGGGCCTCGGCCCAGACAGCGGCCTTCTCGTTGATGACCTCTTTCACATTCTCGGGGGCGGTGGCCGCATATCTCTCCATCCACTCATTTATCAGGTCCGGCAGTCTCTTACCCCAGCTCTGGAAGTCAGCGACCAGCACTTTGACTTCATTCCAAATCGTCGCCGAGGTCAGAGTAAATAGGCCAAGGATCACCACGATCGCAAGTAGAATCGCCAATGCAGCGCCGATCATACGCTTGGTAGACAGGGACAGCGGTCCGGGCAGGCGGGTAAAGTGCTCCACGAAGGGACTCAGAAAATAGGCCAGGCCAGTCGCCAGTATTATACTGACGAGAATGGCGGCAGTTCTCTGAACAATGTATGCCAGCGTCGGCGGCGTCCAGAATATCAGATACAATAAAGCCCCCACAATCACCGCTACTGCTATGATGCGCCGTGGTGTCCAGGATTGACGGGTCTGACCATTAGTAGTCATCTTGACAAAACACCTCCTGGCCCCGAGCCACTGTCCTACTTAGGGCGGACATCCAATCCGAACTCATCAGGGCGTTGTTCTCGCCGTCCCCACAGGTACTCCAGAGCGTCGCAGATGCGCCGGGCCGCTTGGCCATCCCCATAGGGGCACTTGCCACTGGCCATCTCCGCGTACGCCGAGGGGCTGGTAAGCAAGCGATCGGCCTCGGCAACGATAGTCTCAGTCTGAGTGCCCACCAGGCGAGCGGTGCCGGCCGCAATGCCTTCAGGTCTTTCCGTCTTCTCTCGTATTACCAGCACCGGGATGCCCAAGGCGGGAGCTTCCTCCTGAATCCCACCTGAATCGGTGATAATAAGGTCGGTGCGGGTCATAATCGCCACAAAGGTTAGGTAATCGGGCGGCTGGCATAGTACTATCCGGTCCACCCCATCCAGTAACTCGTGAGCAGCCTGGCGGACCGCCGGATTAGGGTGTACCGGATATATCATAGTTAAATCCCTGTGCTGAGCAACGATCTGGCGCAGGGCCATACAGATTCGGGTAAACGGCACCCCCCAATTCTCGCGGCGGTGAGCCGTCACTAACAGCAGTCGCCCGGGCGTCCGCTCAATCCACTCAAACTCCCCTCCAGCCAGACTGGGCTGGCGCTGGCGGATGTAATCCAGGGCATCCACCACCGGATTGCCCGTAACAAATATGTGATCAGCCACCACCCCCTCGGCCAGTAGATTGTCCCGGGCTTGGGCGGTAGCGGCGAAGTGAAAATCCGCCAGGACCCCAGTCAGCCGCCGGTTAATCTCCTCGGGGAAAGGCGAGAATTTATCCTCGGTACGCAGGCCGGCCTCCACGTGGGCCACTTTAATTTGCTGGTAATAGGCCGCCAAACTGGTGGCAAAGGTAGTAGTGGTATCGCCCTGAACCATTACAAGGTCAGGCTGCATCTGTTGCAGAGCCTGCTGCACTCCTTCCAAAGCGTGGGTGGTAATGTGAGCCAGGCTCTGCCGTGGTGCCATTATGTCCAGGTCAATGTCCGGCTCGATGTCAAAGACCGTCAGCATTTGGTCCAGCAGCTCCCGATGCTGGGCGGTTACTATCATGGTGACAGCGAAGTTTTCGGGGCGCTGTTGGAGTTGCAAGTATACCGGCGCCAATTTTATAGCTTCGGGTCGGGTGCCACAGACTATGACTACTGAAATCGGTTTCACCGCAACCATGATTCCCCTCACCGTAGGAACAGAGTCCTCGCAGCGCCAAAACCCCTATTCGGTAGGAGTGGCATCCCTGCTGCGATAGATATCGGGGCTACGAAGCCCCTCCTACTGTACACCAAGGGTGTCGGGCCAGAGACAGCCCTCCTACAAGGGCATTTCACCGCAACCACAACCCTAACGCCACTGTACACAGTATGGCGGTAACGGCATAGTAGATTAGCACTGTCTGGGTAACGCTGAGCCCCCGGTCCAGCAAGCGGTGGTGCAGGTGAGTGCGGTCAGCATTGTAAATTGGTTTGCCCTTTATCATACGCTGGAAGGTGGTGCTAAGGGTATCATATATCGGCACTCCCATAACTACAACCGGCACGAATACGGCAACTGCTGCGGTGCTCTTGAAGGTGCCCATCACCGAGATGCAAGCCAGCAGATATCCCAGAAACATCGCACCGGTGTCCCCCATAAAGATGCGAGCCGGACTGAAATTGTACCGCAAAAAGCCCAAACATGCACCTACCACCGCGGCCGCCAGAACGGCCACTGGCTGCATCCCTCCAGTGAGAGCCATAATTGTGAAGGTCGCCGCCGCCAGGGCGCAGACCCCGGCAGCCAATCCATCCAAGCCATCAAGCCAGTTGATAGCATTAATCATAAAGACAATCCAGAAGACCGTCAGTGGTCCTGCCCAGAGTCCCAGATCCAGATACGGGCTACCGCCCCACAATGCCAGCGGATTGGTAATCCCCACAATACGCACACCACCATACAGAGCGATTGTAGCCACAATTATTTGGCCCACCAAGCGCGGGGCCGGATGGAGGCCCCGAATGTCATCTACGAGACATATTATGGCCAGAAGGAGTGAGCCTACCAATACTCCGACAATCTCAGGGCCAAGCTCGGAGCCTCCCGCTGCTACTACAGCAAGCCAAAAGGCCACAAGTATAGCCACGCCCCCGGCGGTAGGAGTGATTTCGTGGTGGACTCGGCGCACCTCAGGACGATCCAGCGCCCCGATGCGCGGAGCAATCTTCACTACCGCTGGTGTCAACAGTAGGGCGAGTAGCAAAGCGACTATCACAGCCACCAGCCAACTCATCACGATTCTGATCCGCGCTCCTCAGCCGACCACTGTACCAGTTCGACGCCGGCTTCCTCCAGCATCTCGCGAGCCAGTCCATCAGGATAGTCGCCGGCAAAGACGATTTTCTTGACATTGGCGTTGATAAGCATCTTGGTACAGGTAACACAGGGCTGGATGGTACTATAGCAGGTTATGTCCCCCTCCAGAGCCACCCCGTGTACAGCCGCCTGAATAATCGCATTTTGCTCGGCGTGCAATCCGCGGCACAGTTCCTGACGCTCGCCGGAGGGGATGCCCAGCCTTTCCCGCAAGCAGCCGCCCAACTCTGCACAATGAGCCATTCCCTGGGGAGCACCGTTGTAACCAGTGGACAGGATACGGCGGTCGCGAACCAGGATTGCTCCCACCTGCCGACGCAGGCAGGTAGAACGGGTCGCTACCACTCGGCAGATTCGCATAAAATACTCGTCCCAACTGGGGCGCACCACGTCTTGTACCATTAAATTATTTTCACTCACTGGTTTGTCTCTCGCTCGGAAGATCTTAGTTGCAGCTGCTCTTCATCACCCTCACCACCAGGGCCGGGACTCGAGAGCGCCGCCAAGGCGTCTACTTTGGCTCGGCGTTGCCGGTGCCTGGGCTCCGGGGAAAGTTGAGTCTGCAGAAAAACCGCAAGGACCTCCTTGGCTACTTCTGGGCCGATAACGCGGCCGCCCATAGTTATAATAGTAGCGGCATTATGGGAACGGGCCAGGCGAGCACTGTAAGTGTCATGGCACAAGGCGGCGTTGACTCCACTGACTTTATTGGCCGCTATCGCCATACCAATGCCGGTGCCGCACATCAGCACACCGAGGTCGGCCCGACCGTCCCGAACCGCGACGGCAACCTGCTGGGCATAATCAGGATAATCGCACCGGTCTGGCTCTGAGCTGCCAAAATCAATGACCTCGTGGTGCAACGATTCAATGACTTCCAGGACCGCACTGCGTAGTGGATGGCCGGCATGGTCATTGCCTACGGCGATACGCATGCTAATACGACCTCCATGATATTGACAATTCTATGTCCGACCCATAACATCTTTGCCTAACCGCGGCGCTCACCAAGTCCGCACCAGGATAGACTTGGGAGCGGGCCTATTCTCCCAGCGGCGCGGGAGGCACAGAAAAGACCTCCTGAGTGACAGGAGGCCTGGGCAATCAACCTCTCGCCTGGGGATTGAGCAGTTAGAGAGATGAATATTGGATTGATTTGTCTGAGCGGTCCCGAGGGTGCCACTCCCTCAAGTCCTTTGCGCCAATGTCTCCTCGATAATCGGCTCCTTGGGCAGCCCTACACTAAAGGTGGAGCCTTTCCCTACCTCACTCCACGACAGCCGCACGTCACCACCGTGGGCTCGAGCTAAATGGCGCACCAAGTACAATCCGATGCCCGTGCCTTTTATGCCTTTACGGTTGGCGTCGTTACCCACCATCTCAAAGCGCTCGAATATCTTGTCGCGATGCTCTTCAGGTACCCCCAGGCCTTCATCGGTAATGTCTATGCGGACACTGTCTCCTTCGTCTTCCCCCGCGACCGTGATTCGGCCGCCCTCAGGCGAGTACTTCACGGCATTGCCTATTAGGTTGTCCAGAATCTGGGCAACCTTGTCAGCGTCGGCTTGAATAGTAGGAAAACCAGGAGGGATTTCGTTGATTAACTCATGCTCACTGCCAGCAGTATACTCCCGCTGCGTAGCTAATACTTTCCCAACTGCCTGGCTGACGTCCACTTCGGCGATCTGCATGTCCAACGTACGGCCCGACTCAATGCGCGAGACATTCAACAGGTCATTGATAAGCCGGGTAAGCCGATCACACTCTTGGTCAATAATTTCGTAAAACTCGTGACGGGTGGCGTCGTCATAAAGGTCTTCGGTATCATCCAACAGAGTGGAGACAAAGCCCTTAATAGAAGTCAGAGGTGTGCGCAGTTCATGGGAGACGGTAGACACAAATGCAGTCTTCATCTGTTCGACGCGGCGGAGGTCAGTAATATCGCTGAAGATGGCCACTACGCTGGGCACGCGCTGATTAGGTCCGCCCATGGGACTGGTCTCCACTTTGTAGGTGCGCTTATTGACCTCAGAGGTCATTTCACATTCCATCTCGTCTCTGCGCTCCAGAGATTCGGCAAGCAACTCTACAACTTGTTCGTTGTTGATCACTTCCGAGACTGGCTGACCTTCGTAACCATCAGGACTTAAGCCCAACAGCCGGCAAGCGGCCTTATTTATCAGTCGTATGTCATGCTGATGGCCCATGACTACTACGCCCGCTCGAATGGTTTCAAACGTCTGCTCCAAGCGCTGTTTTTCTTCGCTCAGTTGGATATACAGTTGGGCATTGGAGATAACTGCTGCTGCCTGCTCGGCCAGCATCTCCAGCAGACGTATATCGTCGTCGTTGAATTCTTGCTCATACCTTTTGTTACAGGTATGCATCACCCCAATGACCCGCTCGTGGACTACTCGTTCTTCCTCGTCCCGCTCTTTGATAGTCAAAGGCACACAGATTCCATTGCGGATGCGCAGCTCCGAGACCACTTCAGGCAGAACGTGAGGATCATTGAGCGCGTCATTGTACAAATGAGATTCGCTGCCGCGGTATACTAGGCCGGTTATGCCTTCATCGGGCTTTATGGCCAGGTGGCTGGCTTGGTGTTCAGTAATTCCCAGGGCTGGCGGCAGTATCGTTAGTTCGCGATTCTCAGCCTGGTACAGTAGTATCAACACCTTCTCGGCCTGAACAATCATAGCCACTTTATTGATAAGCCGGCCGAGTGTCTGGCGCAACTCTGGCTTGGTGATTACTATCGCCGGCATCTCGGCCATTACTCTGGCAGTATACAGTTCTCCCTCTAAGTCTCTTATCTTGCCCTGTAGCTCAGTGACGACCAAGCGATAGCGCTCGAGTTCCTTACGCAAAGTAGTTGGGTCTTCAGGAATAACCTTATCAGGCATTGCTTAATCCGTCCTCCTTGTAGGCCCCCCTCATTGTATTACACTTGCTTCTCATGACCAATTAGAATCCGGTTCAATTCTTGGTGATAAAAATATAGTGGCGTTGGGGCGCAGGATTGCCGGTCTATCCTAACGTCCCCGGCGGGCTTCGCGGCTGCGGCGCAGTTCACTCTGGCGCCGATTGCTCTTCTTCATAAATTCAGTCAACCGCTGTTCGAAATCTCTGGAGACGTGGGTAGAAGCAGAGGTACTTGTCTTTGGATCACGAGTACCGCCCGCCTGAGCACGCTTTATAGATAACTCAAACTGCCCAGGCTCTTTTTGCTCCATTACCACGACTTCCACCACATCTCCCTCGTGTAAATACTCAGCCACATCGGTAACGAAATCGTGAGAAATCTCCGAAATATGCACTAAACCCGTCTCTTCTTCGGACAGCGACACAATAGCCCCATAGGGCAAGACCTTAATCACTGTACCCTCCACTGTCTGTCCTGGTGACACCGACATACTATCTGCAACCTCCAATAAACGATTAACGGCAGCACGCACCACCAATCCCAACGATGCGTTAATTATAACGCAACTTATGTTGGCTGTCAACCCACCGTAGCCGACTGGTTTCGCACTGCCAATGGTTACATTAACCTTCATAGAACGGGCTGGCGACGGCTGGCCTGCAATGCGGCACCGGCATCTTCGCTTACAAAGACTGGCCCAACTCTCGGGCCTGGACCAGCACCTGCGGATAATCCTCTATATCTCCGGGGTCACCCACAGCGCAGGCAATGACCTGTCCAGCCCACTGCATCTTCAGCCACTTCGCGGCATAACGCAGCGGCGCCAGCACTGCGTCAACGTACTCGTCGGTAGCATCCGCCATCGCCAGAGCCACCACCATCCGTTTGCCTACGGTCAAGTCTCTAAGCCGTTGTCCGCCACGCTGGTAAAGCGCCCAACGGTCAATGAACAATTTCATTGACCCACTGATATTGAACCAGTACACCGGTGACCCCAGAACCACCACATCGGCGGCCACCATCTTATCAATTAGTTCATCAGCCGGACCCTGGCGCGAGTCGGTCCAATT
>JALGUR010000059.1 GCA_029820565.1 Candidatus Zipacnadia bacterium
TCACAACTCGGTGCCGAACAAGTTGTGGACCGGATGAATCGCGACGGCATCACCCGAGCCGTGCTGCTGCCTATGGAGAGTCCCGAAGCAGATTGTGGGTTGATGCTGACCGAAGACATCCTTGATGCGGTGCACCGCTATCCCGAGCGTTTCATTGCGTTTATGCACCTTGACCCACGGGTACCCGCGCTGGAGGAACAAATAGAGTATTTTGCCACCCAGCACCGTTGCAAAGGGTTTGGGGAGATGTTGGACGGGCTGGCGATCGACGACCCGCTACACAAGCGCATCTACGCCAAGTGCGCCGAGTTAGGACTGCCGGTGCTGTTTGATATGCGGGCTGATATATGCTGGGCTGAGCCTGGGCTGCCACGGCTGGAGAAGTGCCTGCGAGAGTTTCCCGATTGCATTTTCATCGGGCATGGGCCGGCCTGGTGGGCCGCCATATCGGCTGATGATGACGGCAGCGGCAGCTATCCATCAGGACCCATCACCCCGACGGGTGCAGCCGACCGCTTGCTCAGTGAGTATGATAATATGTGGGCGGATATTTCGGCGATGTCGGGCTACAATGCGCTGACTCGCGACCCCGAGTTTACCGAGGGCTTCATTGACCGACACTGGGGCAAATTGATGTTCGGCACCGACCGGGTGCGTCCCGGCGAGGACTTGGGACACGTGTCGTGGATGCGCGAGACTGCTATGACCGAGGCGCAACGCCAAGCCATCGCCGAGGGCAACGCCATGCGACTGCTGCGGCTTGGATAGTATCAACTAAGATAGGTGCCTACTGTAACAGCCTGTAAGATTAGGAGTCGCTGCTCGATGACACCCGAGATGTCTTGCAGAGAACGACTACTGGCCACAATAAACTTTCAGCCGACCGACCGCGTGCCTATTGTGTTGCGCAGTGTGGTGCCCCTCCAGCACAATTGGACAGATGCCGTAAGCCGAGCCGAGTATCTGTTGGGCTTGGGCATTGACGATGTAATCTCATTCGGCCCGCCCTGGCTTTATCATCCGGAAGTGACGACAGAATCCTGGCGCGAGGAGACCCAATCCTATCCTATCTTACACAAACGACGCGCGGCTCAGTGCTGACTGGCAACCTGATGACTTGCCTCTGGCAGCCGACCACTTGTGGGCGCGGACCGTAGAGCCCTTGATCAAGACCGAGGCGGACTTGGACGCTCTGGACTATATCCTGTATGATCCTTGCCAACTTAATCTTGACAGTTTCCGCGAACAGACCGCCTACTACAAGCGCGAAGCACAGCGCCTGGCAGTGCCCCTAATGGGTAGCATAACGGCCGCGCCCAACGCCGTGTTCTGCTTCCTGGGCGCCAAGGAAATAATGCTGACAATTCGCGATGACCCCGAATTAGTACGGGAAGCGCTGCAGCGCGCCCAAGCCTGGACCCGCGCCAACCTGGAACTGTTGCTGGAGTTCGGCGTTGACTTAGTATATTATAGTGGGTGCTATGAGACTGTTGATTTCTGGTCACCGACCGATGTGCGCGAGTTCTTCTTGCCGTTAGTCGCCGAATTGGTCGAGATTAGTCACCAGGCCGGCGCCAAGTTTCACTACTTTACCCAAACCGGGTCAATGCCCTTCCTGAATGATTATGCCCAGATGGGAGTGGATGTGCTCTCTGCTTTGGATAATTATGGCACCAATGGCACCGACCCGGTGGCCGCGAAGCGATTGATTGGTGACCAGGTCTGCCTGATGGGTGGAATAGACCCCCGAGAGCCATTCGAGCAGGGCAGCCCGGAGGATGTGCGCCGGGCGGTGCTGGAGATGCTACGAGTAATGGCACCCGGCGGTGGGTATATACTCTCTACCACCGGGAGTCTGTGGGCGCCGGCCCAACTGGAGAACATTAGGGCCTTCATCAAGTGGGGCCTGCAATACGGCAAGTATCCGCTGGACCTGCCCCAGGCCTGAGTTGCTCTCGTGCAGCGTCAGTTGCAGACTGGGAGACTGCTGCAAGCGGTAATTGAGGACTACTTGGCAGAGCAAATTGTGTCAGTTTGGTGGAGCGAGCATAGGCACGAATCGGGGCACCCTTCGGCAGGCTCAGGACAGAGAGGATGTCCCTCCTACAGGTTTTGTGATGTTCCCACTAACTAAAGTGAGGTATCTATTATGCCACGATTCTACGTCGGCTTCGCAACTGGTGACATCACGCCACCGGTCGGTGTGGCGATGGCCGGTTATGGCAACCGAGACCACGGGGCCGAGTCCGTCGAGACATCCTTGAGTGTCAAGGCTATGGTAGTGGAGAGTGACGGCGCCGCGGCGGCCCTGGCCGTAGCCGACCTCGTCGGCGTGAGTACTGACATTGTGGACGGTATCCGCCAGGCCGTGAGTGGTCAGACAGAAATCCCATCCGACGCACTCATGGTCTGCGCCACTCACACCCACTGGGGACCAGCAGTGGGCGAATATGACTATCTGCCCACACACCTGAAGGCATGCGTTCCGTCCCAGTATATTGAATCTCTCACGCAAACCATTGCAGAGACGGTGATAGAGGCCTGGGAGCAACGCGCCGTAGCCGCTGTGGGGTGGGGCACTGGCCTCGCAGATGGTATTAGTTTCAATCGCCGACCAGTAGGAGCGGACGGTAAAACGGTCCAGAGTTTCGAGTTGCCTCCCGACCAGGCTATGATCGCCGCGGCCGCCGGGCGAGAGATGCAACAAGCGTGGCGCAAAGGCGGGTGCGGAGGACCACGGTTGAGTCCACCCTTGGCAGACTTAGACGGCCTGCGGGCCGGCGTCACCGATCCCCAAATTCCCCTGCTCAAGGTCCAGAGCGCCGACGGGACCCCCTTGATGGGCTTGGTTAACTTCGCCTGCCATCCAGTGGTGGGTGGAGATGACAATTTCTATTCCATTTCGCCCGATTATCCTTACCAGGCCCGGCAGTCATTTGAGGCGGTAGTCGGGGCGCCATTGATCTTCACTCTCGGCTGCGCGGGCGATCAGGTCCCGGCCTGGCGCCGGGGCGACTCCCGAGTGCGCGTGGGGCGCTCGTTGGGCGGGGCCGCCAGCCGACAGTGGTATCAGATTGAACACTGTACAGCCGAGCCACAAGTGGCCACGGCACGGCAGGAGATAACCCTTGCCCTCAAAGACCTGCCCTCCATTGCCGAAGCGCGCGAGGCCCTGTCCGCCTGCGATGACCCTGACGGCCCCGAGGCCGGCCACCAACGTCACCAGTTGGCTACAGCCGAAAAATATGCCAACCGGGCCGGTATTGAGACCGAGATTACCGCTCTGCGCATCGGCGACTGGGCGGCCGTGGGAGTGCCCGGCGAAGTCTTGGCCGAGATCGGGCTGCAAATCAAGCAGCAATCGCCCTTCTCCGTGACGGCAGTGATTAGCTTAGCCAACGACTCGGCGGGCTACATTTCCACGGCGCAGGCCCACCGCGAGGGCGGTTACGAGCCTAAGTGGAGCCCCGCCGGCCCCGAGGCCGAGCGCCAAGTCGTTGATGCCGCCGTGGCTTTGCTGCGGTCCCTGGTTTAGGCTAAATGTAGGGGCGAAATTTGCTGCGCAGTAGCAAGTTCCGCCCGCTGTAGCCTATGGCAAAAGGCACAGGCGGGCGGAAGTTATGGCCGAAGTCCGCCCTTACAGACGACAGCGACTAGCCGAGAACCGCGAGCTATTGCCGCAAATCTGCTGGTGCCGGGCTGAGCCTTATACGCGCGCGTTGACCGCAGCCATTAATTCCTGGCCCTGACGGATGTCGTCCACAGTAGTGGCGAACGAAACGCCGGTGGGAAAGCGCCTCCGGTAAGCCCCGTTGGCTATATCCTGCCCGGGATACAACAGGTTCATAATGGCCGCATTCTTCGCCTCAAGCGCCTGATACCAGGCGTCCAGGTCGTTGAGTTCGGGCTGGCCAAAGTCAATACCGGTCAGCCCTTCAGTGGCAACCAGTTGGTCGCGGCAATGGTCGGCGCTGCTGCAGAAATGAATACCTCCACCTCCGCAGGCTTGCATAATCTGTTCATCGTGAGGCCGAATGAACTCCTCATACATCTGGGCTGAGACCATCACCGGCGTATCGTTCTTAAGCAGGAAATTCCCCCGCATGATGGCCCAGTGCAGATATATACAGCCCTCGCCGACCTGATCAGTAGTGTATTGCTGCACTTCTTGCAGAAAAGCGATATAGGTCTGGGCAATGAGGTCCATTGCTTCATGGATAAGGGCGGGATCGTCATAGAGGTGGACGAACAGATCGCCGCCCCACAGCAGGTGCAGGATATCCATTACGCCCTGCAAATCGGGTTGGGTGATATGGATCGCCTGGCGGCACTTGGGGTACTCAGCTAACTTCTGTTGGTACAAGGCCATAGTTGCAAAGACCTTATCCGCTACCCCGCCGTGCAGGTCAGGAATCCCCTGGTCCAAGGCTTGGCGTACCCCCTCCTCCCCTATCGGCCTGACCCAGGGCATATTGTCGCCCAGCAGCCAGGTCTGCGCTCCAAACAGCGAGGCGATGATGATTACGCCATGATTAGAGCGAATCTGCCAGGGGAAGTCGTCGCCGGTCTCGGCTGAACGAACGACGCACTGGCACGGATGAACACTTGGCCGGACCAGTTCGTTGACCATCATCTTCACCGGATCATCAAAGCCCTCGGCGTACGGAAAGGCGGGAAACCGTCCGCTGGCCGGGCACACCAAACTTACCGGCGGCCGGTCCACTGCTCGCCAATAGAGCACATCGCGGTGCCGTTTGGCCACTTGCTCCCGGTGCGCCAGGTCAACCTGCTCCTCCAGCCAATCCAGAATGCGACTGAGGATTTCCTCTGCTGGTCTCATTGTGTACTCCTTCGCGCGCGGCCCGACTATTGGTAGTAGAGCCACCGTCTCATCAGATACTGGGTCAATGCGCCGGCCCGCCCGATGTCAGTGTAAAGCCGTTGGCTCAGCAGGTCAAGCCCTGAACTGGCCGCTGCCTATGTGAGTTGCCGGTAGGCTTGACTTTACCGACAGATTGCGTTACTCTTCGCCCAATGTTTGTACGCTAATAGCTCCTGATAATACGTGTAAGCGAGGAACCTATTATGATTGACATCCATACCCATCTAAAACTCGGCGGTCGGATGCCGGACGAACCACAGCCATTGACTGCGGACCAACTGGTGGATGCTATGAACCGAAACGGTATTGATCAGTCGGTTTTGCTGCCGCTGGAGAGTCCCGACGCCGAGACCTGCCACTATTTTATGACCGAAGACGCCGTGGCCGCCAGTGCACAGTATCCGGAGCGGCTCATCCCCTTTGTGTCCGTTGACCCGCGGATGCGCAACAATCAGAAGTCCGTTGAGTACTTCGTCAAAGCCCATAACGTCAAGGGCTTCGGCGAGTTGAAGAATGGGCTGGCCTTTGATGATCCGCTACATAAGAAAATCTATGCCAAGTGCAGTGACCTGGGCCTGCCCGTGCTTTTCCACAGCGACCCGACGCTGTGCTGGGATGAGGTCGGCCTGCCCCGGCTGGAGAAGTGTCTGCAGGAGTTTGCGGACCTGGTCATCATTGGTCATGGCCCGGGCTGGTGGGCGGCAATATCCGCGGATGATGACCGCAGCGGCGGATATCCTGATGAGCCTGTAACTCCCACTGGAGCCCTTGACCGGCTGCTGGGCGAGTATGACAACCTTTACGCCGATATCTCAGCCGGCTCGGGCTACAATGCGTTGACCCGGGACCCGGACTTCACCATCGGTTTCTTGGAGCGGCACTGGCGCAAACTACTGTTCGGCACCGATTACCTGAGCGCTTTCCAGGATTTGCCCCAGTTTGAATGGATAAAACAAGCGCCGCTGACTGACGAGCAGCGTCAGGCCATTGCCGATGGCAATGCGCGGCGGGTCCTGGGACTGCAATAGTCCGAGCGCCGCGGCTGCATAGGCGCAAAGATGTCAACTCAAAAGGGGGACAGACCTATGGCCAGGGTTCCGTCGTACCTGAGAGACTACGCTGACCTGTACCAAGCGGATCCCCGGCAGGCGGCCACCGAGTGGTTCCGTAATGCGAAGTATGGCCTTTTCTTACACTATGGTCTCTACTCTTTGCTAGGCCGGCATGAATGGGTCCAGTTTCGCGAAAACATCCCGGTGGCTGAGTATGCTGTATTGAAAGATGAGTTCAGTATGGAAAACTTCGACGCTGACTACATCGCCAACTTTGCCGTGGACTGCGAGATCAAGTACATCAACATCACCACGCGACACCACGACTCCTTTTGCCTATTCGGTACTGTCCAAACCGGTTTTAACAGTGTGAACTGTCCCGCAGGTCGTGACCTGGTAGGGGAGTTAGCCACAGCTTGCGAGGTGAGAGGCCTGGGCTTATTCCTGTACTATTCTCATGGACGCGACTGGCGACATCCCCATGCCCCCAATAATGATGAATGGGGTGGAAACGCACGACCGGACTACGATCCGCCTGAGCCGTCCTATGCCCACGGCCAAGAGCACAACCTCCAGGTCTACCTGGACTTCGTACAGGCACAAATCAACGAACTCCTGACCAACTATGGCCCCGTCGCTGGAATTTGGCTCGATGGTATTGCTGTGCCCCTGTCCGGGGATCACTTGAAGTTCAAGTGCCAAGAACTATACGATCACATCCATAGTCTCCAGCCTCAGGTGCTCATTTCATACAAGCAGGGGCTATTGGGAACCGAGGACTTCTTCGCGCCTGAACTCGAGAAGACCTTACGTTTTGAGCAACCCGAAACGCCCTGCGAAATCGCTACCTTCATGGCTCCCGGATCGTGGGGATACACGGCCGAACTTGCCGGTAAGCATAGAACAGCCGAGGAAGTGTGGACAACGCTGGACGAGGCCCGGCGTTGTAATTGTAATCTGCTGCTAAATACCGGGCCCCTTCCTGACGGCTCCCTGGACCCAGAGGACGAGCCCGTCCTACGTGAGGTAGGCGCTCGTATCCGCCAAGCAGGGCTCCCCGAGTGAGATAACGTATTGTTGGTGATGCGTAGGAGCGACATTCTTGTCTTCGCAGGCCTGTCGCGATGGTCGTTATATGTAGTAGTCACCAAAGTTGGGCCAGGGGCGGGCCTCCTGCAATAAGAAAGGAGATGACTCAATATGGACAAAGTCTTACATTGGATAAATGGGGAGTCAGTGCCGCCGCATTCCGATCAATGGTTTGCCACAGTTAACCCTGCCACGGGAAAAATACTGGCTGAAGTAGCCGAAGGCGACGCCGAAGATGTAGACCAGGCAGTGCAGGCTGCCTGGGTAGCCTACCGGGATGTGTGGGGCCAAATGCGACCGCGGGACCGGGGGCGACTGTTGTGGGAGGTAGGCCGGCTGATCCGGCAACGGACCGAGGAGATAGCGGATATTGAATGCGCCGATGCGGGCCGCCTGCGCGGTGATGTGATTGAGGGCGATTTGGTGGAGGGTGCTGAATTATTTGAGTTTTTCGGGGGCTTTGCTGATAAGATGGGGGGCAAGACCGTTTGGAGTGAGCCGGCAACTCATCGTTATAACATCCGCGAGCCTTACGGGGTAATCTGTGCCATTCTGCCCTGGAACTATCCCGCCTATCTATTTTGCTCCCGCGTGGCTCCGGCGTTAGCGGCAGGCAATGCTATTGTGGTGAAGATGGCTGAGCAGGCTCCGCTGTCAGCGTTAGAACTGGTCAAGTTATGCGAAGAGGCTGGCATCCCTCCCGGAGTAGTCAATGTCATCAACGGCGGCCCCGCCACCGGCGCAGCCCTGGCCCAGCATCCGCGAGTGGCTAAGATTACGTTTGTGGGCAGCACCGCCGTGGGCCAGAGCCTTATGCACACCGGCGCCGACCAAGTCAAACCCTGTTTCTTGGAGATGGGCGGTAAATCGCCCAATATCATTTTTGAGGATGCTGACCTGGATGAGGCCCTGGACAGCACCTTTGAGGCGATTTTCTACCACCAGGGGCAAACTTGTGTAGCCGGCAGCCGCCTCCTCCTCCACCAGCCAATTGCCGAAGAGTTTATGGCTCGTCTGGTGGAGCGCACTGAGCAATTGAAGATTGGCGACCCACGAGACCCAGATACTGATATTGGGCCAGTTATCTCCCCGGCGCAATTAGACCGGATAATGAATTATATTCAACTCGGCCAGCAGGAAGGAGCGCGCCTGGTTATGGGAGGAGAAAGGCCCCCAATGCCGGGTCATTTGGCGGGGGGATACTTTGTGGAGCCTACCATCTTCGACCAAGTTAATATGGACATGCGCATTGCCCAGGAGGAGATTTTTGGGCCAGTGCTCTGTGTGCTGACCTTTACGGATGAAGAGGACCTGATCAAGCAGGCCAATGCCACCGTCTACGGCCTGGCTTCAATGGTGTGGACTCACGATGTCAGTCGCGCCCTGCGGATGGCCGAGGCCCTGGAGTCGGCTTTTGTCTGGATTAACACTGGGTTTGTGTTTGACTTTGGCCTGGCGCGGGGCGGCTACAAGCATAGTAGCCTGGGGGCAGAATTCGGCGAAGAGGGCCTGAGCGAGTTCACACGGATTAAGAGTGTCGCGATAAAGTAGTAGAGGAAAGGCCTGGAGATCCGATGAAGGAACGCACCTATAGCCTGGAGCCTAAGGCGGTGCCCCAAGTCCACACCCGTTACCGAAGGATTGTCACTCCGTTGCCGGTGCCTGAGTCGCTTCCCCTGTTGCAGACCAGTCTGCGCTATGAGCCGCGGTCTGTGCACGTTACTCCCCCGGCGGTCTGGGATCGGGCGCAGAATTTCCAGGTCCACGACGCCTACGGCAACTGCTGGTTGGACTTTTCGTCGGGGGTGCTAATCACCAACTCGGGCCATGGCCGCCCTGCCCTGGTCCAAGCACTGCGCGAGATGGCGGATAAGCCGCTGCTGGCGACCTATTGCTGGCCGCATGAGCCGCGCATCGAGTTAGCCAAGGCCATTGTTGAACTCACGCCCTCTTTTTTGGACCGGGTGTTGCTACTGAGCACTGGCTCTGAGGCAATTGAAGCAGCGCTGAAGATAGCCCTCAAGTATGCCCGCAGCCTTCGGCCCACTAAGAATAAGATAATCTCCTACGAGTGGTCGTTTCACGGACGGACTTTAGGGGCACAAATAGTAGGTGGCATTGACTCTCTGAAGGACTGGATTGCCTACTCTGACCCCGGGGTGGCCTTTGCCCCGTTCCCGGATGGCTATTTCACCAAGGATACCTCATTTGATACCTTCTTAGAAACTGTGGAGCAAACCGGTTGGCATCCAGATGAGGTGGCCGCGGTCATAGTAGAAGCCTATCATGGCCGACATATAGCTCTGGCGCCAGTGGAATATATGCAAGCGTTGCGGGAATGGTGTGACGAACATCAGGTAATCCTCATCTTTGATGAGGTGCAGTCAGGCTTCGGACGGCTGGGCAAAATGTTCGGTTTTGAGCACTACGGAATCGTGCCCGACCTCGTAGTGTGTGGCAAGGGCATGGGTGGCGCTATGCCGGTTTCAGCAGTGGTCGGCAATCACAAATACTTGGACGTATTCCCCGGGGGCGCTATGAGCAGTACTCACGCCGGCAATCCGATATGTGCGCGCGTAGCGTTGGCGAATATCAGGCTGATCCAGGAGGAAAAGCTGGTAGACAATGCCGCGCAGATGGGCCGTGTGATGGCCGAGGAACTCAAGCGTATTCAGCAAAAATACTCCCCCGTCATAAGTCATGCTAATGCGGTAGGGGCAGTCGGGGCTTTGTTTACCTGCGCCCCGGAAACCTGCCAGCCCGATGGCGATTTGGCCTGGGATATGCACGTCAGGTGCTTTGAGAAGGGACTGCTGGTGATCTCGCCCTGTGGGATTGATGAGTCAACCTTCAAGTTCCATCCGCCCTTAACCATCACCGAAGACGCGCTACGAGAGGGCCTCGCCGTCATTGAGGAAAGCCTGGTGGAGTGTATCGGGTCGGTCTGATCGGCAATATTGCAGAAGACTTTAGCCTACCTCTTGACTTCTACCCCCGCCGCCCTGCTATAATAGAAGGCGATTTTCGCAACAGTCTCTTCTTGGGCATAAGGAGACAGAATTACAAGGTGTAACACTCGGCTCCTTGCCTGTGGTTTGGTCGCGATAGTCGCGCAATCTGCTCGCCCAGCAGGTACTTCCCTACTAAACGACGAATTATTTCAACTGAGCCTCTTGCATACGGTGTGCAGTTTGAAGCGCGTATCATGATTGACTGGATTAGGCATTTCAAATACTACTTAGTGGCGGCCGCTGTTCTTCTGGTCCTGGTGGGCGCCAGGACCATTCGTAACTGGAGCCATGAGGTGGCGGTGGCTGAGGCCCATATTGGATCCCTGAATCTGCAAATTGCGGCATCAGGCTTGGTGGAGTCGGAAAGTACTGACCTTGCCTTTGTAGGCGGGGGCCGCATTGTGAAACTGTATGTCAAAGAAGGAGACACCGTCACGGAATCAGACCTACTGGCCCGACTGGCGCCGGTGGAAGCAGCGCCCAATCTGGTGGACATCGCCGACGTCATCAAGGCGCCCTACGATGGCCACGTGGTGACTATTTACCAACGCGCCGGCTCAGTCGTTGGTCCCGGCCAGCCAGTGTTGCGGCTGGTCTCGTCGCTTTCCCCATGGGTCGTTGCGTTTGTAGAGAGCGAAGATGCTGTGCACCTGCAGCGCGGCCAGAAGTTGAGTTGCCGCGCCGGGGGCTACCTCAGCCAGGCTTGGAACCTGACTGTTGAAGAAATCGGCAAGGAGGCCGTGACTCGGCCCGACCTGCCCGGCTCTGCTGCTCAGGTGCGAGCGAGATGTAGCGTGGATGACCCCGCCTTCCCCCTTCCGCCGGGCACGGAAGTTGATGTAGATGGTAATATCCTGTTGGCAGGCCACGGTGTACTCGTCCCCACTGCAGCCGTAGTCCACGAGGGCTCACAGGACTGGGTGTGGACTGTAGAGGATAACAAAGTCCGCCGCCGCCCAGTCGAGGTCGGGCCCAATAATTTCGACCTGATCCAAATACGCTCTGGGGTCAGGCCCACAGATTTAGTGGTCGTAAATGGGAAAGAGGGTCTGGAAGAAGGTCAGCGCGTAACGGCGCAGCCTGTCCCGCCAATGGACCAGGCCACCGCAAGGGGCGATTAGGAGTGTCCTCACCCCCCGCAGACGTGGGAAAGGCGTTAATCACCCGGGACGTGTGGAAGCAATACCCTATGGGGGACGTGACTGTAGATGCCCTCCGGGGTGTTGATTTGGACCTGCCCGCGGGCTGCTTCGTTATGCTCCTGGGCCCCAGTGGGTCGGGTAAGACCACTCTGCTGAATCTGGCTGGGGGACTGGACACCCCGACCCGGGGTGAGGTAATTGTCTTTGGGCAGCGACTCTCGGGCATGAACGAGGAGCAACTCACTCGCTACCGCCGCGAGACGGTAGGCTTCATATTCCAGATGTTTAACCTCGTCCCTACCCTTACCGCTTTGGAAAACGTGCGCCTCGTTGCGCAACTGGTAGGTAATGACCCATTGTCGCAGGGTGCGCTGGCGGATGTTGGCCTCGAGCATCAGGCCGACCAACTACCTGCTCAACTCAGTGGTGGTGAGCAGCAACGAGTGGCTATCGCGCGAGCCCTCGTTAAGCAGCCTCGCCTGCTGCTGGCGGACGAGCCAACCGGCTCAGTGGATTTTGAAACTGGCATTGAAGTCCTCTCTTTACTGTGGGAGGAAACGCGCCGTCGTGACATGACAGTGATAATGGTCACCCACGATACCAATTTGGCGAGCATGGGCGATTTGGCTATTCGTTTACACAGCGGTGAGGTGGTGGAGGTGAGCGAAGGTGCGGCGCTCCACCCCCGTGAACTCCAATGACGTAGCGCGACAGATAGTGGGGACGATGCTTTGGCGCAAGTTGTGGGCCGACACGCGTGCCTTGGCGGGACAGACCATTGCCCTCGCAGTCCTAATTGGCCTCGGGGTATTGCTCTTCATCGGCCTCTACGAAGCCTACCAAAATCTCACTCTGGTCTACAACAGAATCTACGACTCCACGCGCTTTGCCGATGCCTCGGTGCTCCTGGAGTCGGCGCCCGCCAGCCTCGTGGATACTGCCCGCACCATTCCCCATGTCCGCGCCGCGATTGGCCGGGTGGTCAGGGATGGTGCTATCATCCAGCCGGGGCGCAAGCGCGAGCGGGTTCTGGGGCGCTTCATTGGCGTCCCTCGGGGCCACCGTCCCCAGGTCAATGACCTGTGGATTTTGGATGGGGGCTACGTGTCAAATACTGAAGAAGCTGTTCTCGAGCACCAGTTCGCCCGGGACAATGATTACGAGGTCGGTGACCGGATTAAGTGCTCGTACCAGTCCCGGGAACGCGAGTTCACTGTGGTAGGCCTGGCCGCCAGCCCCGAATATGTTTATCCGGTCCCTTCCAAGCATACAATGTTCGTGGCCCGCGGCATTTTCGGGGTCGTTTTCATTCTCGAGGACCGCGTCCGGGAGTGGTGTGGCGTGGGCCCGCAGATCAACGAAATTCATTGCCTCACCGACCCCGGGTATGAGCATCAGGTGCTGGAGAAGTTAGAGGGCCTGACCCGTTCCTATGGGCTGGAATTCGCTTACGTGCAGGACGAACAGCCCAGCAAGCGCCTGCTTGATATGGACCAGCAGGGGTTCGCGCAGCTCAGCGTCTTCTTCCCCATACTCTTTCTGACCTCGGCAGGCCTTTCTCTGTATGGCGCCCTGACCCGCATAGTGCGGCTCCAGGTGACAGTCATCGGCACGCTGCGAGCCTGTGGTTTCGGTAGACAGCAGATACTCGTCCAGTATGTGATGCAGGGCGTATTGGTCGCCCTGGGGGGCGCTGTTCCGGGCGTGGCTCTGGGGCACTTACTGGCTGTAGGGATGAATCGGCTCTATGCTGATGCTCTCCATCTGCCCGTGGCCTCGGCAGTGCCCCAGTGGGGCACTATTCTCACGGGGCTGGCTTTGGCCGCCGGGACCGGTCTGGCAGCGGCCTACCTGCCCGCGCGCTTAGCCGCGAACCTGCTCCCGGCCGTCGCTATGCGCGGGGAGGTAGAAAGCGGGCGGCGACTACAGGCCCAGCGACTGCTGGTGAAGTGGACACGCTTGGTCCGCGTCGTCTACCGCATCCCGCTGCGCGGTATCTTTCGTCGAGCTTCGCGCACGCTCTTCGCCGTTGCCGGCATCGCAGGAGGCGCCAGTATCATCATCACGACCTTTGGGACATATATCTCCACCATGGACGCCATTGACGAGTACATAACCGACAGCCGCAAGTACCACATAGACCTGCAGTTCGCGCGCCCGGGCGCCGGCGTTCTCGCCCAGGCGGCAAGCGGCCTGCCGGGTGGTCGGGCAGCCAGTCTTACTGTGAGTGTCCCGGTGAGGATTCGCAGCAGTTGGGGTTCTGGAGAACTGATCCTGACCGGACTGGAGCGCGGCCAGAAGCTCCTGCGGGTGAATACAGTATCCGGCAGACCGATGACGGTTGAGCCCGGCAAAGTTTGGTTACCCAAGCAGTTAGGCCATCAGCTGCACGTGGAGGCGGGAGACCCCGTCCGCATGGAATGGGTGAAAGCTAGCCGACGCCGGCGGCTGCGGACCACCATGCAGGTTGCCGGCCTGCTGGACGTGGCGATGGGCAATAGCGCCTATGGCGAGTTCCACGACGTGCGCCGCACGCTTGCCGACCAGGCCTGGCCGTACAGTTCCTACGGGGCTAACTTTGAGTGCGATCCGACCACCGTGGACGGCTTTAAGCACCGCTTCGAGCGATCAGACGATGTCATGTTGGTTTCCACGACCGCGGACGTAATCAAGGAGATTAACGAGCAAATGGCCATGCTATACGTCTTTATCGGCGTCCTGCTCGGCTTCGGCAGCGTGCTCGCCGGCTCGGCAATTCACAGCGTGGCCTCGGTTTCCCTACTGGAGCGCACCCGCGAGTTGGCAAGTCTGCGCAGCCTCGGGTTCTCAGCGTGGACTACCGCCTGGCTGGCGGGCGTCGAACTGTTCTTCTTGGCTGTGGTAGGGCTCATCGTGGGACTGCCCCTGGGAGCGGTGCTCAACAGGTTGTTCATGGGCGCCTATCAGACCGAGAATATGCAGTTTCGGGCAATTCTGCACTGGTGGGTCTACCTTATCACCATCATCATTGTCCTGGTGCTCGTCATCTTCTCGGCCTATATAGGGGCCCGACGCCTGCGGGCCATAGACCTTTCCCAGGCCACCAAGGCTCTCGAATAGTGCGTGTTGTCAGATGCCGACGGGCGACAGCATTGATGGAGAGGCCCCGGTGGTGCATATCCACCAGCCATTCGCGGACCATCGTGGCACTTACGTGCCGGGGATCAGAAGATGCGTCGCGACTGCTGAGTAATTGGCAGAACTGGCGCAGGTCGGGGATCGTCAGTGGCGCTCCGCCCAGCTCAGCCGACTTGTTGGCGATGATCCCCGGAAGGGCACATTTGACGCCGCGATAGATGTCTATGGGTGAGCGTTCGCCTGCCAGTACAGCCCGCTGACCAGCCGTGCTATTTAGACTCCCGCGCGGCAAAGAATTCGTCACTCAGACCGGTGTTAATCCGGTAGTTGCTGAAAGTGAGGGTAATGGTGCCCGCACTCAACATGGGCAGCGTTCCGTCACCCAGGCGGCAGACCAGGCGCGTGGGCATCCAGAACTGCTTATTGACCTGCGTATACTTCCACAATACTGTCGCCAGCTTGTTAGGGCCAGCCCATATCTCGCTCTTGGTCAAAGTCCAGGTGTTGGCAGCAACCCATAGCAGCAGCCGGCCCCGGTTTGCGTTTCCTTTGGGCACAATCTTCAGGCAATATACCGGCGGGGACGCACTGACATCGGTCCCCACCAGCATCACCTGGGTGTCTTCTGTCAGGTGGCGTCGCAAGTTGCCCAACAGCAGGGCATCTCTGGGGAGAATGACGATGCTGCGGGATTCAATGTGCACTTTATCCGGTGGTTTCACGTAAACGGTCATCCGGCTCACCGGCATGTTGAGGTCAGGAATATCCGTCTCTACGCAGACGTCGGCGATGTAATCGGTGATGCCTTTGTGTAGGTCGAGGGCGTTGGCCAGGATCTCCTGGGCGGAAAGCGCCGCATACACCGGGCCTGTGGTCAGCATCACCAAAGCCAAGACCACACACGACAGCCCACTCCGCGCCGCGCTGCACTGTCGAGGGAGGCGCCGGGTGAGCCAGTCTCTTGTCGTTGTAAGCCTGATCATTAACATCGCATTCAGCAAAGAATGTCCCTCCGCTGAAAAATCGCGGCGGCCAAGCCCGCCGGAATCAGGATGTAGCCGGCCAGATAGACACCTGATCGGCCAATGTCTGCCCAGGCTACCGAGGAAGCGAACGCCCGGGTATGAACCGTGATGTGTTCGGTAAGTAGATAGGGCCATAGCCACTCGAAATATGGTATCTGCTTGAGTACCGCACAGACCAGCAGGACAGCCACAGTCAGACCGGCTGCCGTCAGGGGATTATCGCAGAGCACTGACAGAAACAGGGCCAGCGAGGCCACCGCCATCATGGCCACAGCGGCCAGCCCATAGCCAAGGGCCAATCGCAGCCAGGCCTGCTGCTCCGCTATTATATTCAGACCCGGCGCGTCTAACTCCAAGGCCAGCAGGTCCCCACCACCAAAAACTGCATAGCCTAAGATCAGGGCGAACACGCCCATGAAAACGGTCAGAGCGCCCGCGTAAGCCCAGGCCACCACGAGTTTGGCGCTCAGTACCACTCCCCGCGAAACCGGCCGGGTCATCAAGGTGCGCAGTGTGCCAGATTTGCGCTCGCCGGCAACTGAACCGCCCACCGTAGTGG
Source organism: Candidatus Zipacnadia bacterium (assembly GCA_029820565.1). Lineage (GTDB taxonomy): Bacteria > Armatimonadota > Zipacnadia > Zipacnadales > Zipacnadaceae > JALGTV01. The sequence continues at coordinate 15,878 of JALGUR010000059.1, forward strand.
CAATCAGCAGAGGAATGAACACCGCCAGAGCGACACGCATTTCCAGGAGTACGTAGGGTATCAGCACGCCGGTGACGAGTTTGCCCGCGACGATGAAATCCTCGGGCACCGACCAGGCTTTCAGAGGCGGACCCGCCCGCCAGGTGCCCCAGACAAAGAGGCCGACCAGAAGGGCCAGGGCCCCAAAACCTACGTAGGTGGCTCGCTGAGCCGCCAGTTTGCGCAGTTCGATTCTAATTGCCACCAGGAGTCTCATCTCCCGGCATCCTCGCTCTCACCAGTCAGGCGCAGATACAACTCTTCCAGGGTCTCGCGGTGCGGCATCAATGCTGACACGGCTATGTTGTTCGCTATTAGAGCTACATTGATCTCGGCGACCTCTCCTGGCGCACAAGTCAGACGCACGACTTCGTTGATGTGCTCAACATCGCTGACCCCATCATAGTCGCGCAGGATCTCTGCGGTGCGGGCGGGATCGTCGGTGCGCAATTCCAGATGAATCTGAGGGACGGATAGCAGTTCGGCCACTGACCCTTGAGCTACAAGCCTACCCGCGACGATGATGCCGACATGAGTGCACAGTTGCTCCACCTCGTGCAGCAGATGGCTGGATAGAAACACGGTGACGCCTTCTTCGCGGGTAAGCTGGTGCAGTAGGGTCCGCACCTCCACCAGGCCGCGCGGGTCCAAGCCCGAAGCGGGCTCATCAAGGATGAGAAGTTCCGGGGCCGGCAACAACGCCTGGGCTAGCCCCAGCCGCTGGCGCATGCCTGCGGAGTAGGCCGCTACTCTCTGGTGCTGGCGCTCGGTCAGACCCACTATCTCCAGAGCCCGGTCGATATCGTGGGGATTACAACCGCCGGACAGGTCAGCCAGCAACTGTAGGTTGCGACGCCCCGACAGATACCTATAAAAGGCCGGCTGCTCGACGATGGCTCCAACCACCCCGTTGCGTCGGGCGGCCGACGATCCCACTCTGTGCCCCAGCACCCAGGCCTGACCGGCCGTGGGCCGGACCAAGCCCACCAGGATGCGGATCAGCGTGCTCTTGCCTGCGCCGTTGGGGCCTAATAAGCCAAAGATCTCGCCCTGCTGCACGGCCAGACTTACGCCACGAAGCGCCTGCACGTGGCCATAGCGTTTGCTGAGCTGGGTGGTATTGACAACAGTCCGCGGGCACACTGCGAGTCTCCACTGTATAATACTCGAACGGTAAACATCATACCAAATGGCCGCCACTGTGTCTATACCCTGGATTCTGCAGTTTATGAGGGACTAACAAGGTGAAGCGCCTGGCAATGGCGGTATGAGGGCCCGTTCGGAGTACCACAGGCCACTGGCTGCGGCAGCTGCGTTACCCGCCCAGACTGCTTATCGGCCTGTGCATTAGAGCCACCAAAGTAGCCTTGTCCCCCGACATACTCCAGCAGCCCCAGCACAAGACGCCGCTTGCGCTCCTCGATGGGGCTGTTGCCGTCCACAGCTATCAGGAAGCCGGCAAGCATAACGCCGTCGCTGGGGAACCTTTAGACCGGATCCTCAACGCTGGCTACCGCGGGTGGGGAGTCACACACCCGGCCTGAGTGCCTTCCTGCCCGCCTATCCGCCCTCGGCCCCCCGTTTGAATTGAGGCTCCCGAATAGCGAACGCCCGCACCGGGTTGCGCACCAAGAGCTGGTCAACCTCCTTCTGGCTCACACCGGCTGCCCGAAGCATAGGTACGAATTCTCGTGCAAGCCAGTCAAAGGGCACAATCTCCCCGCCATCGGGCTCACCGACGTGGTACCAGCCCGCATCCTGGCTAATGAGCAATTGATCCGCCCACTTGCCCAGGGCCCCCACAACCAGCCTCCCCTTCTGCTCGGCGCTGCTCTCACGGATGCCGTCATATGAAAGCCAGGCACGGTCTGAATGGTCATCTCGTAGCTCTCCAACGTCTGGCTGACTCCCAGGGTCTCGGCCGGGGGCTCGGCTTGACGCCGGCTTTCCCGCTTGGTACCGCGGCCTGCGCAGCGCGCCTGACGGACCGTGAGCATCTACGGCAAGAAGTCTCGGGGCTCTACAATGACCGTTGGGAATCCCACCCGCTGAAGAAAACGAGCGAACCAGGATTTCCAGCGCGGACGTGAATATCGTAAGAAAACGAGGGGCTATCACTTGCTGCAAAGGGGGCAACCCGATGGCGGAAGGTCGTCATGATCAGCTTGCTCGTGTCTGACAGGGGACGACGCCAATGACAGTGCGGCTAAACGCACACGTACCGGTGGAAGGTGGCGCAAGCCGTCTTACAGTGGCCGATACAAATCAACAAAGTCGGTCGAGGTCCGGATTCGGAGATGAGATAGGCTCCGATGAAGCAGAAACCGGAAGTAATCGCTGACCCTAAAGGAACGGCGATGAATTTGTCAGTAGTACTTGACGACAAAAGTAACCGGATGGTATAGTGGGGGTACGCCAAGGAAAGCTACCCCCCTCAAATTGGCACCTGAACAGCGGACAGAACTGGAACGGCGCAGGCAACCGGGGCGATGAGCTGCCCGAAGAGTTGCGTTTGCGCCAGCGACAAACCTCTCAGCATACGCCTGGAGATGGTTCCCCACGAGGAGGTCGGGGCAGAAGATGAATAATATAGAGCAACTAATCGCAGAACATGCCCAGACTATGGCTGAGCAGATGCACGAGATCACCGGCTTTGCAAAATCAGAAGAAGATGTCCGCCATGCGGTCAACAACCTCATTGACGAGTTCATAAGCAAAGCTAAACTCGAAATTCGGGGGCGCCACGAATACGACTTGGTGGGCGGGCGAGTTGACTCCAAATATGGCGGCGTCATCCACGAATACGACTTGGTGGGCGGGCGAGTTGACTCCAAATATGGCGGCGTCATAATCGAGTACAAGCCAGCCCACGGGCCAGCCAAGATAACCGAAGATGCAGAGTCGCCCGGCACCCGCAAGGTCGTCGAGCAGATTCAGAAGCGCTTTCGTGATTTCCAGAAGCAGGAGAACATTGACCCCAGCCGCATCTTCGGGGTCGGCTGCGATGGCGACACATTCGTTTTCGTCCGACATGGGGGGGCCGCCGAGCAGGAGGCCAGCTAAATGCCTGACGAACTTGGACGCTCCTTCCCGAAGTTGGTCGGGGTACTGATCGCGGACTTCGAGCGCAAGGGACAAGTGCTTCTGCGTGATCTGCTGCAAACATCCACGCATACTTTGGAAGAGCAGCGCGAGTACGATAACTGGGACGGCGGCACGTCTGGCCATGCGATCCACTTCATTGTGCCACCGGAAGTGTTCATGCGCATTGATTTCGATAGACTCCCTGACCTGTAGGCGACGCTCCGAGAGGGACTCAATAAGCTGAACCGTGTACGAGACGAATACGTCTGCGAAGTCGCTATCGAGGTAAGCGAAGCGCCCGTCATCGGTCAGCCGATGCCTCCGCCTTCACGTGACCGCGACGTTGATCTATGGGGTGACGCCGAGTTCCTGCGGTTGTTCATCACCCACAAGGCAGATGACAAAGCACTGGCATCAGAGATCAAGACCGCCTGCCTGGCCCTCGGCATTTCATGCTTCGTTGCCCACGAGGACATAGAACCCACGGCTGAATGGGTGTCGGAGATTGAGCGCGCGCTTCGCAGCATGGATGCTCTGCTGGCGCTGCTCACCCCCGTTTTCCACGACAGCGACTGGACCGACCAAGAGCTGGGCGTGGCCATGGGGCGAGCTGTCCCGGTGATCACGGTAAGACTCGGTCGGGACCCGTACGGTTTTATCGGCAGGTACCAGGCCATCGCCGGGTCAGGCTACCCCGGCGCTTATCTGGGGCAGGAGATATTCGACACACTGCTCGACCACGTATCCGCCACTCAGCAACGAATCCAGACGGCCTTGGTCGCGCGATTCGAGCAGGCTGTTGACTTCGAACATGCGAAAACGCTGATGAAGCTCTTGCTCAAGCTCGACACACTGCCAGACAGCCTGATCGACAGGCTTGAGGCAGCGCCCGAGGGCAACTACCAAGTCAGCCATTGTTTTGCCGTCGAGGGACAGCTGCCCGGACTTCTGCAGCGGCTTCGCCAGGCACCAGGCACCCAGTGAATGGCGTCCCGGGGAAAAGCCTTCGGCAGCTTCGGCAACGACTCTACCCGGAATCACCAAGGGGCGGACCCGGGAGCGATGCAGCGCAAGGGGATACCTTCTCTCAGCCGGTTACCAGCGCCGAGGAGATGGCCGCGTGGCTCAGCGAATTACAAGGTCACCTGCCGGTATTGCTGCCGGCGAGGCGCTCAGCAGTAGTTCGCCCCTTCTCTAACAGGTTGGCCGCAGGACCTATGACGGCAAGGGCCTCTTGCAATTTTTCGGCGAATGTGTTATACTACACTTAGTGAGCAAGGGCGAATTATGTTCCTTGCTCAATTATTGTGTGTTAGGCGGCGAATTGGCAGCGAAGCGTAACTGTATCTCACCATCTATCAGAGACTGTTCCCCCTGGTGAGTCCACAAAGTTTTTGAAAAAATTTTGTCTGCGCAAAGAATTTCGTCTGAAGGAAGGAATCTACAAAGCGGCAAGGAATATGGGCTTCGGTTTGTCTACAAACTTGGTGTTATGCGCCTTGAGGATAGATAGTGATGAATGAACTAATTCCAGTAGTGTGCCCCTTTTGCGGGGTTGGCTGCGGGATGTACTTGCAGCGGCTCAGTGGCGGCGTCATAGCAACAGTCCCCAGCCGCAGTGATGTGGTATCCGAAGGCCGGCTGTGCGTGCGCGGTTGGCAGACGGGCGATTTGCTACGCAACTCGCAGCGACTGACCTCACCGCTGGTAGATGGTCGCCCCGTATCCTGGCCCGAGGCCCTGGAGGAAGTGACCCGGCTCCTCAGGCAGATACTCGGGAGTCGAGTAGGGATATTGACGGCCGGCCATTTGACAAATGAAGAAGGCGCTGCCGTCAGTTATTTCGGGCGGGAAGTCCTGGGCACTGCTCATCTGGACAACTTTGGTAGAATGGTGGACGGTCCTGCCATTTGGGGACTACAATACAGCCTTGGCCAGCCCTACCAGCGGCCTTCAGTGGATACCTTACCCGATTATGATCTGGTCGTGTGCCTAAACTCCAATCTTGGTGACTTGAATGCGCAAGCCGGCACCTGGGTACATAAAGCCCAGCAAGCCGGAACCAAACTAATAGTCATTGATGCAGCAGACGACGGATTGGGCCAGGATGCACAGGTCTATGTCCAACACATTCCGGGAGCCACGGCCGCGCTGCTGCGGGAACTCTTAAGTCAACTAAACAGCCAAGATGTGCCTCTTCCCTCCCCCGATCTTGCTAAGTTAGGCCCGGCGAGCCTTAGTGAAGCATTGCTGCAAACCACGGAGATGATGCAAGCGGCCACGCGAGTAGCCATTGTATTGTCAACCCGCGCCATTGCCACTCCTGAGCCGGCCATAATGGCCGCCGAAGTAGCCAAATACATTAACGGTACTGACGGCCACCATGCCGAAGTGTTTGCGGTAGGCGGAACTCCTAACGCCGTTGGATTGATTCACATGGGAGTTGCCCCTCGGGGGCCAGATAGCGAGGGGCTGAGCGTAGGTGAGATGCTGGCCCGAGAGCAACAGGGTCTGGACGGACTAATAGTCATCGGAGAAGAATTGGGAGCGTGGCTGGGCGAAGGAGGATTGCGGTCACTGCAGCAAAGGCTACAGGCCCTCATAGTAATAGATAGCTTTCTCACCCCTACCACCAAGATCGCTCATATAGCCTTACCGATGGCGGGCTTTGGGGAGAAAGAGGGCAGCTTTACCGGGCTGTATGGACAGGTTCGCTGGAGTGGCGCAGTGGCCCCTCCTTCTGAGGGGTGCCGCTACCTGCCCGAGATATTATCCGAACTGGCCACCGGGTTAGATAGGCCAGCCGGCGCTGTAGATGTTGAGTCTATCTGGCAACAAATCAACCAACTTATATCCGGTTATGAAAATATTCAACTCGCTGAGCTACGCCAGGAGGGCCAGGCACCGTTGGGGCAGACTGTGCTGGTGCCTCAAGCCGGCTCAGTTGAGTTGGATTATGAGCCCCTGGCCCGAGAAGAGTCCACGGACAGGCCATACACGCTAATTAGCCGCTATGACGAGAATTGGTGGACTTTGGACGGGCGAGTGCCCGCGGTGCCGGCGCTATATCGCGAGGCCCGTGACCTGCAAGCCGGCTATGCCCTGATGAACCCGGCGGATATGGAAAAGGAACAGGTCCGCCCGGGCCGCTCGGCGATTATCCAGACCGTGGAGGGCGGCGGGCGATTGGCACTTCATCCCCACGTCGGTATACCCGAGGGGTACATAGTCCTGCCCGCGCACCAGCTAAAATTCCTCCAGCGGCTTATGGGATTTGGCCGGTACGACGGGGCGAGCAGTGCTATATATCGCCGCTCCGTTGCGGCAGAGCTGAAGAAAGGCTAATCTATGAACAATACTCAGAGATATGCCTTGCCCGATGAGAGGCTACCGGAGGCAGTTCGCCGGCTCTTTGACCTTCCTGAGCAGATCATCGCTCCCGCTGGAGCGCCGCGGGGAGATATTTTCTATCAGCCGGTAGATAGCGCCGATGAGATACAGTTGGATTTCGGTATCGCTCTGGTCTCGCCGGTACAGTATCTATTGCCCGCTGCGGAAGTGCTGTTTGAGTACCGACAAAATGGCGACGGTTCACCTCAGTTCAGCGCACCAGCAACTCCTCCGGAGCGCATCATTTTCGGCATTCGCCCGTGTGACATCGCCGCTATTCAATACCTTGACCAATTCTATATGGAGCGTGAGCCAGTAGACACCCTGTACGCGGCGCGACGCGAGGCAACTACGCTGATCGCCCTGGCCTGCGCCGAGCCAGCCGCTGACACCTGCTTCTGTTCCTGCTGCGAAGGAGGCGGACCGGTCGCTGAAGGGGGCTTTGATGTCCAGTTAAGCCCGGTAGGAGACCGGTATCTGGTCGAAGTCGCCACGGAGAAAGGTCAACAGATCCTCCAGCAGTGGCAGGATTTGCTCGAGCCGGCTTCTGAGGAACTGGTCGCGGCGCGGGATGCGCAGATGCGTCGCGCAATAGAAGAGCAGCTCCAGACCGTATCCAACCTGGCGGCAGCAATTCGGCGCATTAGCGCCGATCGCGTCAATCCTGAGACTTGGGAGACTATTGGCCACGATTGCTACAGTTGCGGGGGCTGCTCGTATCTGTGTCCGGTTTGCACTTGCTACGACGTGGTAGATATCAAGTACGATGATAATAGCGGCACCCGGATAAGGCGAGTAGACTCGTGCCGTCTGGCCGGATTTACCCGAGAGGCTACCGGTCATATTCCCCGGCCTACTCCTGCGTCCCGCGCTCGCTGGTATGCCTATCATAAACTTAGCTACGACTATCACCAGGAGCGCGACCGTTATGGATGTGTAGGCTGCGGGCGGTGCATTATTACCTGCCTCGGGGAAATAGGTATGCCCAGGGTCTGCGAGTTGGTGCGCCAGCCCGAAGCAGAAAAGATAGGTTAATCATCGCCTCACAACTGTGGCATTCGGTGGCGCAGCCTTCCAGCCTGTGGACAAGAACAGTAAGTCTCACGGAGGCGGGAAGCCCGAACCACTAAGAATGGTATAAGGTGAGGTGCGAAGGAGACAAAATGGAGCAAGTTGATTACATTCCTCAACCGGCCATTATCGACGAGATTCGGGCCGAGACACCGACGGAGAAGAGTTTCACCCTTAGGTTCACTGACGGCAAAGAATTCAACTTCCGCCCCGGCCAGTTTGTCGAGGTGTCAGTACTGGGCGCCGGGGAGGCTCCTTTCTGTATCGCCTCTTCACCGGCTCAGACCGACGCGATTCAAATAACGGTCCGGCGCTACCCCCAGGGAACGGTTAGTGCCGCTCTGCACGAACTGGAGGAGGGCGATTATGCCGGGGTGCGTGGGCCGCTGGGCAACGGCTTCCCGTTAGAGGAATTTAAGGGGAGAGACATACTCGTTGTCGCTGGTGGCATTGGCCTGCCCGCTGTCCGCGCCACTATTCTGTATATCCTGGACCATCGCAGTGAATATGGAAACTTCATCTTCCTGTACGGGGCGCGTACGCCAGCCGATCGGGTCTACACCGACGAGTTAGAAATATGGGAGGGCTCGCCGCAGATTGAATGCATGCAAACTGTAGATGTCAAAGATGAGGGTAGTTCATGGGATGGCCATGTCGGCCTTATCACTACCTTATTTGAACCTTTGGAAATTGATGGGCCTCAGACTACGGCTATCATCGTGGGGCCGGCGGTTATGTATCCCTTCGTGGTAGCCGAATGTCGGCAAAAGGGTGTTGCCGACGAGAATCTGTACTTTTCACTCGAGCGACATATGAAGTGTGGCGTTGGCAAGTGCGGTCATTGTACCATTGGGGATAAATATGTATGCCTGGATGGCCCAGTCTTCACTTACGCGCAGATGCAGCAAATGCAGGGAGAGTAGCACTATACACAGCCGGCATCTGGAGGGAGCGAGGGACAGTCGGCGCCACTTGCTGTCGCAGCAGACTGTCAGAGATAATGAACGAACTGGAACAATATGTAGGCCAGGATTTATTGGTAGTAGGAGTAGGTAATCCGCTGCGCGGTGATGATGCCGCCGGGCTGGCTCTGGGTGAGCAACTCGCCGAGAAACTGCACTGGCCATATCTGTGCTGTGAAGAGGTCCCGGAGAACTACCTGACCGAGATGCTTGACAGTCCCGCCGAGACCATTCTGATGGTGGACGCGGTTAGTCTGGGCACCACGCCCGGTGATATTAAGGTTCTGTCGCCCGACCAGTTGGCCGGTGACAATATATCCACCCATAACTGTTCAGTGAGTCTGTTAGCCACTGTGCTGGAAAAAGCGGCAAACAAACGGGTTTTGGTATTGGGCATCCAGCCTGCCAACATGGGATGGGGTAGTCACTTGAGTCAGCCTGTTACTGAGGCTATTGATAATTTTGTGGCCGGTCTGTCCGATAAAGGCGGACACGCGTAGCGCAGGTTCTCAACCTGCGTGCGTTGGTGATCACGGCGGGGTTGGAGAACCCCGCCTACGCGAAAAAAGGGACATTTGTACCTGTACCAGACTTCAATGGTGGCCTAATGGTGCCGGCTGGATTAGTGGTCAGTGCCCCAGGCCGAGTGCAGAGTGTAGATAAATGAGTGCATTATTACAGATGTCAGCGCGCGATCTACTGGTGCCCTTAGTGGCTGCTCCTTTAATAGGAGCGTTGCTGTGCATATTTCTGAAAAGACGCCTCAGTGATTTCGTGGCGGCTATCTTTGCCGCTATTACCTTGGTGCTGGCCATAGGGACCATCGGCGATGTCTTTGCTAACCTAAGCCACACCGTCAGTGTGCCGCTGGCCAGGCTGGCGATGTTGGGCGGCGAGACCGGCCCTGCGCCCCTGGTCTTTGAACTGTCTATAGATGCTCTCGGAGCATTGATGTTATTCATAGTAACGGTGATTGGCTTTCTGGTCGTCGTTTACTCCTCCGCGTACCTCAGCCCCAACAACGTCGAACACCCCGCGGGCGAAGCCAAGGGCAGATATTATGCCTGGTTGTTGTTGTTCCTGGGCGCGATGGTAGGCATAGCACTGGCCGGCAACTTTTTCCAGTTGTTCATCTTCTGGGAGTTGACTACACTATGCTCGTGGGCGCTAATCTCTCATTATCAGAATGAAGAGTCGCTGCGGGCCGGTTTTAAGGCCCTGATAATGACGGCCATTGGCGGATTGTTCTTTATCCTGGCGCTGGTGCTGATGTACCTTAGCGCCGACAGTGAGCCGTTCGCGTTTGATGTTTTGAGCCGGGTTGCTCCTGGAGTGCGCACCACGATTTTCGTATTTCTGCTTATCGCTGCCTGGGCCAAAGCCGCTCAGTTTCCCTTCTTTACCTGGCTGCCCGATGCTATGGCGGCTCCTACCCCAATTAGTTGTTACCTGCACGCGGCGGCCCGGACCGTCTCGGCCAGTTTCGGGCTATCCTACGGCGTTGGCCTGTTGATGGGTATTATGGCCCTGGGCACAATCTTCATCGTTGTTTTCCTGTTCTTGTTCCAGGATGACCTGAAGAAGATATTGGCACTTTCCACTATCGCCCACCTTGGCTACATATTAGTGGCCTGTGCCATGGGAATTTGGGGTTCCACTACGGCCTTCCAGGGCGGGCTGCTGCACATCGCCGCCCACGGCTGTGGCAAGGGCCTGCTGTTCCTATCGGTTGGCATGTTGACCTATTACACCGGCACCCGGCAGGTCTCTGAACTCTCTGGAGTCGGCGCCAAATTGCCGCTTGTTGCCTTGGCCTTCTTTGTAGGAGCGTTCACGATTGCCGGCGTTCCCCCCTTGGCCGGTTTCTGGAGCAAGTTCTTGGGCGCAGTGATAGCTATACTGCTGCTGGCAGAAAGCGCGATTGCCTTTGGGTTCTTCCTGTGGATAGGGCATAGAGTATTCTTTGGCAAGCCGTCGGCCGCAGTGGCTCAGGTGGAGAAATCGATCGGAGTCATGCACGTTGTGATTGTTCTTCTAGCGATACTCTGTGCCACAGTACATATATATGCAATTCCATTAGCAGAACACATACCGCTCGGGATGTGAACAAGTAATGGTTGATGCTGACCTACTGATTGCTGCATTGGTGTTATTGGTCGCGGGCGCTATTATCACGACGGTGATCGCTCGGTACCGCAGACTTTGTGGTTATGTGGCGTTCGTGACTGCACTTATTGCCGCCATCTGGGTTACTATGGTGGCCTGGCAGGCTCTCACCGTTGGGCCGGTACAGGCCAGAGTTCCGCTGCTGACTATTACCGAGCTGGGTAGCCCCCTGCTCTTCGTTGTGGACCAGTTGAGTGCGGTCTTTCTGCTGATTACTGCCCTAATAATGGTGTGTACTACCTTGTTCTCCATGCGCTATATCCTGATTTATGAGCGCTACAGCCTGGCGCGGTATTATCCGCTATTGCTGTTGTTCTTCGGTAGCGTCATCAGTGTGCTCTCAGTGCACAATATGCTTTTTTTCTTGCACTTTTGGGAGTTCATGACTCTGACTTCGTATGTTTTGGTAGTTTTCCATTGGGTCAATCCGGACTCGGGCCCGGCCGGGCTGAGATACTTCATAGCCACACATGTCGCCATGGTCTGCATGCTGATAGCCACTATCATTGTCTATCGCCAGGTGGGTTCACTGGAGTTCGCGGCAGTGCGGGAGGCCATAGCCGAACTGACAGTTACTAGCCCCGCTACAGTTCATCTGATCCTGGCGCTGTTTGTTGTCGGCTTTGCCACCAAAGCGGGCATTCTGCCTTTTGGTTTCTGGATGCCCGACGCTTACCCGGCCGCTCCTACTGCTGCTTCAGCAGCTTTTGTCGGCACGATGTGCAAGCTGGGCGTCTACGGTATCGTACGTTTCTTCACTACCTGCCTACCGTTGTCACACTTCGTGACAACTTGGGGCATCATAATCGCGGTTCTGGGTACCATTTCTATCTTTATCGGGACCATTACTGCTCTACAACAAACTGATTCAAAGCGCTTACTCACCTTTCACGCCATCGGCCAGACCGGTTATATGTGGCTGGCGGTCGGCCTTGGCCTGGCCCTGCTACGCATTAGTCCTGCGGTGGCCACTCTCGCCCTACTCGCCGGTCTATTCCACACAGTTAATAATGCGTTGTTTAAGCCCTTGTTATTCCTTAACGCCGGCGCGGCCCTGTACCGAACTGGCACCCGCGATATGGATAAGGCGGGTGGGCTGATGGCGATAATGCCGGTCACGGCCGTCACCGCCATAATAGCCTCGCTGGCCATTGCCGGAATCCCCGGTCTCAATGGCTTTGTCAGCAAGTGGCTCATCTTCCAAAGTACCGTTGTAGGCGGGTTTGAACTGCCCGTGTTTGTGTTCCTCGGTATCGTCGCCATCTTTATCTCCGCGGTCACGCTGGCCTCCTTCCTGAAATTCCTGGGCATGCTGTTTGTGGGTAGGCTACACGTAAGTCCAGAGGTGGAGCGTCGCGAAGTGCCACTGACTATGGTCATCCCCCAGGTGACGATCGCCATCTTCTGCGTACTGTTCGGGGTGCTACCGATACTGGTGATGAGGCATCTGTACACTGCGGTCAGCGCAATTCTACCCAGCGGTTATTCGCCCGCGTTTGCCTCTCTGTTCGGCACTTCACCCCTCACGGTCAACCTAAGCCTGAGCGGGGCACCCGCCGGGGCCTGGGGGCCGATAGTCATCCTGGTAGCCTTTGCCGGGTGCTTGGCCCTGGCCTACCTTATTTTCCGCATGGGTGGGGCCCGGACCCGAGAGGTGCCAATGTGGCTGTGCGGGGAGGAACACGATTTCGCTGAAGTCCGGTATCCCGTCCACAGTTTTCTGCTGACCTTCAATCGTTATTTCGCTAAGATATATCCATCTATCCCATTCGCTCAGTTGGCCCGGCCCACGGCCGTGCTGAAACTACTCGATATTGACCGTTGGGTCTATGATCCTATGTTCAGAGCGTTACGGTGGATTATGCGAGGCATGAGCGCTAGCCATACAGGATTGCCTCAATTTTACATGCTGTGGATGATTGTGGGGGCGGCTCTGGCGGTAATTGTGCTATTCAGTATGGCAGGCGGGCTGTAGGCTCCCCAGCCGCGTAGCTCGGGAGGCAAGGTCGGAGAACATCGCCTACGCGACAATGGGTTGGCGGAAAGAAAAGAAAGGTTGAGATGATGACTTTTGCAATTAATATTGGGCTGGCTTTGCTGCTGGGGCCGTTGCTGGCGGGAGTGGTGCGCAAGATGATTCGGGCCCGGGTCCACTCGCGCCAGGGCCCGCCTATCGTCCAGCCCTTCTACGATCTATTCAAACTGTTAGGTAAAGAAGACCTGGAGTCGGGGCCCGGCCTGGTTCTGCGCTATGCACCAATGGTTGCCTTCGCCGCTATCCTGGCGGCTGCTCTGCTGACGCCGATGGGGCTCCGGCCACCCCTGGGCGGGTACGGAGATATGATAGTTTTTACCTATTTCATCACCATCGCCGTGGTAGGGGTAATCATGACGGGACTGACCAGCGCCAGTCCGTACTCGATGCTGGGCGCCGGTCGGGAGATAATGATGCACCTGATAGTCGAACCGGTGCTAATCATTTGCCTGGTGACCGCGGCTATCAAGTGCGGTTCGCTGCTGATGTGGGACATGGCCGCATCAAATTATGTAAATGGTCCCAGCATTTCCATGGTGGTGGCGGCGGTAGCCTTGTTCTTGGCTTTGCAGGCCCAGATAGGTAAGCTGCCCTTTGATATTCCCGAGGCCGAGACCGAGATTATGGGCGGCCCGTTCATTGAGCTCAGTGGGCCTAAGTTGGCCTTGTTTCAGTGGGCCTTCTTTGCTCGCCAGATTGTCTACGCTTCGGTACTGGCGGCCATTTTTATCCCGTGGGGAACCGGCTTTGCTCTCCCCTGGAATATCGCCGCGCACCTGCTGAAGGTGATTGTGATTATATTGCTGGTGGGTCTGATTGACGTGGTGAATCCGCGCCTCAGAATAGACCAAGCGATGACATACTTTTTCGGGGTGATTTTTGTGGCGTTAGTGGGTATGGGGTTTGCACTGATTGGCGCTTAGTTAAGTAACAGCAAGCGATACGGAGAGAAAATCAACGATGCATTACAGCCCTATCTTAACTATGACATTGGGTGCACTACTAACTGGCGTCTTGGCGGCGGAAGTGCGGAATCTACGTGTTTCAACCTGGGCCTATCTGGTACATTCGCTGTTTCTGGCCGCTACCATTGCGGTCTTCGGTAGCGTAACTAATACCCCCCGGTTGTATTGGTGGGTATTGAGTACGGTTCTAAGTAAGGTTATCTTCATCCCTTTGGTACTGCGCTGGTACACTATAAAGTATCCGGCGACTGAATTGCGCCCGATACTGGGGTTCCGGGTGTCTTTGATTGTTATGTCAGTGGTCTTACTGGCCTGCTTCAAACTGGTGCATACCTATATAGATTTTGTCGCTCCCACCGAGGCTGCCACTTTGGAGCCGGCCCGCTCCAGCCTGGCCGTAGCTTTTACTGTATTTGCCTTGGGACTGTATATCCTGGTGACTCGGCGGGACGCGATAAAGAATGTTATTGGTATATGTCTATTGGAAAACGGGGCACATTTGTCTCTGGTGGTGCTCGCCCCTACTATGCCGGAAACTGCACTGTTGGGCATTACGAGCAGCATCGTCCTATCCGCGTGGATGCTCATATACGTGACCGGCGGGGTGTATGAGGTATATGGTGGGCCAGATACCTTTAAGCTGTCTAAGTTGCGCGGGTAGGGCCTTAATGCTCAGCCCCTAACAATTGGGAGTGTACGAATGGATGACTGAATCGTTTCTTCCTGTGGCTTTAATTGGTGTGCCCTTAATCGCGTCGCTAGTTATCTTCACACTGGGACGTTGGTCCCAACGATGCCGCGAGGGGGTGGCTGTGGGCGGCGGGCTACTGACCCTATATCTCAGTGTGCTCATTACCAGAGCGATTATCGGGGGAGGCGTCTTACACGGTTACCTGCAGACCTACGCGGACGGCCTTAGCGCTTTAGTAGTGCTGTTAGTGAGCATTGTAACCCTAATCATCATCGGATACTCAATCCCGTATATGAATCGGCAAGTCCAGCAAGGGAAGACCACCGCCCAGCGACTGGTGATTTACTACGGGCTCGTCATGCTCTTTTTGGCCGTGATGATGTGGGTTTGCTTGACCAACAATATGATATGGCTATACGTAGCCTTGGAAGGCATCACGCTGGCTACTGCCTTGTTAGTATGTTTTTACTGGAATCGGGAAGGATTGGAGGCGAGCTACAAGTATCTGATATTGGTGGTAACCGGTTTGTGTTTTGCTCTTTTCGCCACTGTACTGCTCTATTCCGCAGCAGGCCAATACGCACCAGGGCTTCCCGCTCTAATGCTAACTGAACTGGGTCGCATAATCCCCAAGATCCCCCGCAGTATCAATCTGTTGGCGGTCGCCTTCTTCATAGTCGGCTTTGGTACCAAGGCCGGATTGGTTCCCTTTCATGCCTGGCTGCCCGACTCTCACTCCGAGGCCCCTGCCCCGATTAGTGCGCTATTGTCAGGCCTGGTAATTAAGGTGGGGGCTTATGCGCTGGCCCGAACTATCACCATATTCGCCCCTCACTACAACGCAGTAATCGTCTTCGTGGCCATTATGGCTTCGGCCAGTATGTTGATTGGCATATTTATGGCTTGGGCCCAGGACGACCTCAAGCGGCTCTTGGCCTTCCATAGCGTCAGCCAGATTGGGTACGTAATTGAGGGGCTGGGATTTGGCACATATTTGGGAGTCTATGGCGGCCTGTTCCATCTGGTAAACCATACCATATTCAAGTCGCTGCTGTTCCTCAGCGTCGGGGCGGTGATGTACGCGACCGGAGGACTACGCCGTATCAGCCAGCTTAAGGGATTGGGCCGCAAGATGCCGATAACTGCGGTCTGCTTCTTCATTGGCGCTGTGGCTATGGGCGGATTGCCCCCGTTTAATGGCTTTTGGAGCAAACTGACTCTGTTTATGGCCGGTGGAGAATTACATCTGTGGTGGGCCGTAGCCATAGGTATGCTGGTTAGCATCTTAACTTTAGGCTGTATGGTCCATGCTGGTTACAAGGTGTTCTGGGGGCATCCGACCACCGAACCGGCGACTAACCCTGGCCTTAAGGAAGTTCCGGCCGCCATGTGGGTGGGTATGGGCGTGCTGGCCGCACTTTGTCTTATTATAGGCGTTTATCCGCAACTGATTCATCCACTGCTGCACCGGGGCACCGAGTGCATTCTTGCCGTCTACCGCGCCGGTGCGGTGCCATAACCGCAGTACAGATGAGTCAGGCGACAAAAAGAAGGTGGCTTGTAGTGTGTAGAACTGACCGCATCCGAATTATACTGGGGCTTGTTGCAGGAGTAGTGATGGCCCGCTGCGCGGCCGGGTGTGGGCCCATTCACCCGGTCGAGTCGGCCCCGCCGCCCAAACCTGTAGTCAAAATAGCCATTATGCCCCGATATTCACCTTACACTATGACCAAACGCTATATGCCACTGGTTAAGTATCTGCGTCAGGAAACTGGCTACGACATTAGCTATGTCTCTGCAGTAGGGTATCGCGGCTTTCTGAGCGCGGTAGAACGTGCTGATGCCGACTTGGTCTTTGTTAATCCGATGGCCTATGTAACCTTACAGAAAACTCGCGGCGCCTATCCGTTGGTCATAGCTGTGGAACCAGACTTTGCAGGCGGTGTTCCTCGGACCAGATACCGGGGCGTTATTCTGACGCGAGCTAATAGCGGCATTACTCGCATTGCTGACCTAAAAGGTAAGATAATAGCCACGGGCTCAGAAATGGCCGTAGCCGGCTATCTGGCTCCCAAGGCCCTTTGTCGACAGGAAGGTTTGGACATAGACCAAGACGCCACTATCACTGTCTGCCCTACTCAAGAAGACGTAATCAAACGGTTGCGCCAAGGCCGAGTCCAAGTGGGCTTTGTCCGCGAAGCCATCTGGCAGGAGGCCGTCACCAGTGGCTCGCCCAGCACCGAGCTAAGACCCATTGCCTACACTATGATGTTCCCGGGCTGGTGCGTTTGTGCCCTGGGCGATACTGATGAGAGTGTAGCGCAAACCGCCAAAGAGGCCCTGCTGAAGTTGGACTGGAGCAGACTACAGTCCCGCACAGTGTTGGGTCAAGCGGGTCTGCGCGGCTTCGTAGAAGCTGATGATGAAGAGTATGGCACCGTCCGTCACCTGCTGCAAAGTCTAAGAATGCCCTACTAAACATTGCTGGACTATTGGGCGTCAGTAACTTGACAGCCAGTTAATAACTTTGGGAAGAGAAGATACGATGAGTGCACAACAATTGGGTGAGAGTGTAAAACAGAGATTTGGCGATAAGGTGATAAGCTTTAGTGTGCCTCAGCCTGACCAACTATACTTGACGGTAACTTCCGACAGCATAGTACCGGTGGCCGAGTATCTGTATAAGGATCAGGGCTGTAGGTTCATTATCAACTCGGGCACCGACCGCCGCCAGCAGCGTGGCAAGTTTCTGATTACTCATTTCTTCGCTCAAGATAAAGAGAAGTTCTATATTGCTGTGCATACTGAGGTGGATGAGGACGAGCCTCAGATAGATTCCATCACTCCCTCAGTGCCGGCGGCTAATTGGAGTGAGCGGGAGACGCGGGATATGGTGGGGGTGGTCCCGACCGGCCATCCCGACCCCCGGCGCCTGGTACTATCCGACGACTGGCCGGAGGACCTTTTCCCACTAAGGTGGGATGTGGAGCACGGCGTGAAGCCTCCGTCTGTGGAAGGGGTGGCCCCCGAACGCTTGGCTCCCCCTGAGGGCGCCAGTGTTGTGCCCATCGGCCCATATTTTCCGGTTTTAGAAGAGCCGGCTTATTTCCGCGTATTTGTGGAGGGCGAGGAGGTAGTGGGCGCTGATTATAGAGGTTTTTACAGTCACCGCGGCGTGGAGAAGCTGGGTTGCAGCGTCCTGACCTACAATCAGATACCCTTCATTGCCGAGCGCATCTGCGGCATCTGTGGCTTCGTTCACAGTTGCTCTTATTGCCAGGCAGTAGAACGGGCGGCCGGCATTGAGGTTCCGCCGCGCGCTGAGTATATTCGCACCATCATGCTGGAGTTAGAGCGCATTGAGAGCCATACACTCTGGCTGGGCATTGCGGGACACATAATCGGGTTTGACACCGTCCTGATGCAGACGTGGCGGATGCGCGAACCGTTAATGTGGCTGTGCGAGCGCATCTCGGGTAATCGCAAGACCTACGGAATGAACTTAGTCGGCGGGGTGCGGCGTGATATTAAGCCCGAGATATACGATGATATTCGTCAGGTCTTGACCGATATTGAACGAGAGTGGCAAGAACTCTACGATGCCATCCCTGGCGATAGCACCCTGATGGCTCGCCTGCAGGGCACCGGTATTCTGCCGACGGAAGTTGCCCGATCCCTCGGCGCCGCAGGACCCACCGCTCGCGGTTCAGGTTTAGCCATTGATGTGCGGGTGGATCATCCCTTTGCCGCCTACGATCGCCTGGAAGTTACCAAGTGCGTCTATGACGGGTGCGATAACCTGGCGAGGACCCTGGTGCGGTTAGACGAGACCGTAGATTCAATTAAGATAATCCGCCAGGCCCTACAGGATATGCCCGAGGGGCCGATAATGGCTGAGATCGATGAGGAAATTCCAGCTGGCTGCGAGGGAATGAGCGCCGTCGAGGCACCACGGGGTGAGGTTTTCCACTGGGTACTGACCGGTACTGAAAATCGCCCCGAGCGCTGGCGGGTACGAGCGCCCACCTATGCTAATCTCCAAAACGTGCCGCCGATGCTGGAAGGCAATGCCCTGGCCGATGTCCCCATTTGTATCGGCAGCTACGATCCGTGCTTCTCATGCACCGAACGGATGGAAATAGTGGATGTCAACTCGGGGCAGGTGCGCGTGTACAGTCAAGAAGAGATACTGAACGGGGACTATCGCCGCCAGGATGACTGAGAGGGCGAGATACCCACGTCATTTAACAGATAGTGCACTGGTTACATTATTGGAGGTTTAGATAAAGTGATTGCCAGTAAACTCAAGGAAGCGATTCTTTGTTTGCGTCCCGGGCTGGTGACTTTGAAGTATCCCTTCCAGCCCCATCCTCCCGAGGAAGACTTCCGGGGCTATCCGGAGGTTGATGCTGACAAGTGTATCGGCTGTGGGGGCTGTGCGGCGGTTTGTCCGGCGCGGGCTATAATGATTCAGGATATTGACCAGAATACCCGCCGTATCGTCCGGCTTTTGGAGCGATGTATATTCTGCGGGCGCTGTGCCGACGTCTGTCCTGAAGATGCCATTACTATGACAAAGCAGTTTGAACTCTCCTCAGATATGGGGCGGGAGGATATGGAATCAGAATGTCAGGTATTTATGGCTACCTGCCAGCGCTGCGGACGTTGCTATGAGCCGGCGACTCCGCTGGACAGGATTATGCAGCCAGGCTTCCGCCACGACGAGATTAAGCGCGGCGGGCAGGACTCCCCCTATGAGCCAGTAAAACCCGCGTAGGCGGGGTTTGACAACCTCCGCTACGTGAGACGCCGTGACAATCGTGCCAGGAGGAAGAGAATGTTCAAAGAGTTGTGCCAGAAGGCTTTTCCCAAATCGTTGTGGGTATATCACACCAATACTGGTGCCTGCAACGGTTGTGATATAGAGGTAATTGATGTACTGACACCCTACTATGATGCCGAACGATTCGGTATCAAATTGGTGGGTTCCCCGCGTCATGCTGATGTGCTGCTGGTCTGCGGACCGGTTACCCGCCAGGTGGTCCCGGCCCTCAAACGGCTCTATGACGCGGTGCCTGACCCCAAATTGGTTATTGCCATCGGTTCCTGTGCCGTCGGGGGAGGCATCTGGTTTGACAGTTACAATATCGTCGGCGGAGCCGATACGATTCTGCCCGTAGACTATTACATTCCCGGCTGCCCGCCTCGCCCCGAAGCAATCCTGCACGGAGTCGCGATGGCTCTGGGACTGGTCGAGAAGCAAGTAGAGCCGGTTCACCTCAAACAACTCCCCGACCGCCCCGAATCAATACCAGTAGAGTCTGAGACCCCTTAACCGGGCTTGATGATTTAAGCCTTCTGCATTATCTCACCGCTTTCGCGCAGTTCGGCACTGATTAATTGCAGTTCATAGCCTGACTTTATTTTCAAGTTCAAACTGCCACATTCACTACACTCCACAAAGGGTTCGTAGGCTTCGGTCTCGGCTCCACATTCGTTGCAAACAGCGGTGATAGGAACTTGCTGGATGTGCAGTTCCGAGCCGGCCAGCGGAGTATCTTCGGTCAGCGCCTGATAGGCGGACGTAAGCAAATCCGGAACGATCATACTCATCGGTCCAACGGCCACGGTCGCCGCGACGACTTGCTGGTCATATTCCTCGGCCACCGATATGAGTGTCCTAACAATGTTACTCGCGATGGAAAACTCGTGCATAACTCTCTCCTATTTCCTGATACACATTGTAGCATCATAAGTTACTGGCAGGCAAGTGTCAGGCTCCCACGAACCTATCGTGCAGGAAGGACGTCTGCTTATCAGGAAGTATAATCTGGCAAGCCGACAGGATAGATTGTAACTATGAAAGTTGAACTGATGAAAAATCTTCTGGGCGATAATGATGCGGTTGCCCAGGAGAATCAGCAGTTGTTCCAGAGCCAGGGAGTGCTGGCGGTGGATTTTATGGGCAGTCCCGGTAGCGGCAAGACCAGCATCCTGCAGCGGCTAATAGAATTAGTAGATGACCTGACTATCAAGGTCATAGAAGGCGATGTGGCTACGGCCAACGATGCGCGGCGCATTGAAGCAGCCGGCGCCGAGGCTTTTCAGATAAACGCCGAGGCTTTTCAGATAAACACCGGCGGCGCGTGTCATCTGGACGCGCCCATGATCCGCCGCGCCGTAGCCCAGATGGACCTGAGTAGCACTGACCTGCTGCTGATTGAGAATGTCGGCAATTTAGTGTGCCCGGCGGCGTTTAAGTTAGGCGTGCATGCCCGCATAGTGGTGAGCAGCCTTCCCGAGGGAGATGACAAGCCAGAGAAGTATCCGGTGGCGTTTCGCGGCTGCCAGGGCGTGATTCTGAACAAAATTGACCTGTTAGATTATCTTGATTTTGACACTGATACATTCTGG
>JALGUR010000060.1 GCA_029820565.1 Candidatus Zipacnadia bacterium
AATTCATTGATATAGCTCACCGCTATGGCGTGCCGGCCTATCCGTGTATCAACCACTTCCAGGACCCCATCAAGATGTACAGTTACGCCAGCAACTTCTGGGCACTGGGCGCCGACGGCGTTTATATATTCAACTACTTCGGTGTACCTGAGGGCTCGGAGAAGCATCAGTGTCTCAACCAGATGGGCGACCCCGACACGCTGCTGGGCCTGGATAAGCAGTACGTGCCCGACAACGGTGCCAGCATCTTTTACTGCGGTCATGTCAATCCGCCCCCACAGTTCCCGGTGCGGCTGATAGATGGTACGCCGATTGAGTTGGTGGTCGGCGATGATGTGCAAAAAGGAACCGAGGACGCGATACTGGAGGAGATGCGCCTGAAGGTCAAAGTCGGCAATATGGACGAAAGTGAAGGCATCACGATCAAGATAAACGGCATCTCGGTACCTCGCGAGAACATTGAACGAGTGAATGGGGAGACATTTGAGGCGGTGGTGACTGCACCGCCGGTACACCAGGGCATCAACCACATCGTGGTTCTACCCGGCTTGAATTCCATAGGCCGACTTTCGTCCACCGTAACCTGGCTGGAGTTATCGGTGCGCTATAAGCACGATTGAGTGCTTGGGCGCATCGTTTAGACGGATAGATCCAATTCAAAGGAGGAAGTGCAGTGAAGCGAACTACCAGATGGACCACCGTACTGATTTGTTTGCCGGTTCTGCTGGTCAGTGTGCCTGGCACCTGGGCAGCAGAACAAGGAAAGGTGAGCGGCAAAACGAAGTTTGAGAGGTTCCACGAGTCGTTCGGCGTCGCTCAGATTAAACCGTCACAACGAGAGAGGCTGAGCCAAATGAGTAGACGACGGATCATTCTCAACGACGACGGCGAGGTGACAATTGGAAAGATAGTCTGGGACGCTGCGTACGGCCAATACGGCGAGACCATTGAGCAGTGGCTGGCGGTGCGGTTCAATCCTGCCGAGGGCACGCAAGTGGACAGTTACTTCTTCAACATAGCCGCTACGGACCGAGGGCCTGTAGTGGACGGGGAAGTGATCACCAACCCGCAGAGTACTATGGCCCAATTCTACTACTGGGGCGAGCCCGGTGAGATCCATCCAGCCACCGAGCGGGCCACTCGGGCCCTGATCAAGCACGCCCACGACGCTGGTATGGAGATTTTTGCCTCGATACGAATGAATGACACCCACGATTCGTATGCCCCGAAACTCACCTATCCGCTTAAGATACAGGGTCGGGACCTGTTGCTCGGGAAGAGGGGACTCGAGAAACGACCAGAGGCCGCAGACGCACTGATGCGCCTTTCCTGGTCGGGGCTTGACTATGCTAAGCCAGAGGTACGCCAGCATTTCCTGGACTTTATTCTCAGTTATTGTCGGCAGTATGAGTACGATGGCGTGGAGTTAGATTATTTCCGCATGCCGGTGCTGTTTAAGCTGGGGGAAGAGGAGGAGAATCTGGACAATATGACCGAGTTTGTGCGCCAAGTGCGGCAGGGGCTGAACGAGATTGGCCGCGAGCGGGGCAAGCCCTATCTGCTGACGGTGCGTGCGCTCGACGACCTCAAGTTATGTCTGATGAGTGGTCTGGACGTAGAGCAGTGGCTAAAAGAGGGCTTGCTTGATCTGCTGATAGTCGGCGGTGGTTACATGCCGTATGCCGGGCGGCTCAAGGAGCTCATTGACATGGCCCACCACTATGGTGTGCCGGCCTATCCCTGCATGAACCGCATGGGCGGGGCTGGGGCAGCGCGTAGCAAAGCGAGCAATTTCTGGGCTCTGGGCGGCGACGGTGTGTACATCTTCAACTACGCTGGCGTCCCCGATGGCTCCGCGGAGGCTGAGTGCCTGGACCAACTCGGCGCCCCCGAGATTCTCCTGGGGCTGGACAAGCAGTATGTACCCGATAATGGCCACACCCAGCTTTCGTTGGGCTATACCCAACTGGCCCCTCAATTCCCGGTGCGGCTGATAGATGGTACGCCGATTGAGTTGGTGGTCGGCGATGATGTGCAAAAAGCAACCGAGGAAGCGATACTGGAGGCAATGCGCCTGCAGGTCAAAGTCGGCAATATGGACGAAAGCGAAGGCATTACCATCAATATGAACGGTGCTGCTGTACCTGTTGAAGGCATTAAACGAGTAGATGCGGAGACATTTGAGGCAGTGGTGACTGCACCGCCGGTGCGCCGAGGCATTAACCAAATCGTAGTCTTGCCCGGTCTGAATTCGATAGGCCGACTTTCGTCCACCGTGACGTGGTTGAAGTTATCGGTGCGCTACCAGCACGATTGAGTGCCCAGATGCACCGGCTAGACGTGCAAATCTAACTTCGAGGACGAAGCACAATGAACTGCGTAAGCCGATGGACAGTAGTGATGGTGTGCCTGGCGGTGGTCTTGGGCGCGGTGGGGGGGGTGTGCGCGCAGCGCGCAGCACAAAGGAGCAGCCAGACCGTATTCGAGAGATTCACCACGCCGTTAGGCCAGAGGCAGCCCGAGCGACTCCGGAAAGGCGAGGTCGAGAAAATGTTCAAACAGCGACGGCTTATTCTCGACGACGACGGCGACTACGGAGAGTACGACCTCGACTTCGCCAGCGGAGGCGTGGAGAAATATCTAGCCTTGCGATTCGATTCGACCGTGGACACTCAAGTAGAGACCTACATTTTGTGTATCGGGGGTACTGATTTCGCGCCCGCCAGACCGAATCCGTATTACGCGATGCCCCAGTTCTTCTACGGGGACGCTGAATCGAGCACAGCTAGAGTGATAGACAAGACAATTAAGGCCTATATCAAAGCTGCCCGCGAGGGGGGGATGGAGTTATTCGGCTCACTGCGGATGAATGATATTCACGATTCCTTCATGCCATACACCTATCCCCTCAAAACAGAGCGACCGGATCTGCTGATTGGCGAAGAACACTGGCCGGGGCAGTACCCCAATTTGCTCGAGGGGGAGAAACGATACGGCAAGGGCGGCTACCCCGAGGACTCACTCCTGACCTACTTCTTCTGTGCCCTGGACTACGCTGAGCCGGAAGTGCGCCAGTATTTCCTCAGGTATATTGACTACTGCTGCCGCGAGTATGACTTCGATGGCTTTGAGCTGGACTATTTTCGCCACCCACTTTTCTTCAAACTCGGCGAAGAAGCGCAAAACCTGGACACGATGACCGAGTTTGTGCGCCAGGTGCGTCGTCTGCTGAACCAGGTCGGTAAGGAACGGGGTCGGCCCTATGTGTTGGCCATCCGCGTGCCAGACACTCCCGAAATGGCGCTCCGCACAGGTCTGGACGTAGAGCGGTGGCTGAAAGAAGGTTTGCTGGACATGCTGGTGGTCGGTGGCGGCTATATGGCGTATGCAGGGCGGCTGAAGGAGTTCATTGATATGGCCCATCATTACGGAGTACCAGCCTATCCGTGCATCAACCCCTTCGGTGTCCCTATCAAGATGCGCAGCTACGCCAGCAACTTCTGGGCCCTGGGCGGCGACGGCGTATACATCTTCAATTACTCCGGCGTCGGAGACGAACCCGAGAAAGCGGAGTGCCTGAACCAGCTCGGCGATCCCGACATCCTGTTGGGGCTGGACAAGCAGTACGTACCCGAGAATGGGTGCAACATTGCTTACTGCGGCCACATCAATCCGCCCGGGCAGTTTCCCGTCCGGCTGATTGACGGCACGCCGATTGAGCTAGTAGTTGGCGATGACATCGAAAAAGCTATGCGAGAGGGCATACTGGAGGAGATGCGGCTGCAGGTCAAAGTCAGCAATATGGACGAAAATGAAGGCATTACCATCAAGATAAACGGTGCCGCTGTACCTGTTGAAAACACTAAACGAGTAGATGCGGAGACATTCGAGGCAGTGGTGACTGCACCGCCGGTGCGCCGAGGAATTAACCAAATCGCAGTCTTGCCCGGTGTGAATTCGATAGGCCGACTTTCGTCCACCGTAACCTGGCTGGAGTTATCGGTGCGCTACCGGCACGATTGAGTGCTTGGGCGCATCGTTTAGACGGATAAATCCATTTCAAAGGAGGAAGTACAGTGAAGAACCTAAGCCGTTGGACAGCAGTGATGATGTGTGTGGCGGTCGTGTTGGGGGCGCTCATAGGAGGATGGGCGCAACAACAGCAGGCCAAGACCAGTGGGACTGTATTTGAGAAGTTCGACAACGCGCTCCAAACAGCAGAGCGCGAACCCACCGAGAGGGAGCGACGAGAAATGACCAGACAGTGGCGAATCATTGTCAATGACGACGGAGAGGTAGCCGGGCTAAGTGATGAGCGGACGATGGAAGACTACTTGAGCGAGAGGTTCACGGATGCAGTCAACACACAAGTGGATAGTTACTTCTTATGTCTCGGCAGTACAGACCGGGGGCCGGGGGCTCGTCCAGATCCACCCAGGGTTCAGGATAGCCAGAACCTGTGGTTTCCCGAGATGAAGTTGCCGGCAGATGTCGACAGACTGACCCGCGCCTACCTCAAAGCCACCCGGGAAGCGGGGATGGAAGTGTTCGCGTCGTTCCGGATGAATGACATTCACGACGCCTGGGCACCTAAGCTCACTTATCCGCTGAAGGTGCAGCGGCCCGATCTGCTCATGGGCGAGAAGCAGTCGTGGCCGGAGGATTCGGTTATGCGCGCGTTTTGGTCAGGGTTTGACTACGCCAAAGAAGAAGTGCGCGAGCATTTCCGGGACTTCATTGTGAGTTATTGCCGCGCCTATGATTACGATGGCGTGGAGTTAGATTATTTCCGCCACCCGCTGTTCTTCAAGTTAGGGGAAGAGGAGGAGAATCTGGACAATATGACCGAGTTCGTGCGGCAGGTGCGGCAGGGGCTGAATGAAATCGGTCGCGAGCGGGGCAAACCTTATCAACTGACCGTGCGGGTTCCTGATGACCTGAATATGTGTCTGATGACTGGCCTGGATGTGGAGCAGTGGCTCAAGGAGGGCTTGCTGGATATGCTGATGATCGGTGGCGGCTATCTGCCCTATGCCGGCCGGATCAAGGAACTTATTGACCTGGCTCACCACTACGGCGTGCCGGCCTATCCATGCATCAACCACTTCGTGGAGCCTATCAAGATGCGCAGTTACGCCAGCAACTTCTGGGCGCTGGGCGCCGACGGGGTCTACATTTTCAATTACTATGGCGTTGAGGATGGCTCGGAGAAGGCGGAGTGCCTGAAACAACTGGGTGATCCTGATATCCTGTTGGGGCTGGATAAAGAGTACCTGCCTGACAACGGGTGCAGTATCTTCTACTGCGGCCAGAGCAATCCGCCCGGGCAGTTTCCGGTGCGGCTGATTGACGGCGTGCCCATTGAACTGGTAGTGGGCGACGATCTCCAGAAGGCCGCGGGCAAAGGAATGATAGAGGAACTGCGCTTGGAAGTGAAGGTCGAGAATGTGGACCCCAACGAGCGCGTTGCCATCCAGATAAACGGTGTGCAAGTGCCTGATGTTGCTGTACAGCGCGTTGCTGACGATACCTTCCAGGCGGCTGTACAGACCCCACCGCTGCGGCGCGGGATCAACCACATTGTGGTCCTACCCGGCCTTGATTCGATAGGGCGGCTGTCTTCCCGACTGACAGGAATGTCGCTGTCGGTGCGCTATAAGTAGGTAATAGGGGCGTCTCGCCCGTCGGGTGCACGGACCGGTGAGACGCCTGCCCTGACAGTATGGTCGAAAACCATACATTGGCCAGCGTCACAGACGAAGGTTGTGACCAGAGAGGGAGTCTGGTCCGGTCTCCCTACTGCCGGACTTCTTTTATAGTAAATCTGACGAAAGGGGAGCGGAACATCATGAAATCTGTTGGGAGAAGCGTCGTCTGGTTGGTGGTGATAGTGATGGCGGTGGGAGTCACATCGGGGATGGAAGTTAAGGCGGGCGAAAAAGCAAGTAGGTTTGACAGGATTGGTGATTCGTTTGGTAAATCTGAGATTAGATCAGAGAAACGAACGGAGGCTACAGTGATGAGCAACCAGCGACGCATTATCTACAATGATGATGGCGGTGGGGTGTTCCGTGCCAAGGAAGGGCTACAAGCCTTTCTGTCTGAGCGGTTTACCCCGACAGTAGGCACCCAGGTGGACACGTACTTCTGGTGTATAGGCAAGGGCTTGGAGAGGGAGCCCTTGGAAGGCATTGGCGACCGCCATCAAGTGATGATCGAGGCGGCCGACGGGGCCGGTATGGAGATATTCGCCTCGCTCCGGATGAATGACATACACGACGCTTGGGCGGCGAAGCTCACGTACCCGCTGAAGGTCGAGAGGCCTGACCTGCTGATTGGTCAGCAGTATTGGCCGGACGGGTATCCTCATCTGCTGGCAGACGAAAAACCCGAGGCCCGGGGCGGCTACCCCACCACTGCCACTCTGCGGGCGTTCTGGTCGGCCTTTGACTACGCCAAGCAGGACGTGCGCGACCACCGCTACGAGCATATTACGAAGATCGCGGGCCAGTATGACTTTGATGGTTTTGAACTGGACTATTTCCGGCATCCGCTCTTCTTCAAGTTGGGCGAGGAGGAGGAGAATCTGGATACTATGACCGGCTTTATCCGCCGGGTGCGCCAGGGACTTAACCAGATTGGCAAAGAGCGCGGTCGTCCCTACCTGCTGGCCGTACGAGTCCCGCCGAGCCCCGGCCAGGCGTTGCGCACCGGCCTGGACGTGGAAACCTGGCTGGCAGAAGGATTGATAGACATGCTGATACCCAATCCCGGCTATCAGCCGTACACCACCAACTACAAGGACTTCATAGACATGGGCCATCGCTATGGCGTGCCTGTCTACCCGTGTCTGAATTGTTCAGGCATCAATCTTCCGTCCACTGGCACACAGGAACGGTCAGAGGAAAAGATACGTAGTGTGACCAGCAATTTCTGGGCGCTCGGAGCCGACGGAGTGTACCTATTCAATTTCTTCGTCCCCTGGCAGTCAAACATCGCCAGGTCAGATGAATGGGACAGAGACCAGGCTCACAGTTGGCTAAATGAGATTGGCAGCCCGGAAACTCTCCAGGGCCTGGACAAGCGCTACGCGCCGGATACTGGCGCCAGCGTATTCTACATCGGCTACGGCAACGCGCCCGGCCCGTTCCCGATTCGTCTGGTGGACGGCACGACTATCCCGCTGGCGGTGGGCGACGATGTAGAGGCAGCCACCCAGGCGGGGACCATTGATCAGATGCGCCTGCGGGTTAATGTCGGGAACATGGATGAGAGCGAAGGCATTGTCATCAGGATAAATGGCGTCTCGGTGCCTGCCGAAAATATAGAACACCCGGAAGCCGGTCATTTTGAGGCTCTCCTGACGGCCCCGCCCTTGCAGCAGGGCATCAATGAAATCGTGATACTGCCGGGACGCGGCTCGATTGGCCGCCTTTCGTCTACCGTAACCGGCCTGGAACTGGCCGTGCGTTACAAGCAGCATTGAGCAGTAATGTAGGGGCGAAACTTGCTATGCGGTGGCAAGTTCCGCCCGCTGTAGACTGGGCCCAAGGACGGGTGGAAGGTGTTAGGCACTTCCGCCCCTACAGATGAATTAACGACGGGCGGGGCCTGGCTGCCGGGCTCGGTCGGCCTAACCTTATCTGTAAGAAATCTAAAAAGGAGGACTAAATATCATGAGGTCACTTGTGAGAATGACCGTAGGGCTGATGGTGGTAGCGATGGTGGTGGGAGTCACATCGGGGATGGAATGTAAGGCGGGCGAAGGAGCAAGCAGGTTTGACAAGATTGGTGATTTGTTTGGTAAATCTGAGATTAGACCAGAAAAACGAACGGAGGCTACAGTGATGAGCAACCAGCGACGGATCATCTACAATGATGATGGCGATGCGCAGTATCCCAACGTGAACCCCCGGGCCACGGAAGGCATACGGGGGTTTCTGTCCGACCGCTTTCTACCCACCGTGGGCACTCAGGTGGATACCTACTTTTGGTGTATAGGCAACGGCGAGGAGCCGGCGTGGGGGCTGGAGGTCCCGGAAGCCATTGGCGATGCCAATCAGGTGATGGTCGAGGCAGCCCACGAAGCCGGAATGGAGATATTCGCCTCACTAAGGATGAACGATATCCACGACGCTTGGGCGGCGAAGCTCACTTACCCGCTGAAGGTCGAGAGGCCTGATCTGCTGATCGGCAAGCAGTATTGGCCTGACGGGTATCCTCATCTGCTGGCGGACGAGAAACCCCAGGCCCGGGGCGGCTACCCCACCACTGCCACTCTGCGGGCGTTCTGGTCAGCCTTTGACTACGCCAAGCAGGACGTGCGCGACCATCGCTACGAGTATATTACGAAAATCGCGGGCGAGTATGACTTTGATGGGTTTGAACTGGACTATTTCCGCCACCCGCTCTTCTTCAAATTGGGCGAGGAGGAGGAGAATCTGGACACTATGACCGGCTTTATCCGGCGAGTGCGCCAGGGACTTAACCAGATTGGTAAAGAGCGCGGTCGTCCCTACCTGTTGGCCGTACGGGTCCCGCCCAGCCCCGGCCAGGCGCTGCGTAGTGGCCTGGACGTGGAAACCTGGCTGGCGCAAGGTTTGATAGACATGCTGATACCCAATCCCGGCTATCAGCCCTACACCACCAACTACAAGGACTTCATAGACATGGGCCACCACTATGGCGTGCCCGTCTACCCGTGTATTAACTGTTCCGGCATCGTTCTTAGGTCCACCGGCACACAGGAACGGTCAGCAGAAAAGCTCCGCAGTGTGACCAGCAACTTCTGGGCATTAGGGGGTGATGGCGTGTACTTGTTCAATTTCTTTGTCGCCTGGGCTTCCAACGTCCCCGGAGGGGATGAGTGGGACAAGGCCGAGGGTCACAGTTGGCTGAATGAGATTGGCAGCCCGGCAACTCTCCAGGGCCTGGACAAACTCTACCGCCCGGACACTGGTGCCACGTCGTTTTACATCGGCTACGGCAACGCGCCCGGCCCGTTCCCGATTCGTCTGGTGGACGGGACGACTATTCCGCTGGCGGTAGGCGACGATGTAGAGGCAGCCACCCAGGCGGGGACGGTTGATGAGATGCGGCTGCGGGTTAATGTCGGGAGCATGGATGAGAGCGAAGGCATTGTTATCAGGATAAAT
Source organism: Candidatus Zipacnadia bacterium (assembly GCA_029820565.1). GTDB lineage: Bacteria > Armatimonadota > Zipacnadia > Zipacnadales > Zipacnadaceae > JALGTV01. The sequence goes on from JALGUR010000060.1 coordinate 9,156, forward strand.
GGCGTCTCGGTGCCTGCGGAAAATATAGAACACCCGGAAGCCGGTCATTTTGAGGCCCTCCTGACCGCCCCGCCCTTGCAGCAGGGCATCAATGAAATCGTGATACTGCCGGGACGCGGCTCGATTGGCCGTCTTTCGTCCACCGTAACCGGCCTGGAACTGTCCGTGCGTTACAAGCAGCATTGAGCAGTAATGTAGGGGCGAAACTTGCTATGCGGTGGCAAGTTCCGCCCGCTGTAGACTTGGCCCAAGGACGGGCGGAAGGTGTTAGGCACTTCCGCCCCCACAGATGAATTAACGACGGGCGGGGCCTGGCTGCCGGGCTCGGTCGGCCTAACCTTATCTGTAGGAAATCTAAAAAGGAGGACTAAATATCATGAAATCTCTTGTGAGGATGGTCGTAGGGCTCCTGGTTATGACGATGGTGGGGGGAACTATATCGGGAGTGGAGGCAAAAGCAGAGCGAGAAGCCAGTCGGTTTGACAAGTTCCGTGATTCGTTCGGTACCCCACAGATTGAGCCAGTACAACGAGAGAAGGCGATGAGTATGACCGGACAGCGGCGAATCATAGTCGTAGACGACGGAGAGGCCGCCCGGGTAGGGGAACTTGAGACGGTTGAAGAGTTCTTAGCGGCGCGATTCAACAGTTGTGTTGGTACTCAGGTGGACAGCTACTTTGTGGGTATACAGACGCCGTCGTACATCGCATCTTTGGGATATGCCCCTGAGACCCCGTACATCACCCGGACGAGAAAGGCACTCATTAAGGCGGCTCGCCAGGCGGGGATGGAGATATTTGCCACGCTCCGAATGAATGACATCCATGACGCCTGGGCGCCCAAGCTCAGCGATCCCCTAAAGGTCGAACGTCCCGACTTGTTGATAGGCGAGCAGTATTGGCCTGACGGGTATCCTCACTTGCTGGAGGGCGAGGAAGCCCAGGCGCGGGGCGGTTACCCGAAGAGCGCACTGCTGCGCGCCTTCTGGTCAGCCTTTGACTACGCCCAACCGGAAGTGCGCCAGTACTTCCTGGATTTCATTGCTGACTTCTGCGGCAAGCATGACTATGATGGCCTGCAGTTAGATTATTTCCGCCATCCACTGTTCTTCAAGTTAGGCGAAGAGGAAGAGAACCTGGATACGATGACCGAGTTCGTGCGGCGAGTGCGGCAGACTCTTAACGAGATTGGCGAAGCCCGGGGCCGGCCTTATCTGTTGGCCATCCGCGTACCTGACAGCCCCATATTGGCGATCAGAACCGGTCTGGACGTGGACCGCTGGCTGAAGGAAGGCTTGATGGATATGCTGGTAGTCGGTGGTGGCTATATGCCGTATGGCGGCCGACTCAAGGAGTTTATTGATATGGCCCACCACTGCGGCGTGCCGGCCTACCCGTGCATCAACCACTTCCAGGAGCCCATCCAGATGCGTTCCTGGGCCAGCAACTTCTGGGCTCTGGGGGGCGACGGCGTGTGTGTATTCAACTTCGCCGGCGTTCCTGAAGGGTCGGAGAAGCAGCGGTGTCTGAACCAGATGCATGACCCTGATGCGCTGCTGGGGTTGGACAAACAGTATCGGCCTGATAATGGCTACGGCACCTTCTACTGTGGTCATACTAACCCAGCCCGGCAATTCCCGATCCGGTTGGTTGATGGCACGCCGGCTGAGTTAGTGGTCGGTGATGATGTCGAACGAGCCATGCAGGAAGATATGCTGGACGAAATGCGCCTGCGGGTTAACGTGAGCAATGTGGATGAGAGTGAGGGGGTCGTTATCAAAATAAATGGCACCTCCGTCCCTACCGAAAACATAGAACACCCGGAAGCCGGCTATTTTGAGGCCCTCCTGGCCGCCCCACCCCTACGGCAGGGCATCAACGAGATCACAGTTCTGCCCGGACGGGGTTCAATCGGTCGCCTTTCATCTACTGTAACCGGCCTGGAATTGTCAGTACGGTACAAATAGCCTGACACGGTGGCGGACGAGTAGCAAAAATCGATCCCGCGAGCAAAGAATGTGATACCAGGTAGAAACCTGTATTAAGCCTTTTGGCTAAAGGAGAACGCCAATATGGGCCTACACAGTGCAAAGCCGGTCATTGAATGGCACGGATGGATTTACGAAGTGGAGGGGGAGGTCCTGGTGGCTTCGCACGGTGGAGTCCCCCAGATCCGGTTGCCACTTGCCCCGCTCATCGAGGGCGAGCGCACCACCATTGAAGAATGGCGCGAGGCTGAGGCCAACAACTTCGTAGGCCGACTGGACCAGGGCAGCACTGTCCACGTGGCGGTTGACTGCGGTCACGTCTGTTATTGGATCGAGACGGACATTGAACAGTTTGCCACCCTGACCTACTTCCCGGGTCTGACATTCCAGGGAGAATACTGGCAGACCTACACCTCGGATGAGCATGATCGGCGCTGGGATATCCAACTGGACCAGGAAGTGGGTATCAGCAGTGCCTACGACGGGCCGAGTCCTTTTGGCGCTGACGGAGCCGGGATGACTGACCCGGGCGATTTCCCGGTATATTGGATTTGGAATATTCCGGTACGTGCTTACGCTTTGCAGACCAATGCGGGCTGGGTCGGGTTCTCGCTGCCGGGAGCCCTCCCTGTTGGACTGGTGCGATTGAGCATGGAAAGGCAAAGGCTCTCGGTCAACTTTGATGCGCTGCGGCCCGCCTGCGAGGAGGGCATGATGCCGCGCGTCTACCTGGTCACGGGACTGGCTGGGCCTTATGACCTCCTTGATGAGCACCGCATTATATCTGATAACCTGGGGCTTACCGTGGCCAAGAGTGCAGACCATCCCTCCTGGTGGTCAAGCCCTGAGTATTATTACTGGGATGACTTCTGCCGGCTGCAGCGCGAAGACCCCCAGGCTGCCGCCCGCAAGGAGATTATGACTGCAGAGCAGTATGTGGACTGGCTGCACAGCGCCAAAGAAATCATCGGCCTGCGCGAAATGAATGTCACGATGGAGCAGGGCTGTTACAACCTTTACGGAGATTATCGCCCCACCGAGCAGATGGGTGGCGTGGAGGGCTTCCGGCGTATTGTTGATCAACTTCACGCAGAAGGTACCCGCGTCGCCTACTACATCCATCCCCATATGTGCAATGCAAAAGTCGCGTTTTCTCAGGAGCACCCCGAGGCATTTTGTACGCCCAAGGACAGTGCCTATAAGACGCAATACCCATTAGAGTACGATATTGACAAGCCGGAGTTTCGGCTTTTTGACTGGACGCATCCTCTGGCCCGGGAATATATGCTGGAACAGGTCCGGATGCTGCTTTCCGACGAGCCGGGGTGTCTTAACTGCGACATCCTGCGCAGCAACCACTGGCGTTCCCCTGACCCGCGACTCTACGACTTCCACGACCCGGATTGGGGTATTGGCGATCTGATGACCCGCAATGTGCAGCGCCTGATGTACCAGACGGCCAAGCGCATCAAACCGGAGTGCATGGTCTCCAAAATCGGCATTGCCGATCCCTATATGCAACCCTGGGCGGATACCGATTTTCTGTGCGAGGAGTGGAATGGCTACACCGATAACTGGTATCGCCGCGGGCAGATTGCCACCCGTACTATCTCCGGCCTGTTGTTCCTCACCGATCCCTATTTTGTAACTCTCACCAAGGGCTACGAATACTATATGGGTATGATGGCCTGGAACTACCCCTCGACCAACGCGGTGCGCCATGCCATTCATCCATACACATACTATCGTGAGTTACAGGAGAAGGATTTCAAACGCCGCAATGCTGGCTTCCACACGTATCTCAATGCGCCGCTGCGGGCGGGTGATGCTTCACGAGTTACTGTGCTTGACGACGGTGAGGTGGAACAATGGCGCAAGCGCACCTCCGGGAGGCTGGCTGGATTCTATGCTGCGTTGGCTATAGGCAAGCGCACGTTGGTCACTTATAGCGAAACTGAGGCCCGCCTGGCCACCACTATCACGCGTACTGTGGAGTTTCCCCTGCCGCCGACAGCACACGTACAGAAAGTGGAGATGGTACCCCACGAGGGCGAACCAGTTTCGTGGGCCTATGAGAACACAACGGCCAACGGGTATCCCGGGCTGCGAATGCATGTGGAGGACTGCGGCAAAACTGCCCTGTACTACCGTATCAGTTACCGTCTGGCCCAGTGACATTACATAAAGGATGGTGGTGGCAGGCCAGCGCGCAACTGAATCGGCGCACTTTCGTCCACCTGAACAGCGACCAAACTAATAGTAAGGCACAAATAGACTACTCCAGGCTATAACAAATTATTCTCCGAAGGAGACATCACCCGTGGATTATCCAGCACAGTATGACAGCAGTATGCTAAACATCAGCCAAGAGAAGCAATATTTCTTTGACGACCTGGTGATTGAGTCGGTAGAAAACGTGTGCCGTACCTGGCACCGGCCCGTGCCAACGGCGGATTCGCCCGTCATTTGCAAGGACCGGCCCTGGGAGCATATTACCTATTTCTCCTGCAACACCTGGCAGGTTAGATATGACCCAGACGAGGGCCTATTCAAGTGCTGGTATGCCGACTGGGATAAGCCGGAGATTAGGAGCGATGAGACCGCCATGGGGGAGAGCGTATTCCGGACGTTGTACGCCGAATCTGAGGACGGCATAGAATGGCATAAGCCGCCGCTGGGAGTCGAGGAGATTGATGGCCACCAGACTAACGTGTGTCTGTCCGACGGCTATGGACTGGCAGTTGTGCGCGATCCTCACGAAACAGACCCGCAGCGGCGTTACAAGGGCATGTACACTCGCTTCGTTCGCGGCGCGAAGGATGTGGCTGACGTTTGTCTGGTAATGTCAGCCGATGGCCGCCACTGGCGGTTGCTGGAGGAGCCTCCCCAGTTCGGGCGGCATGGCTCAAGGTTAGACGATGTACTAATCCTTAGCTACAACGCTTTGGGCCGCTACTTTGTGCTCAACACCCGTCATTACGATATGTACGCGGTCGCCCGCAACTTGAACAACCCGACCGTAGGACACTGGACGCCGCCTTATTATCCATCTGACTGGCGGCGCATTAACAAGCGTCGCGTCTGGCAGGCGGAGAGCGCTGATTTCATCCACTGGAGTGAGCCGTGCCCGGCTCTGATTCCTGATGAGGATGAGGCCAAGTTAGATGAGTGTTTCTATGGCCTGGCCCAGTACCCAATGGGAGATGTTACCCTGGGGTTTCTCAATACTTACAACTATGTCTCTAACACGATGCGGGTCCGCTTGGTTTACAGCCGCAACGGCAAAACCTGGCACCACCTCAACCGTGGTCAAGCCTTTATTGAACCCGGCGGCGAAGGCGTCTGGGATGCTTATATGGTCACAGTCCCCAGCCCTCCCGTGCCGGTGGGCGAGGAACTGTGGGTGTACCACGGCGGTTCCTGCAACCACCATGACTGGTGGATCACCGGCGCGCGTGAAGGCCTGCCGGTTCCTGAAGCCCATGACATCAGCCAGGTGAACTATGCTCTGGGCCTGGCCAAAATGCGGCTGGATGGCTTCGTTTCGCTCTCAGCTAATGAGGTGCGCCCTGGCATCTTCGTCACTCGTCCGGTTATTTCCCCGGGCCACCACCTGGTCATTAACGCTCGCTGTGGCACGGGCGGCTCCATTGCCGCTGAAGTCGTGGATATCAACGATCAGGTGATCCCTGGCTTCAGTCGCGAAGAATGTGATGTCTTCACCGGTGATGGGGTCAGTCACATTGTCTCGTGGAAAGGCCGCAGCGAGATTCCTGTTTTGTCCGCTGAACGGGCCGAGTACCCAAAGCCGGAAATAGAACGCTTCCGGAAAGTACGGTTCTATATGAGTAATGCCGATTTGTATTCCTTCCAACTCACCGACATCTCTGAAGAGCCGTAAGTATAACATTGACAGGAGGATTTGCTTACGCCAATGGCCCCGCAAAAGGTAGCAATAGTAACCGGCCCGGCTGCCCCAGCCCTGGAAATCAAGGCAGCCGCCGAACTGGCACAATATCTGGAAAGACTCTTCGGCTTGGTCCCACAAGTTCAATCTCAGTGGCAGAACGACACTGACGCCTTGTTCCTGATTGGTTCGCCTGAGACTGACCCAGCGGTCGGTCAGGCCATAGGCGACCACTGGCCTGATCTCTCTGACCAGGGCTTTGTGCTCAGGAAGGTGACGTATCAAGGCGTTCCCACCATCATCGCAGGCGGCGATAGCGCGGCTGCCACACTCTGGGCGGCGTACGAACTGGTGGAGCGCTATGGGGTACGGTACTTGCTTCACGAGGACGTGGTGCCCCCGAATCCTGGTCCATTCCATCTCCCTGAGATTGACGCGACCTTTGAGCCCGTGCACAAGATTCGCTCCTGGCGGGTGATGAACGGACTGCCCCACGGGCCGGAAACCTGGCGGCTCTCTGAGCACCAGCGCTTCATAGACCAACTGGCCAAGTTGAAGTTCAATGGGATTCTGTTGGTCCTGTGGCCCTGGCATCCGTTCGTGGACTATGCTTATGACGGAATTCAGCGCTCCTCGGCCACTCTCAATTTCGACAGCCTTTATCATCTGGATGAGACCTGCGTCGGCCACCAGCGCGTACCGCGCGACAATTGGTTACACAATCCCGAATTTGCCGGCGCCGAGACCTACGAGCAGATGCTGGACGTCGGCCAGAGGCTCATCCATGACATTATTGCCTATGCTCAGGCACGTGGGATGAGGACGACAATTGCCGTCCAGCCGTTGGAGTTCCCCCGCGAGTTTGCCCCGGTGCTCCAATGCCCTACGGGGGCCAAGCAACTGGGACGCTTGACCGTCTCTGAACAAGGGGATTTGGACAATCCCCAGCACATCGGCCTGGTAGAAACCGTACTGAAGGCTTGCCTGGACACCTATCCGGAAGTTGCCGAGATGATAATTGGTACCCCAGAGCATCCTCACGCCGAGGAAGGAGTGACCGAGGCCTGGGCAGCCTTCAATGAAAAGGCAAAACTTGAGCCTGATTACACATTGGAGGGTCTCATCAAGCAGGCCGAGCGGAATTATATCAACTCTGGTGGGCCGCCGCGAGCCGTGCGCGAATTGAAGTCGGGAATCACTATGCTCCATTTCTTCAATCATCTTTTCGATTCTACCGACCTGCGCCAGCGGGCGAGGGATGAAGACATTGCACTAACGGGTGGTTGCCCCAGCAACGAGTTGCTTCCCATCATCCATCACCTACTGTGGCCTGGGGCCCGGTTGATAACTGGACTAAATTACACTGCCTCCACGGCTATCCGGGAGTTACACCTGGCCGAACAAGTAGACACCAGCCGGCTGCACGCTGCGCTGGTTGTAACCTTACAGGATGACAACATCGGACCGGTTCCTCAAGTGGCTACCTCTAATTGCCAGCACCTGCTGGATATGATGGCCCGCCGGGGCTGGCAGGGGTTTTACACGCGCTACTGGCCCCTGGATGAACTCGACCCGCCCGCGGCTTACCTGGCTCGGGCCAGTTGGGATAACTCGGTGACCCCGGAGAGTGCGTATAACGACCATGCTACGCACGTGTACGGGGGGCCAGAGGCAGTGCGGCCGTTTAACTTGGCTATGGCCCAATTGGAGCAAATGACGGCCATCCTGGACACCGCATATCTGGGCCTGTTCTTCCCCGTGCCCAATACTATGGCCGGCCACCTGGATGATACCACGCCAATGTCTCTGGGCCTCCATCAAATACGCGGGGCTATCCGCCGCTGTCGCGACATCTTTGCGCAGATGCTGGGGTTGCCCGGCGGGTCAGCGGCCCAAGGGAGTAACCTGCGGCACTGGATTGCCCGTTGTGAGTTTGGTATGACGCTGATAGATCAGCGCGAGCAACTCAGTTTAGCCGGCTGTGCGCGCGGGGCGTTTGCCAAGTCTGAGAATGAAGAAGAAAAGACCGAGCAGCGGCAAGCCTTTGAGAAGTATGTGGCCTGCGGGTTGGAGTTGGGTGGGCGAGCCTGCTGGCTTCTGGCGGACCACATCCGCGACGACTCCGACCGCGGCCAGTTGGCGGCATTCAACCAGTTTTGCCTGCGCGAGGTGCGCGAGAAGGCTGAGGCCATACAGCAAGAGCTGGACTAATAGGAGGAAGCAACCTGGCAAAAGTACGATATAATGAAATGCTGCCACATGAGATCGTAGCCACACGCGAGAAGTGTCCGATTGCTTATGTAGGATTAGGTGGGGTGGAATGGCATGGGGAGCACCTGGCCGTGGGCAACGATACGCTGAAGGCTGATATGCTGGCGGTAAGATGCGCCGAGCAGGCCGGGGGGCTGGCCTTCCCCCCATTGTACTGGGGCGAGCCCCGCGAGTCGCATTTGATGGAGACTAATGCGCCCGACCACGAGCAGATAGCCGAAAAAATGCACTTGCCTGCGGAGAACTTCGCCCCTGGGTATATGGGACACACCTTGCATCAGGCCGACTGTTTTTACATAGAGTTGCTGGTGCACACACTCCGTCAGATGGAGAGCCTGGGCTTTAAGGTTATGGTGCTTATTGCCGGCCATTACCCCCTGCTGCATCACGCCCG
>JALGUR010000061.1 GCA_029820565.1 Candidatus Zipacnadia bacterium
TGACCCCCAGAACCTGATCCGGGTAATGCCGGCGTAGGGAAGTGTTCCGCTGAGCAATACTTCTCTGACGGCCTAAATTTCAAGCCGACCGGTGCGCTGGCAGACCTGACGAAAGGGAGGTCTGCTTTGTTATGTCTACCGAAATTGACGCCACTAAGATAACCACCCTTATAGTTAGCAGTTTTGCCGAGGATTTCCTGGCCGATGTTAAGTTGGATGTCGCCGTGGTTGGCGCCGGGCCGGCCGGGCTCACGACGGCTCGCCTCTTGGCCGCAGGTGGCTACAAAGTGGCCCTGTTTGAACGCAACCTGTATGTAGGAGGTGGAATTTGGGGTGGGGGCATGCTCCTGCCGCGGTTAGTGGTCCAGGAAGAGGCGAAGGAGCTCCTCGAAGAAGTAGGAATTAGTCTTAAACCTGCCGGTGAAGGCTATTATGTGGCCGATTCGGTGGAGACTGTCAGCAAATGCACCGCTGCCGCCATTGATGCCGGCGCGCACCTTAGTGCTGAACTGGGGAGCAGTGGAAAAGGCGCAACTGCACGTGGACCCCCTGGCCGTGGAGGCGCGGGTAGTGATTGATGCGACGGGGCACGACTGTGATGTGCTGAGAACCATTGAGCGTAAGATCCCGGGCGCGCACCTGGCTACGGCTACTGGCGGTGTGGTAGGGGAACGCTCGATGAATGCTGCTCTGGCTGAGGCGAAAATCGCAGAGTTGACCCGCGAATTCTACCCCGGGGTTATTGCCGCGGGGATGGCGGTCAATGCGGTTACCGGCACTCCGCGTATGGGGCCTATCTTCGGCGGGATGTTCCTGTCCGGGCAGCGGGCCGCCCAGATTGCGGCGGATATGCTGGGCCTGTAGACTCCTATGTTGGGGGAGGGACCGCTGTTGCCGTCGGAGGAGCGACATTCTTGTCGCGACTGGTGTTTGCCCGGGCAGGAGGTGAAACTGTGACCACTGGTAACATTGTGCCCAGCATAGAGCACTTAATCGGCAATACCCCCTTGGTTCGCCTAAACCGGGTGGCTGAGGGAGCGAGGGCCACGATTCTGGCCAAGGTGGAAGCCTTCAATCCCGGCGGCAGCGTCAAGGACCGCACTGCCCAGGCAATGATAGATACTGCCGAGCGAGAAGGTCTGATTGAACCGGGTAAGACTACCATAGTAGAGCCGACCAGTGGCAATACCGGCATCGGCCTGGCGATGATAGCGGCGGTGCGCGGGTATTCTCTGATACTGACTATGCCGGAGACGATGAGCACAGAGCGCCGGCGGCTGCTGGAGGCCTACGGCGCAAGCCTGGTGTTGACTGCGGCCGAGGGTGGTATGGCTCAGGCGATTAAGAAGGCCGAGGAGATTGTCGCGGAGGCCGAAGATGCCTTTATGCCTCAGCAGTTCAAGAATCCGGCCAATCCGCAAGCCCACCAGGATACTACGGCTCAAGAGATCTGGACCGACACAGGTGGGAACCTGGACATATTCGTGGCTGGGGTAGGTACTGGAGGCACTATCACTGGGGTGGCCCGGGCTTTGAAGATCCGCAAGGCGGAGATTAGGTTCGTCGCGGTGGAACCGGCTAAATCACCAGTACTGTCAGGCGGAGAGCCGGGTTCTCACAATATTCAGGGTATTGGGGCCGGATTCGTGCCGGAAGTCCTGGATGTCAATCTTCTGGATGAAGTTATTCAGGTAACTGACGAAGACGCGGCCCAGATGACCCGACGGTTGGCGGCTGAGGAAGGGATTCTGTGCGGCATATCTTCAGGGGCCGCTGCTCACGCGGCTGTTCAAATGGCGCGACGGCCGACCAGTGGCGGTCAGACGATAGTGGTAATACTGCCCGATACCGGTGAGAGGTATCTTTCAGGCGATTTGTTCGTTCAATAATATCCAGAAAGGTAGGTGAGAGCGATGACAGCGGCAGATAGCACTAAGCGGCGGGTGATGAAGATGGCTATGGCTGGGCGCCGGCTTGACCGGCGCAACCCGACGCACCATTTCGTAGCATCGAATATCACAGCCTCTGCCCTGTCATTACAGGGCCAGACGCTGAAACCAGGAGGCGATTACCTTGCCTAAGACCTACCAGGAAATAAATGAGAAAATCAAAAGTGGTCAAGTCGTGGTGGTGACCGCCGAAGAGATGACTGGCATCGTGGAGGAGGAGGGAGCCGCCAAGGCTGCCGAGCAGGTGGACGTGGTGACTACTGGCACGTTTGGCCCGATGTGCTCGTCGGGAGCGTTCCTGAACTTCGGGCACAGCAATCCGCGGATGAAGGTGGAGAAGGCATGGCTAAATGACGTGCCGGCTTATGCTGGTATGGCGGCGGTTGACTTGTACATTGGGGCCACTGAAGCCAGTGAGCACGACCCCCTCAATCGTGACCATCCTGGCGAGTTCCGTTATGGTGGCGGTCATGTTATCCAGGAGTTGATTGCCGGCCAGGACGTGCGGCTGCGGGCTATTGCCTACGGCACGGACTGCTACCCGCGCAAGGAACTGGATACCTGGATAAACATCACGGACCTCAACGAATGCTTCCTGTGTAATCCTCGCAACGCCTACCAGAACTACAATGTTGCGGTGAACCTCAACGCGGACCGGGACATATACACCTATATGGGCGTGCTAAAGTCCAATCTGGGCAATGCCAACTATTGCTCGGCGGGCCAACTCAGTCCCTTGCTCAATGACCCGTACTATCGGACCATTGGCATTGGCACTCGCATATTCTTAGGCGGGGCCCCGGGCTATGTGTTCTGGCCAGGCACCCAGCACAATCCTACTGTGGCCCGCACTGAGAAGGGCCTGCCCAAGGAGGGTGCGGGCACGGCGGCGGTGGTCGGTGATATGAAGCAGATGAGTCCGGAGTGGATAGTGGGAGTCAGTATGTACGGCTATGGGGTCTCGCTGCAGGTAGGTTTGGGAGCGGCTATTCCGGTACTTGATGAAGAGATGGCCCGGTTCACAGCGGTCAAGGACGAGGACATTGTCGCGCCCGTCGTGGACTATAGCCGTAACTATCCATACAACGAAGGCCAACCCCTGGGCTATGTCAACTACAAGGACCTGAAGAGCGGCCAAATAACCGTCAACGGCAAGCAAATACCTACGGGGTCGCTTTCCAGTTACCCCAAAGCCCGCGCGATTGCTCAAATCCTCAAGGAATGGATTGAAGCGGGCCAGTTCCTGCTCACTGAGTCTGTGCAACTTTTGCCTTCGGCGGACTCGGGGCTGACCTTCAAGGCGCTAATTGAACGACCGGTAGAAGGGGAGGTGATATAGATGGCAACTCGTCGCGTAGTGTTTCGCTATCCACGACATTTGATAGACGCGCCGGTGGTCTCGCAAATAGCCAGGATATACAACCTGGAGTTCAATATCCTGCGGGCCAACATCACGCCCCAGTCGGAGGGGCTGATGGTGCTGGGACTGGAGGGCAGCGCCGAGGATTTGGATAAGGCGCTGACCTGGGTCCAGCAGCAAGGCGTGGGGGTCCAGCCTCTGGAGAGGGATGTGGTGCGCAATGAAGAGAGGTGCACCCACTGCGGGGCCTGTGTGACCATCTGCCCGACAGAGGCCCTGCACAAGAAGATTGCGACCCAGGAAGTGTGCTTTGACTCGGACAAGTGCATCGCCTGCGAACTGTGCGTCCCCGCCTGCCCGCCCCGGGCAATGGAAGTGGCGTTTTGAGAGTAGTTGTCGCACCGTGCTGTAATTAAGACCTCCGTCTGCGGGCGGAGGTCTTTTTGTCGCAAAGGAGATCCTGTACCCACGGCGAAATATCTTAAGCAAGGAGATGATAGGCGATGAAACATAGTTGCACAACTGTACTGCTGGTAGGGCTTATTTTCGCGGCCACCACATGCTGTGCTCAGGACTCTCTGTTGAGATTTGACTTTGAGCAGGACGAAGGAGACTGGATTACTCTGGACCCGCAGGCTCTGCTTGGGCTAACTTGGGGGGCCGAAAACGTTTATAAGGGGACGGGCGCGTTGGAGTTGCAATATGGCCAAGCCTCGCAGGCCCCTGGGGAGGGCGAAGGCATGCCCGGAGCGATAGTGCTGCCTATTGAGGCGGGACTTCCCGGCCTGCAGAGCCTGGAGTTAGCCTTGAAGACCACTGTCTCAACACCGATGGTGCTGGGCCTCCAGGAGATCGATGAATCTAACTATCTATGTATGGTCTTTTGCACCGCCGGTCAGTGGCATCCAATCACTCTAAGCCTGGATGAGTTCGCATTGGATGAGAACAGCCTTGATGAGAACGGACGGCTGGACACCGAACTAATCAAGAGCCTGGCCTTGATAGATGCTTCCTTCTTTTTCCGAAGCATGGACCAGGGAGAGATACCGATATACGTGGAGCCAGCAGCCCCGCAGACTATATGGGTGGATGAGGTGAATTTCCGTACCAACCGGCTTGGCGAGGAGACAGCGGGCCTCCCTCCCGAGGATGGGCAGGCAGTAGTGATAGATACGTGTGACCGCCCTACCTTCAAATGGTTGCCTCTGGGTGGCAGGGAGATAGGCCTCACTTATGACACCAAGAATGCCGCGGCCAACGGCTGCTACCGCATTGACTATCAGGTCCCGGCGGGCACTATATTTGCCCTGCTGCGGTCCATAAAAGTAGGCAGCCTGGCTGGCACCAGGCGCCTCGAACTCTCGACTAAGTGCTCGGTGGATATGAGCTTAGTGCTCACTATTGAAGAGAGTGATGGGTCTCGTTACTCATTGTCAGTGCCAGTTGGAGGCGTGCAGTCCTGGCAGCGTTTGATTATCAACTATACGCAGTTGCGACTGGGTGATGACAGCCAGGATGAGAACGGCCAGCTTGATCCTGATCAGGTGAAATCACTGGGCCTGGTTGACCTCAGTGCGTTGACGACTTTGCAGGAGACCCAGAATACTCTGTGGTTGGATGATGTGATAGCGGTCAAAGATGTGGAGGCATTGGCGGCCAAAGATGAAGACAATGGGCCAGCCCCTTCCGAAGTCGAGGAAAGGACCCCTGAGGCTACTAGGGACGCTGAGCGGGCAGCAGTTCTTGTTGAGGAAGGCTTGGTGGCGAAGAGAGAAGACCAGCTGGATGAAGCGGAGAGCAAGCTACGTGCGGCGATCGAACTCGATCCCGACAACGTTGAGGCCCACTGGGGCCTGGCCTGGACCCTCGTGGCGCAGGAACGTGAATCTGAGGCCGTTGAGGAGTTCCGCATCGTCGTGGAGTTGGCCCCCGAAGGGGAAATGAAGCAGGAGGCACAGGCCGCCCTATACCGGATGGAGTAGTCTACGTGTCGGCGGTGAGGGACCTGGTCGCTGCGCGGGCGCACAGGCCGGGAAGACCGGGGCTGAGCGGTATGTAACTTCCGCTGTCACGCAGGGAGGCTTTGCATGAAACTGACTGGTGCTGAAATCGTCGCCGAGCACCTCATCCGCGAGAGTTGTCCCTATGTATTGGGTATTCCCGGGCACGGCTCGTTGGCTCTGGCGGATGCCTTCCGGCTCCGAGCAGACCGCATCACGACTCTACAAGTGATGCACGAGAGTGCCGGGGTGCACATGGCCGACGGCTATTATCGCGTCACTGGTCAGCCGCTGGCCGTCTTTACCTCCATCGGCCCAGGAGCATTGAACACTGCTATCGGGCTGGCGACCGCCTACGTTGATTCTACGGCAGTCTTGGCCCTGACCGGCGACACCCACGTGCACATGGCGGGCCGCGGTGTGCTGCAGGAAATTGAGCGCCGCAGGTCAGCCGATAACTTCCGCGCTCTTGAGCCAGTGGTCAAGCGCTCCTGGCGCATTACCAGCGTGCCGCAGTTACCCCGCGCTATGCAGCGGGCCTTCAACTATATGCGCTCGGGCCGCCCTGGGCCGACGGCTATCAATCTGCCTATGGACGTGCAGGCCGCCAGTGCTGATGTCCAACTTGCCACGCCGGTAGAGCACCTGCCCACAGGCGAGCCCTGCGGCGACGCGGTAGCCGTGGCGCAGGCCGCTGAACTGCTGGCCAACGCAAAGCGCCCGGTGATATTGGTTGGTGGCGGCGTTATCAGCGCCAATGCCTCGGCGGCTTTGCGCGAGGTCGCTGAGGCCACCGGAGCGGCGGTAATCAACACGATGATGGGCATCGGGGCCTTCCCGGCGGACCACCCCCTCTATGCATGGGCGACGGGATCAAAGGGGACGACCTGCGGCCTGAAACTGGCCCAGAAGGCCGATGTGCTTCTGGCGGTAGGTTGTCGCTTTGCCGACGAAACCGCTTCTTCCTATAAGCCCGGGGTCAGTTTCAGTATTCCGCCTACCAAACTCATCCACGTGGATCGGGACGCCTCGGAAATTGGCAAGAACTATCCGGTAACAGTAGGCATTGTAGGCGACGCTCGGGCCGTCCTGGAGCAAATTGCGGCCAGCCTACGCGAGCATGAGCCACGCGATCATACGGCCAGCGACTATTTCGCTGAGATTCAGCGGCTCAAGCAGGAATGGACCCAGATGCTCGAGGGCCACCGCGATGACTCCAAAGTGCCGGTGATGATTTCTACGGTGCTGCGCCGCGTGCGACCGCTGCTGCAGCGGGATGCTATCGTCGTCACTTCTTCAGGAAATGTCCAGGCCCAGATCATCCAGGAGTTTGAGTTTTATGAGCCACGCACGTGTATTACAGCCGGGGGCTTTTCCACTATGGGCTTCACGCTTCCTGCGGCGCTGGGCGCGAAACTTGCCGCGCCTGACAGGCAGGTGGTTGGGCTGGTGGGCGATGGCGACTTTATGATGCACATGCAGGAACTGTCCACCGCCGCCCGGTATAATCTGCCGGTCCTCATCATTATCTTCAATAATAAGGGCTGGATATCCATCCGCGATCTACAGATGGCGGCCTTCGGGGGACAGGCAGCCTTCGCTACTGACTTTATGAAGGAAGACGAAGAATATTCGCCCCAGTTCGCGGAGATTGCCCAATCTTTTGGCTGTCACGGACAGCGCATCTCGCGAGCCGAAGAGATTGCGCCGGCTGTCCAAGCAGCACTCTGCGCTGAGAAGCCGGCAGTGATTGAGGTGCTGGTCAATCGCGAGTTTCCCTATACCGGTACGCCCGCGGTCGGCTGGTGGGATGTGCCTGTACCCACTTATATGGAGCAGCGCCGGGCCCAATACGACCGCGAGCAGCAGGAAGAGCAGATTATATGAGCCGTGGTCCTCTGACAGGCTTTGAAGCCACCTATGCCCGTGCCCTGTACCGGGCTACGGGCGTGGGCGACGGTGACTTCGCCGGGCCGCTCATCGCAGTGGTGAATTCGTTCTCCGAAGCCGTGCCCGGACACGTTCACCTCCCCCAGGTCGCCGCATGGGTAAAAGAAGCCATTCGCGAGGCTGGCGGAACGCCAGTTGAGTTCAATACGATTGCCCCTTGCGATGGCATCTGCCAGGGCTTGGGAATGCACTGCATATTGCCCATCCGAGAGGTGGTCGCGGCCTCAGCGGAATTGATGCTCCAGGCCCATCGCTTTCAGGCAGCGGTGATGATTGCCTCGTGTGACAAGATCATTCCCGGAATGCTCCTGGCTGGTGCGCGCTGCAATCTGCCGACGATTTTTGCTACCGGGGGTGTGATGCCACCTGGGGAAGGGCCTGAAGGTAGGTTGGTCGCCTCAGATGTCAAGGAGGCTATGGGCCGCTTGGCTTGCGGGGAGATTACTGAGGAGCATCTGGCCCAAATTGAGCGAACCGCCTGCCCCGGTCCGGGCGCGTGCAATATGATGGGCACCGCGGTGACGATGGCCTGCATAGTTGAAGCCTTGGGTCTGTCACTACCGGGATGCGCCACCGTGACGGCATTATCTGATCAGCACGAGAGTCTGGCCCGGCAGAGCGGCCGCGAGATTGTCTCGTTGGTTGAAGCCGGCCAATGTGCGCGACAGTTCCTGGTGTCCGAAAGCGTTGACAATGCTATCCGTGTTGGACTTGCTGCCGGCGGCTCGTCAAATATGGTCCTTCACATATTGGCTCTGGCGCAGGAACTGGAGATGGCACTGACCTCGCAGGACTTTGACCGGCTCAGCCGACAGACGCCGCTTCTGGTGCGGCTGAAGCCTGCAGCGGATAGCACTGTTACCGATTTTCATCAGGCCGGCGGTGTCCGGACACTTATGGCTGAACTGCGCTCCCTGCTGCACCTGAACGTTCCGGCAATTGGTGCTGCCTCGCTTGCCGACCGCTTGGCGGGTGTAGCCCGCTCGCCGGACAGCATCATTCAGCCGCTGACCGACCCGCTATCTACTGAGGGGGGGCTGGCGGTGCTCTTTGGCAACCTGGCGCCTCGGGGCGCGGTGGTAAAGCAAAGCGGCGTGGGCGAGGGTATGATGGTATGCGCCGGGCCGGCGCGGGTCTGCAATAGCGAGGAGGAAGTGCGGCAGAAGCTACTAACGGGGCAGGTCCAGCCCGGCGACGTTTTGGTGATTCGCTATGAAGGCCCGAGGGGCGGCCCCGGGATGTGCGAACTTTCGATCCCTGCGGCTATGCTCATAGGTATGGGCCTGGGGGATAGCGTCGCTATGGTTACCGACGGCCGCTACTCTGGTGCTACCCGTGGACCATGCATCGGACACGTCTGCCCGGAGGCTGCCGC
Organism: Candidatus Zipacnadia bacterium; assembly: GCA_029820565.1. Taxonomy (GTDB): domain Bacteria; phylum Armatimonadota; class Zipacnadia; order Zipacnadales; family Zipacnadaceae; genus JALGTV01. The sequence goes on from JALGUR010000061.1 coordinate 8,635, forward strand.
CGGCGGTCCTATCGCCGCGGTGCGGGAGGGCGATCTCATCCACATTGATATCCCAGGGCGGCGGTTGCAGGTGGACCTCGCCGAGGCGCAAATTCAGCGGCGTCTGGCCAGTGTGCAGCATCCACCCCCGAAACTGACCGGCGGCTTCTTGGATATCTACGCGGCACTGGCCAGTGGCGCGGACACCGGGGCCGTGCTCCGTACACCACGGGATTAGTAAGCAACTCAGCGGCTATGATTGACTAACGGGTACGACGGGCGCCTCGCCCGTCGAGTTCACGAACAGGCGGGACGCCTGTCCTACGGAGGGAAAGCACTTATGAATCAACGGCATAGACTATACATCAACGGCCAATGGTGTGAGGGTAGCACCGCAGAACAAGTAGGGGTCATCAATCCCGCCACCCAGGAGGTTGTGGAGGAAGTACCTTACGGAGGTAGAGAGGATGTCCGCCGGGCGCTGGAGGCGGCTGATTCTGCCTTTGACTCCTGGCGCGGACTAACGGCTTATGAGCGCGGCGCGATACTTAAAGGGGCAGCTGATCTGATTCGGCAGCGAGCCGAGGAAATTGCCCGCTGGGTTACGCTGGAGGTGGGCAAACCGCTGGGCGAGTCATTGGGTGAGGTCAAGGCTGCGGCGGCGTACTATGAATGGTTTGCCGAGGAGGGCAAGCGGGCCTACGGGCGGATGATTCCGACCAGCAAGCCCGGCCTGCGGCGCTGGGTACTGAAGCAGCCCGTGGGCGTCTGCGCCGCCATCTCTCCCTGGAATTTCCCTGTTGTACTACCCACGCGCAAGATTGCCGCGGCGCTCGCGGCGGGCTGCACAATCGTCACTCGCCCCGCTACCCAGGCGCCGTTAGGCGCTATGGAGATGATTGGCTGCCTGCATGATGCCGGCTGCCCATCCGGCGTGGTGAACCATGTTATGGGGCCGGCAGTCCAGTGCGCCCAGGAGTTTATGACTAACCCAATATGCCGCAAGGTCAGTTTTACCGGTTCCACCGAGGTGGGCCGGCAGTTATTGGAGCAGAGCGGAGCGCAAATCAAGAAACTATCGCTGGAACTCGGGGGCAGCGCCCCGGTGCTGATTTTCCCCGATGTGGATGTAGACCAGGTCGCCCAACTGACGGTCACCGGCAAGTTCCGCAATATGGGCCAGGTGTGTATCGCGGCCACTCGGTTCTATGCGCATGAGAGCATCTTTGAGGAATATGTCGCAGCGGCGGCGCGCTACGCGAGCACGCTCAAGTTAGGTAATGGTCTTGACGAGGGCACGGACTGTGGGCCTCTCGTTGATAGCAAGGCAGTGGAGAAGACTGAACAGTTCATTGAGGATGCGGTGTCCAAAGGAGCTGAAGTGATTACCGGTGGCAAGCGTCCTGCCGGCTGCCAGCGAGGCTTCTTCTTTGAACCGACGGTGCTGACGAACATCTCGCCGCTGATGCGGTTGACCTGTGAAGAGGTCTTCGGTCCCATTATGCCCATTATTAGCTTCAGTTCTACCGACGAGGTCATTGAGCAGGCTAATGACACTTCCTACGGCCTGGCCTCCTATATCTTCACTCAGGATCTAACCACTGCAATACAGGCTGCCGAAGCACTTGAGTTTGGCATCGTCGGCCTAAATGACATGGTTCCGGCCACTGCTGAAGCGCCGTTCGGGGGTATGAAGGAAAGCGGCATTGGCCGAGAAGGGGGCACCGAGGGCCTTGAGCCCTACCTCCAGACCAAATATATTTCTGTCGGACTGAGCAACCTGTAATGCCATTGCTCTTTGCGAAGAGGCCGAGGACACCTCTGGCCGGTGTAGTTGCTGTTGATGATGACAAGGAGTGAATGATGATGCGCCTGACTATGGCTGTGATGCTTATGCTGGCGATTGTACGGGTATCTGTTGCTCAGCAGTGGCAGGCTCGGCTGAATCAGAGTAGCGGCCACCATCACACATACAGCAGAATAGTCGGCCCGAATTCGTGCGGCTGATGTTCAATGGTCTTGGAGTGTGGATGGTCAGTCCTTCTGGATCTTGCCGCAAGTGAAGTCATCAATCCAGGCGACACCTTCGGCCTGGTCATCGTAGAAGAGGAACTCAATCATCAGTTCCGCAGTGTCGTCCTCTACCCTGGTATCAACTGATAACTCCCGCCACTGCTCTCCGGTAGAGTTGACACCCCGCGCTCCGCCCTGGTGGCGCAGCCACTTGCCCTCCTCGTTGAATGCAGTAAAGATGATGTGGGGGCCACCTTTGTGAAAATCGGCCTGGTAGTAAACCGAAGTCCGATACCGCTCTTCCGGCTTGACGAGGAAGCGCTGGCGTAGGGCCACAATACTTGTCTTAGCAGGACTTTTCGTCAATTTGACGCTGCGCTCGCCAGACCGAGCCCGTGTGGTGTCCAGGGTGACACCTTCGGGGACAAGCGTGTAGCCCTCAGGTAGATATTCGCCCTCGGCAGACCAGCCGTCTGGTATGCCGTCGCCATCTGCGTCGGTCTCAAAGTCTGAATTCGCCAGAATGTTCTCACCAACGCGCTCTTCGCCGGGAATTGCAATCTTCTCCGGTTCCATCATTAACTCCTTGAACTCTTCAACGGTCATAGAGTTCATGGTCGCCCCGGTGCGATACAGGCGCTTGATGCCCAGTTCTTCCATAAGCGGGAAGAAGCCGTCAAAGGCCTTCTGGCGCAGGGGGCTATCGGCGGAAGCAAAGCACAGGATTTCCAGTTGCAGTGATAGCCTTGCCATCTGCACCCGACGCAGAAGGATCTCGTCGTCGGCTACTCTGGCTGCGGCACGATCAAACAGGTCATCCATCTGCTCAATGACCGGCCACTTGAGCATAGGCGCGAGACTGCCGTCCTGATGGACACCTGAGTATTGGGTTTTAGCCGGGGTCATCGTTTTCTCGTAGGAATCAATGGACTCGACCATGATGGCGTAGCGAGTCATCTCTTCGGCGGCTGGGCCGTAGTAGGTTCGGCAGAAATCGCGTATCCCCGCCTTGATGTTGAAGTTCGGATTCCACTGCAGCCGGCAGGTGATATAGGATTTCAGGTGCTCCAGTCCCCAGGGCACAGTGAAATAGCCCTGACGCTCGGCATTGCCGTAGGCGGGCATAAGTTTGTCGCCGTCGGGCACCGGGTTGTTGCGGCGCGTCGCGTCCGGGGTGTCTTCTACGAAGATGCCCTGCACTCTCATCTGCTGAAAAATCTTGAAATTGCGCTGGGTAGCAAACAGATTCACGTGCGGCATAAGCACGTCAGCCTGGTGGTGGTAGTACCAGATAGCCAGTTGGGAAGTTTTGCTCTGCCAGTCGGCCAGCCGGCCCCGATAGTCGCGGTCAAGGTTGTGTTGACACTCATCAAAGCCGTGGGCGTAGCAAGCGCTGATGGGGCACCAAATCACGCGAATGTTCGGGTGCATCTTAAAAGGCGGAGAGTCAAAAGTTATTCCATAGCCCAGCGTGCCAATGATTGCCTCGGGGTACTCCTTGGCCACCTCGGCGGCCACCTTGTTGTCAAATTCCATATACGTCCCCGCCAGCCCGATGCGGTCATAAGAGGCCCGGCATTCCTCGCACTGGCAAAAGTTAGCATTGTCGGCATGGCCTAATCCTACAAAACGGGGGCCAGTAGTGCCGCGCAAATACCGCTTGAGCCTATCTGCCATATACTTGACAAAACCCTCATTAGTCACACAATAGGCGCGCTGGTTGGCACTGTCGTGACAGCGCCGCTCGCCGTTGATCATAGCGTAATACTCCGGGTGCTCCTCAAAAAGCGAAGTCGGGATATAAGAAAACTCGTGCGCCGACGAGTAATTGCCGATCGTTTGCGCACGTGGGTCGGACATCAGCATCATCATGGAGACTGTTCCGCCATAAGCCTTGCACTCATTCAGCCGATTGCGCACGGTCCAGCCGGCATCCCAGTGCATGACCGGCGATGTAGAGCGCCATTGGAAAGCCGGACACTGACGGTCCTGAATATTGGGCAGGCTTAAAGTTGCCTGCTCGGGTATCCGGCTTACTCCGGGGGTGAACCACCGACAACCCAGGTGGTCCTGCAGCAAGCCGTACATTCCGTTGATCGTCCCACGGGGCGGCCCGCCGGCGATGACCAGATGGTCGCCGACGGTGCGAATTTCGTACTCCCCCTGCGCAAAATCCTTCGTCATCTCCGCGAGGCCCAGCGCCGCCAGGCGAGAGTTGCTCTCCCCGATAATTATCTCCCGGGCCGCAGGTGGCTCCTGGTCGGTAACGATAGGAAAGGTCGCCCCGGTAATCTGCTGGAGAATCTCAGCAAAATCCTCGGCCACCGCCTGGGTGCTGACGTCCACCTCCGCCGGCAGCACAATCTGATAATCGGTCTGGCCCGCCTCGGCCAATACAATCGGAGCGGCTCCGGCACCTCCTGCCCCCAGGCTCAACAGGGTAATGATGGCCAGCCATCCGTAGACTGCCATTAACCTTGGCTTGCGTAATTGCATATTACTCCTCCCTTCTTTGATATATACTCTCCAGTATGCCTGATAGTTGTCTCAGGCTGCGCTGCTTTATCGGTGCAAAGGCGTCAGTCTGTGGAGTTGAATTCCCACAACTGCACTATCTTCATTATATATGATACTTATGGGGAAACGCAATGTAGATTGTACAAGGTCCTGAGCAGTTGGAGTTATGACCTCGCTGCCAGGCAGGATTGTCGTTGTGAGTTGGCGAAATAGGAAGATAATAATCGTCATCAAAATTCACGTGTAGGCAGATAGGGTGATTCTCAAATGGCACACCTCAACCTCGGTGTATTTATCTCTGGGCGAGGGACCAACCTGCAATCCATCATTGATGCCTGCGAGGCGGGCAAGATTGATGCCTCAGTGGCCGTGGTTATTAGCGATCAGGCTGAGGCCTACGGTCTGGAGCGGGCCCGCAAGCACAATATCTCCCCCATTCACGTCCCGGTGGGGAAGAACAATACTCCCAAATATGATGAGGCGGACCGCAGGCAACTGGAAATCCTTCGGGAGTACCAGGTGGACTTGGTCTGCCTGGCCGGGTATATGCGCCGGGTGGGACGGGCAGTGCTGGAGGGATATGCAGAGGCAATACTCAACATTCACCCCGCTCTGCTGCCCTCCTTTCCCGGCACTCATGGGCAGGGCGATGCCGCTGATTATGGGGTCAAGGTATCCGGCTGCACCGTGCATCTCGCCTGGCCTAAGTTTGACACCGGGCCGATCATCATTCAGGCGGCAGTTCCGGTGTTAGAGGATGATGACGGGGACAGCCTGGCCGACCGCATCCTGCGCCAGGAGCATAAGATATATCCCCAGGCGATTCAGTGGTTCGCTGAGGGGCGCTTGCAGATAGAAGGCCGCTGCGTTACAGTCAAAGATGCCCGACCCCCCACCATCGCTGAGGCCATAATCAGCCCCGGGCTGGAGATTTAGGCGAGGGGGCTCTGCTTGAGGTCCAACCGGGATTGATTGCTGGCCGGGCATAATAACTGAGATATGATAGACGTTAGCCCGATGAACATAATCCTGGCGCTCAGTTTACTCTTAGCCGCCGGCTTTGGTGTGGCGCGATTAGCCAAGTTCATCCATTTGCCGGCGGTCACCGGGTATATTGTTGCCGGTATTGCTTTAGGGCCGGCTGGCTTTGGGGTTATCTCCGCCGAATTGCTCGGCTCTCACCTGCAGATTTTCACTAACATCGCCTTGATGTTAGTCGCTTTTGCCATCGGTGAGCGCTTTGACCTGCAGCAACTGAGCGGTTCGGCCAAGGCACTGGCTAAGATCAGTTGTGCAGAGTCGTTTGCTACCCTTATATTGGTTGGGTCTGGAGTGGGTGCGGTTGCCTGGGCAACTGGTGTTGGCGGGCCGGGTAGTGGGCCGAATATGTGGGTAGCCGTCGCACTGGTCTGTGCGTCCATAGCAGTCGCCACCGCCCCGGCGGCAACGATCGCTGTCATCCGCGAGATAGGGGCCTCAGGCCCGGTGTCCCGAACTGTGCTGTCGGGAGTGGTGGTAAACAACGTTTTGAGTATTATCTTTTTTGGCCTGTCGGTGGCCGCGGCTGACGTTCTATTGGGCACAGCGACGGCGGGTGGGTTACTTTATAGCATCACCCCTTTAGTCAAGAGTATCACGGCGCTGACTTTAGGTATTGCAATCGGTCTGGCCACAGACTTCCTTGTGCACAAACTGATTCATCGCGACGATGTCCTTATTGTGGCTATAACGGCGGTGCTATTATGCGGCGGCGTGGCTAACTATTTAGGACTTTCCTCGCTGCTTACTGGCATGGCCGCCGGGTTCGCCGTGGTCAACCGCGATCGTCGTGATGTACGGGCGTTTCGGGCGCTGAATGACTTTGAGCCACCCATTTACGCTCTGTTCTTTACTCTGGCCGGCGCTCAGTTGCATTGGGGCGAGTTGTTAGCGGCGGGGGCAGTGGGCGCGACGTTTGTGGTTATGCGCGGCCTGGGCAAATACTTCGGGGCCTGGCTGGGAGCCTGGTCAGCTGGCATGCCCCCACGGCAGGCGAGTTCACTGGGCCTGGGCCTGTTGCCCCAGGCGGGGTTGGCCATTGGTCTGGCTTATCTTGTGGGCCAGGATGAATCGCTGCAGGCGATACAAAGCCTGGTAATAAGCGTAGTGGTGACCAGTGTAGTAGTGAATGAACTTATCGGTCCACCCCTGGTGCGAATTATGGCGCTGCGGACCGGTGAGGCAAAGAAAGCCGTTAGACCTGAGTTGTTAGCCCAGATACCAGCCGCCCCCTTGGAGATAGACATCGTGCCGTGGAGATGGCCTAAGTTGCAGCTGCCCCGCGAGCCGAGTGGATTCGTCGTAGCCAGTGTGAACACTCCCACGACCTGCGCGGGACTCACGAGAATTGCAACCCTACTCAGTCACCACTACGGGGCGGTTCCTCTGGCATTACATGTCATCACGGGGCGAACCTCCGATGATTTCTGGCAAGGGGGCCCTGACGAAGAGACTATGGAACTATTTCGCCTCGCTCAGCAGGAGGCGGCTAATCTCGGTTACCATGTGCACACGGAGGTACAGTTTAACGAACAAATCGCGACGGGTATCCTCAAGACTATTGAGACTCATCAGGCCAAGGCTGTGGTCCTGGGGCATCCCCGGGCATGCCAAGACCTGGCATTCAGTCGGATCGTTGATGCCGTAGCCGAGGCCGCCAGTTGTCAAGTCGTCGTAGTAAGGTTCGTCGGAACGCTGCACACCGAGCGCATCCTGGTGCCTATCAGCACACCCCAGGACTTTGCGGCGGTCCATCCTTTGGTCTGTGCACTGGGCATGGTCGCAGACCACAGCATTACCGTGCTGCGCCTGATGCCCCCGGAGACAAGCGAAGATGAACTGAGGGATAGTCAGCAAGAGTTAGCCCAGTGGCCGTTATGCCAGGGCGTTCCTGGGCAGATGACTTACCAGGCTGCAGCGACAGAGTCACGAGTGCATGAAATCCTACAGGCCGCCGAAGACCACGATATCATTGTGATGGCCGCCACTACTCCCAAGGGCTTGCGTAAAGTCTTCTTTGGCTCTTTAGCCGAGGACGTCGCTCAGCGCATCCCACGGCCTATGCTGCTGGTCCGGGGCGCTCAGTCAGATAGTGTGGGATGATCTATAAGAGATATGCTCAGCATATTACGAATGATTCTGTGGGGAGCGGTATCATGAACATTCTAATCACGGGCGGGGCCGGTTTCATCGGCTGTAACTTGGTCAGGTATCTGCTGCAGGAGGTGCCCGACCTGAGCATAACGGTGCTGGACAAACTCACCTATGCTGGCAGCCGCGAGAACCTGGCTGATGTGGAAGGTGACCCCAGGGTCACCTTCATAGAAGGGGATATATGCGACACTGCGGTAGTGAAAGAGGCAATGGCCGGCGCAGAGGTCGTGGTGCATCTGGCCGCTGAATCACACGTGGACCGCAGCATTATGGGGGCTGAGTCGGCTGTGCAGACCAACGTCTGGGGTACCTTCACTCTCCTGGAAGCGGCCCGCGAGGCCGATTTGCGCTGCTTCCTGCATGTGTCTACCGATGAGGTCTATGGCGCGATAGAGCATGGTAGCTTTGACGAGGCTTCGGCATTCAATCCCCGCAATCCCTACTCAGCCACGAAAGCCGCCGCTGACCACCTGGCCCACACTTATTTTGTGACTTACGGACTGCCCGTAGTGATCTCACGACCGTGCAATAACTATGGACCCTATCAGTATCCCGAGAAATTAGTGCCCCTGTTTGTCTACAAAGCGCTACGCGATGAAGCGCTGCCGGTCTATGGGGACGGTCGCCAGGTGCGGGACTGGCTACACGTGCAGGACCACTGCCGGGCCATGCAGGTGCTCATTGAAAAAGGCCAGCCGGGCCAGGCCTACAACATTCCCGCCGGCAATGAGCGCGAGAATCTCCAAACGATAAAACTGATACTTGACGAACTGGGCAAACCCGAGGGCCTCATCAAGCACGTGACCGACCGTCCGGGCCACGATATTCGCTACGCGATGACTGGGCAGAAAACGGCCGTCTTAGGCTGGCAGCCGCAGATAGAGTGGGAAGCGGGCCTGCGCCAGACGGTGCGCTGGTTTGCCGAGCATCAGGACTGGTTGG
>JALGUR010000062.1 GCA_029820565.1 Candidatus Zipacnadia bacterium
CAATTCCAAGAGTATCTCGCTATCGGTCAACTCGGTGGCCTGCACAATGTGAGCTGCCACTGGTTGATAGGTCTCTACTATCTTGCTACCCCTGATTTGAGGGTCTTCAGACATTTTGCTTCTCCCGTTGCGCATAGGCAATGAGGTCATTGCTCACTTCCACCAAGTTAATGTCGGCGGTGCAGGCCCGGCTGCAGCGGCCACAGCCCGTGCAAAATGGCTGGCCGTATTGCGTATACAGGTAGAGGAATTTGCGCTGCCAGCGGTGGCGCACCCGCTCCCAGCGTTCCCCGCGGAAGTTATGGTCGCCCGCCACTACTGCAAAGTCGGGCAACTGGCAGGAGTCCCAGGTGCGGACTCGCACGCCCGTGGTCAAGTCCAGGTTGATGTCATCATTGATATCAAAGCAGAAACAGGTGGGGCAGACCAGGTTACACGACCCGCAACTGTAGCAGCGGTCAGCAACTCCTTGCCAGACCTCAGTCAGTCCACCTTCGGCCAGAATATGGGCAAACTGCTCGACGTCGGTCTCAAACTTCGCGGTGACGCGGCGCTCCTTCTCATCCTGGAAGCGGGCTGCGTCAGCTTGATCCTGGTCTGTGACCGGCAGTTGAGCCGTGTCAGCAAGCAGCTCCTGGCCCCGAGCCGTGCGGACTTCAACCAGATAACCGCGCTCAATCGGGGTCAGGAACAAGTCAGCCGGCCCGCGCGCCTGCTCTGTCCCTACAGAAGTGCATAAACAGTACTCATCTGGCCAGCAGTCCACGCCGATGATTGCGGCGGTCCGTGCGCGATTGGCCAGGTAACGCCCATCGGCGATGTCATCCGAGTAGGCGATATCAAGCTGCTCGATAGCGGCCAGGTCACAAGGGTGCACACCCACTATCGCAAAGGGGCCCTCATCCGTTATAGCCCTGACCTTATCTGGGTCGCTCCGACTGAATTCGAGAAACGGCTCACGCGGCGGGAAGAAGGCTTTCTTGGGTGGAAGGGTAGTGGTGACATAATCCCAAACTACCTCCTCGGCACTTTCAAGCCAATCAAAGTAATAGAAGCCGGGCTGTTGCTTACGCTCCTTAGGGCCCATTACCGGGCCCTGCTGCAACAGTGGCCGAATAAGAGAGTTCAATTCGCCGTCTTCTACTACACAAACGGACATGACTCGACTTCCTCGGCCCGCTTATTGGCTCGCAGGCAGTTGCGATTGTTTTTCCAGACTAACTCTCAAATCTACCAATCGCCTGATATGGGTTCGCTCTTCGCTAATCACCTCATCAATGGCCTCGGCCTCGGAGGAGCGTACTAATTGTTTCATCGCTTCGTAGAACAATATGGAATCTTTTTCCAGTCCGATGGCCACGGCAATGGCCTGGAAGGGATTCTTCGTGGCTTGGGCCTGTTCGGCTCCCAACTCGGGGCCGGCAAAGACGCGCTCTTGAATCAGGGCCCGCATATACGCTTGCACCTCGCCCGGATAAGTCTCCGGCAATTCGTAATGGGCCAGCGGCTCCTCCATGTGCTTGAAAACCTCAATATGCCTCTTTTCCTCACCAGCCATAAACTGGAAGGCTTCACTGACCCGCTTATCATCGGCAGCCTCGACACAAGCGTCGTAGAAGGCCAACCCCGCTCGCTCTATCTCAATGGCCATTTGCAGCATCTCGCTGGCCCGGAACATCGGAGCAGATTGCATGGCCTATCTCCTTTGACGCAGTGGGCTTCCTCAAAATACAGCATTACTTAAAACTACCCATAATATGTTCGGCGTCCATTAATTACTTTCCTTCCCATCATTTTCAATAAAGGTATTTTACTGGTTATGGCGAATCGTGATTTAAGGAATAGAAACAGGAGCTACCAGAGATGCTATTGCCATTCTCGGCAGAAGAAATACTGGAAATCGCCATTGAGGCCGAACGTCAAGGTGCAGCATTCTATGAAGGTCTTGCGGATTCCGCCCACGACGAGAGAGTCAAAGATGAATGTCGGCGCTTGGTAGCGTTCGAACGCGAACACGAGAAGACCTTTCGGCACTTACTCGGGCAGCGGGACGTGCAGCGGGCGCTCGACTCCCTGCAACCCGGTCAATTATCCGACGAGTACCAGCAGTACTTGTCGGCCCTGGTTGATAGCAATATGCTGCCCGACGAAGAGACGGCTCAGCGACTGGCGGAAGAGGCTGGGAGTGAAGTTGCGGCGATCAACATAGCACTTCAGATGGAAAAGAACACTATCCTCTTTTACCAGGAGTTGCAGAATCTACTGGGCGAGCAGGCTGGGGTCCTGCAGACCATACTTGACGAAGAACGCTCCCACGTCTACGAGCTGAACGAACTGAAAGCCTATCTGCAGAACTAGCTGCTGGCAGGAAGCCGAGCGACCAGGAGCAGCGAGCACTGCGAGGTGAATGGACAGCAAACGAGCACATTACCCAGGAGGGTAGTTAAATGAACGAGGCATTGAGTGTTATCAAGCAGGCCATGCAATTGGAAGATGACGGCCGTCAGTACTACTTGCAGGCGACAGCTATAGCGCAAAATCCGTTGGCCAAGAACACCTTTCAGTGGTTGGCGGAGCAAGAACAGCAGCACAAGCAGTATTTCGTGGCTTACTACCAAGCCATGGAAGAACAGCATGACTGGCCACCCGTGAGCCAAATAGGGGTGAGTGCTCACGATGCGCGCCAGGAAGCGACCAGCATATTTCAACAGGCGCTAGCGCAGATTGAGGAGGGCGTCCCCGAGGATATTGAACTGAGCGAGCTGTACACCGGTGCTATGGAACTCGAACGCAATAGTATTGACCTTTACCGCACTCAGGCGGAGCGAGCTACCGACCACAATGCCCGGGAGTTCTACGAGTTCCTCACCGAGGAGGAACGGGGCCACTTGAATCTGCTCGCCACTACTTTGGAGTATCTTGATGACCCCGAATCATGGTACTTAACCGAGGAGCAGTGGATTGTAGAGGGATGAGGGCAGCGGCTGAGCAAAAGAGTGCCGCATTAAAGACGCTCCAAGGAATTATCACGAGAACGCCTAGCAGACTGATACCTGACTTGTTAGTCATTTCCCTGCTGAGCGGAGTTGGGCACACAGGCACACAAGTACCAGCCACAGGAGTGCAATAACTGCCGCTGCCCAATACGCAAGCTATCCCGGCGGTTAACCCCATTTGGCACACAGGCTGCGGAGGACGAGGGACCCTGCACACGTGGACCTCAAGCGGGAAGGAGAAGGCGAGCAGAGCCGAACTGGTCTGGCAGTCAGGTCTGGTTTGTGCTGTCTGTATGTGGTCTTGGTTTATGGGACAAATTTGGGGGCAGATTAGGGTACAGTTGGCGCGTTCCGGCGCAGAAACCGGAGAACCCCGTTCTTGCTTGTAGCCGGGGAGTATAGAGAGGTGTTCATCTTGGTGTCAAAGAATATCACCAGAACTAACCATCCGTATAGCAAATCCCGAACACTTGGGAAGGAGAGATCAGAATGGCCAGAGTAGCACGAGAGATGGTTGAGAAAGCCGGAGTGGATGTAGACCAACTGGTGGAGCTGTTGGTCAAGAACGCCGCGGCGGAGCTGACCACCTACTATTACTACACGATCTTACGGTACAACCTCATCGGACTGAAAGGCGAGGGCATCAAGGAGATCGCGGAAACTGCCCGAATTGAGGACCGGAACCACTTTGAGGCGCTCATTCCGCGAATCTATGAGCTTGGGGGCAAGCTGCCTGACGACATGAAGGCCTTTCATGACACGTCGGCGTGTCCGCCGGCATCTCTGCCGGAGGATGCCACCGACGTTCAAGGGATCCTGGAGGTTCTTGTAGAGGCCGAGCGGTGTGCCGTTCGCGGTTACACCCACATCTGCAACCTCACGGCGGCCAAGGATCACCGCACCTACGACCTAGTCCTGGCCATCCTCAACGAGGAAATCGAACACGAATCGTGGTTCTCGGAATTCCTCGGGGAGGGACCTTCCGGGCATTTCATGCGTCGCGGCGACACATCGCCGTTCGTGTCGAAGTTCCTCCGGTGATCGGTACGATGCTGAGGGGAAGGGGGTTTCCGGACCGCCTTTCAGCCTTCTTCTTCGGTAGCACACCGAGGACAGATGCCCATGCGTAGGTTTACGACCGAGGAGCTCAAGCGGTACGACGGGAAACAGGGCAGACCAGCGTACGTCGCTCACAATAACTCAGTCTATGATGTCACGGAGAGCTTTCTGTGGCAGGACGGGAAACACATGGTCGCCCATTGCGCGGGGACTGACCTGACAGAAGAACTGAGCGACGCGCCGCACAGCGCGGACGTGCTGGCGAGGTTCCCGATCGTCGGCACGCTTTCTAAGGACTGAAGCCAGTCGGCAAGGGCCGCACTGCGTAGGGCGCAGCTCTGGCTGGTTATCGGCCCATTGTGGAAATCATGTACTGCGACTTTCTGGCTCAGGCCTCAGATGCCATTGTTAACCATGCTGCCAAATGGCATTACATGAGCGGAGGGCAGTTCAGACTGCCCTTAGTAGTGCGCTCCCCTGCCGGTGGTGGGGCAGGCTACGCCGCCCAGCACTCTCAGAACCTAGAGGCTTGGTTCGTCCACGTACCCGGCTTGAAAGTAGTCATGCCGAGCCTACCTCGAGACGCACGCGGTCTATTGAAAGCTGCCATCCGCGACGCTGACCGATGGTGAAACATATGTTTATGCAGAGCGCACCACAATCTACAATGAGGTGGTAACATATGACAGCGTTAGAGTCAGGTTCAAGGGCGCCCGACTTCGAGTTGAAGACAGCCCAGGGAGATATTTTTCGACTGGCTGATTTGCTGAAACAGGGCAAGTACGTCATTCTGGTGTTCTACCCAGCAGCGTGGAGTGCTACTTGTGGAGACCAAATGACCCTGCTTCAGGAGTTCCTCGACGATCTCCAGCGGCTAAATGCGGAGCTCGTAGGCATCTCGGTGGACAACACCTGGGCGGTCCAGGCGTGGGCAGAGGCCAAAGGCATTACCTTTTCCTTGCTGTGCGACTTCCATCCCAAGGGAACAGTAGCTGAACAGTATGGTGTGATGAGGGACGACGGAGTAACCGAGCGGGCTTTGTTCATTGTGGACGCCGAAGGCGTGATTCAGTACAGCTATGTGTCGCCGATCGCGGAAAATCCGGGCGTGGATCGTCTATTCGATGTTCTTGAGCGGCTGCAGGAGGGCCAATAGGGTGACCATCCGCAGGCGTGAAGAAGGTCATCAGCTTCGTGTGCCCCTCTCAGAGCAAGATTGGGTGCGGGGACCGGCCGATGCCCCAGTTACGTTAGTGGAATATGGTGACTACGAGTGTCCCGCTTGTCAGTACGCTCATGGGGAAGTGGAAAAGCTCCTGGAAGCTGAGGGGCACAATGTACGGTTTGTCTTTCGCCACTTTCCTTTGATGACCACACATCCCCAGGCGATGGCCGCAGCCCTGGCTGTGGAAGCCGCCGGCCGGCAGGGCAAGTTCTGGGAAATGCACCACAAGTTGTTTGAGAGTCGGGGCCAACTCCACCACGAACACATTCGTGGTTACGCAGCGGAACTTGGCTTAGAGTTGGACAACTTCGCCCGAGATATCAATAGCAAAGAAATTGAGGCTCAGATCCGTCAGCACCGGCTGGAGGGGGCGCGCAGCGGCGTTAATGGTACACCTACTTTCTTCGTCAATGGGTCCCGATACGACGGAGATATCACCTATGAGGCGCTTTCCTCCGCAGTGCAGACAGCCATCAACGGGGAGCACTACGGTGACCGCGTGGCCAAGAGGGAATAGGCGTACGGGGATCGGAGCTGAGGAGCGCAGGCTGACGGCTGGGTCTGGTGACAAGGGCACTATCCGCCCTGTTGTAGTCAGACAACTTCGGGATGGGCATCCGGGCGCAGTGGATTGGTACGCGCGGAGAAGGAGAACAGGAAAGGATAGTCTTGCTTTAGATGAACCATATACTCCAGCCACTGTGTCAGCAGGTGCGTGTATACTCGCTCTGTGTCCACGGCCAAGTGGTCAAGATCTGAAGGTGGAGACACCTCCAATGCCTTCCGGGCAGATAACTCCTGTTCCAAGTGAAAAACCGACCACAGCAAATCAGAGAATGCCTCGTTCTCCAGCAACATTGGATTCTCCAGCAGGCGCAGCATGAATTCGCGGTGCTCCACCAATGCGTCGCCCAGTTCGCTGAGGCCGGCGGGATCTGGCTTCACGTGGAATTGCTTGCTCTTTGACCAGGCAATGGCTTCGCGAATCTGCGCTTCGGTCCAGCTCAGATCTATCCCCACGTGAGCTGAAATCTCCGCCTGGTTCCCAGTCAAATCGGCCATGTGCTCCAGCAGCCGTTGGCCTACGGCGCTGAAGAACGCACCGATGACCATATTCATCTTATACTGTCGGTTACGCCTCTCCCGCGCCGATAGCAGCCGGTCAACTATCAGAGTGAGCAGCAGAACTTCCAAGGGCAAGAACGCCACATCGCCCAGCAAGTAGATGAAAATGTGATGCACATCATGGAAGACTGAATAGTGCACAGTGTACAACAATGCCGAGGCCACGATTAGCACAAGCGCTACAAGCAGAACTTCTTTGCCAGTCATGATAATCTCCTTGTTCCTACGTTCCTACTACAATATGTTCGGAACGCCCGGATTCTTCTACAGGACAACCAATTCATAGCTTCTCCCGCGGCCGTATGCAAACCTCCAAGAACTCACGGGGAAGACATTGGGCGAGCAATCAGCTATAATGCTCAAATAGCGACCGGGCCATCGGGGAAGTGTGAGGTTCCGTGAACACATCAATATAGGTGATCAGAGTGGAGACTCAACTCAAATTGGCCGAATTGGTGCCTGTTGCTACGCTGGGGCGCCTGCGTATGCTGTTCAAATCAGTCACCGGAGTTCCAGTGGTGTTCACCGATGGTGAGGGGGTGCCGTTGACCGATATCGAAGAGCCGCTGAAGTATTGTGGTGGGCTGGTCTGCGGCGACTACGGCACCCTGTGTCTGCGGCGCAGGAAGTGGGACGTACCTGAGCCTGCGGTGGAAGCGGCGCTCCGTGAAGAACGAGAAGGTGACAAGCCAATCCAGCACCATTGCCGGGGAGGATTCCGTGACGCGGCAGCGCCTATCGTAGTCGCCGATGAGACCGTGGGTTACGCGGTCTTTGCGCGTAGCCTGCCAGCGGAACCCGATTTGGAGAAGTTTCGCCAGTTGGCGGTCGAGGGTGGCATGTCGCCAGAAGTGGGGGAACAAGTGGCGCACGCCGCGCTGGTCATGCCGCGAGAACGAATCGCAGAAGTCGCGGAGTTTCTGCACATAATCGCGGGGCTGATAGCAAGAGCTGCGTACGATAGCATCCAGGCTCAGAAAATCCTGGAGCTGCAAGAGCTGCGCGATTCACTCATTCATATGATCGTACACGACTTGCGTACGCCTCTCACCAGTATCATGGGCGGGTTACAGACCGTTGTGGATACAGAATATGAGTCGGAGATCACCCAAGAGTTTGTGCCAACCGCCCTGTCCAGCGCCGACGCCCTTCTCGAGATGGTCAATACGTTGCTGGACATCAACAAAATGGAAAGTGGGGAGATGAAGCTCGGACTCGCGCCAGTGGAGTTTGCCGCAGTGGCCCAGGCGGCTCTGGAGCAGGTCAAAGGGCTGGCGCGCGAGCACAACCACGAGCTGGTGAGCGAACTAGATCCCACCTGTCCCGCCATTCGGGCCGACGAGGACAAGCTGCGGCGCGTTGCTATCAACCTCCTGGGTAACGCCATCAAGTTCACGCCGGGCGGGGGTCACATCCGACTTACTAGCCGTTGTACACAGGAGGGGATAATCTTCTCAGTATCGGATGATGGTCCAGGTATACCAGAAGAAGATCGCGCCCGGATCTTCGAGAAGTTTGGTCAAGTGCAGAGCCGTCAGGAAGGACACAAGTACTCGACCGGACTGGGGCTGACTTTCTGCAAGATGGTGGCCGAAGCGCACGGAGGACGGATTTGGGTAGACAGTGAGCTGGGAAAGGGCAGCACTTTCTCTGTATTGCTTCCGAGCTGACCATTATCAGCCCGTTGAGGCCGGGGGCTAAAGCTGCACAGACACACCAGCAACTGGCAGGGATGCACTCGCCCACTGGGCGATGGAAAAGACGGAGCAACTCATCTGTCCACGCCAGCCTTGGCCGTAGGTCCACCAGCCGTCTTGAGCTGTCTTGCCTGTTCGGTTGGTCGGTCCGCTACAGCTAGACCTCGCCGGCCATTTCGTCAACTTCCTCCGCACCACTGGCCAGCAATTGCTCCTCGTCTTCCAGGAGGATGCTCAGCAGGCGCTGGAATTCCCCTACGTGCTCTCGCTCCTCATCGGCAATGTCAAGCAACACCTTCTTGGCTAGCTCGTTGTCGGTGGCGTCGGCATGTGCCTGGTACAGGTGAATAGCTTCCTACTCGGCGGCTAGGTTAAGCCGGATAGCCCGGATCAATTCGTTGAACGTCATATTGCGCTCCGGGACCATCCCACTAAAGGGATTGACAAACTCTGGCATGTTCTCTCCTCCTCGGACATAGACTCAGTCGTAGTGCACGCCTTCGGTCGGGTATGGCTACGGCAACTTGCCTTTCACCACGGCGCCATATTCTCACCTCCAAAAAACGCGCGTCTTCAGCTTGCAGTCTCTCATATGGCCATCGGCTGATTGTGGTGTTCGTCCCACAGCGCAACGACTCCTTCCCTCTGGAAGAAAGCGCCGGTGAGAGGTTACCGGCACCACCGCATTGTCCGATTCCCTGGGCCGTGGCAGCAATGTCTGAAAACACAGGCTATGACGCTAAAGGGCCGCCCCTAAACCTCTCGAAGGACAGCCCGAAATTCTGGAGGCTCCCCGGGGCGGACAACTGCAGGAATTTTTTTGAGCGGTTTACGTTTTGCCCAAAAAGCCTGAAACGACGGGCAAAACCCGACCTTGAGGAATCTCAAGGAAGGGCTTACCGGCATCCACTTGCGCTCGCATACGAGTTTCAGGAGCTATTAGAAGTCGGGGCGGTTAACAACCGGGCCGAGATTGCCAGGCGCTCTGGATTGAGTCGTGCGCGGGTTACACAGGTCATGAATCTGCTCAACCTGCCCGATGAAATTCAGGAGCACGTTGTGGCGCTCCCGCCTCAGGAGCAGCGTTTCTACTCAGGGCGGCGGTTGCGGAAGTTCTTGGGTCTCGGGAATGAGCAGGCGCAAGTCACGGCGTTCAGAAGGCGGGGAAACGCAGCAAGTGAGTAGGATTGGGCAAGGAGTGGAGAGGACACCATGTACTGGTTATCTGCTGAAAACAGGTTCTGCTGATTGGGTCGGCGCCCTATCAGGCTAACGACTTGTTGAATCTGATACCACCACACACTCGTTTTATCTTCATTTATCCCAACCCTGCAACCAAACCTACTCTTCGGCCAGGTTTCTGCGGCAGCAACGACGGTCGCACCCATGAACTAGCCAGAGCATTGGAGCGTTTTTCACTGTCCTACTTTCCACCAAGAAGGTCTGCCTAGAGACAGGCCGGAAGCTACAATCCGAGGATCAGGTAGTCTCCCGATTCTGGCCGAGGACAATTACCACATAGAGAGCAAGCCCAGCCAGCGCCAGTTTCCCTAGTTCTTCAGTAACCTGCACTAGCTGGGGAAGGGCTAAGGCCCTGAAGGCAAGTAGAAACGCGATGGGGAAGATCGCATATTTCAGCGCGAGCCATGTGCCGCCGGCACTCGAGCCTCTAAGTGCTAGTGCTGATCGTCTTTGGCCGCTACGGGGAGATGCAGGGGCTCTACCAGGTGTGGCAGCGTGACCTGGGGGAAGAGGCGCAGCTTGTGCTTGAGCACACCAGTGCGCTGGCCGACGGTGGCCTGGTCAAGATCCTCAGCCCGCGCGCTGACAAGGGCCAGTCAGCGCTGTGGCTGGCCGAGTATCTTGGCCTCGCCAGCACTGACATTGTTGGCTTGGGCGACTGGCTCAACGATATCCCTCTGTTCGAGCGTGCGGCGCTCAGTATTGCGCCCGCTAATGCGTTTCCCGAGATCAAAGATCTAGCCGACTACGTTTCGCCCTACGATGTCGAACACGACTTCTTCGCCCACGAGCTCAGTCGTCTTATTGAGAATAGACCCCACAACACCTGCCGGTAGTCAGTGAGGTGAAGGCAGTCTTCCCGCACTATGCCCTGGCCTGGCCCACTTGGGCAGATCTCCCTTCAATGGCTTTCACGGCCAATACATGTACCATCCTCTGCTGATCCACGAGAGGCTGACCGGCTCTATCCTGGGCACCTTCCTACGTCCCGGAAATGCTCATTGCGCCGAGAATGTCATCTCAGCACTGCGGCCAATAGTTACTCACCTGCAACAGGCCTTTCCGCATGCGCTGGTGCTGCTGCGCGCCGACAGTGGCTTTGCCACTCCCCGGCTCTACCAACTGTGCGAGGCCCACGGCATCGGATTCACTATTGCTGTACCCGCCAACCAGGTGCTGAAACGCCGCAGCGACCAGCTGCAGCTCCAGGCGGCGGAGCAATATGAGGCCACCTGCACCAGGGCCAAGCGCTACGATCACTTCTTCCACCAGGCCAACAGTTGGCCTCATCACCGGCGCGTGCTGACCAAAGTCGAAGCCGGTCCCCAGGGCCTCAACCGCCGCTTTGTGGTGACCAATCGCCCCGGCGCTGCCCAACACTTATTCGACTTCTACGAAGCCCGTGGCAGGCCGAAAACTATATCAAAGAGCTCAAAAACCAACTGAAGGCCGATCGGCTCTCCTGCCCTAGCTTCGAAGCCAACTGCTTTCGATTGGTCCTGACCGCGCTGGCTTATCAGCTACTTAATCTGTTCCGCCACCGACTGTCAAATCCCCAACTGCGCACAGCCCAGATTCATACTCTGTGCACCAAACTGTTCAAGGTCGGTGCCCTGATACGTCAGACTACCCGCCGCATCTGGCTACATCTGGCCTCCGGCTGGCCTCATCAAAAGCTGCTCCAGTAGGTCCTTCGCGACGTCTGTCCACGCCCGCCTCCGCGCTGAACCCTACTTTTGCTTGCTGATTGCTTGCAGACGGCTGGTTTTGTGACAGTCGGCGGCTCGCCCTGCTTGCGGGCCTGCTCAGATGCCTCAGCGTCATCGTCTTCTTCACTCTGCTGCTCGCAGGGCTGAGCTTCCAGAGCCGCTTTAGCCTGGCGGATCCGTTCCAGCAGGTGCTGACGATAACGCAACTCCGCGGGTAGCTGATGGGAAACTCAGCCCCAGAAATCTGCCCCAGAAACATCTGAAGCTCTTCGCTCCCATGTCGCTCTGAGGGCGAGCAGCGCTGGTCAATTACTATGGTGTAGTCCGAGCGTGCCTTTCGAGCTATGATCATCCTTGCCTCCGTGCTAGTGACTAGTCCTACCAATAGTACCAAAACTCCGGCACATAGCGTTGTTATCCAGTAGGGCATATTGATATTTCTCCTCTTTTCTCGTAATTGTTGTAGTTAGTCAACTGGCGACCCAGTCTCAAGACCGTTGAGAAAGTCTTTTATGATTACCAGCGGACGGTTCCGTCGAAGAAACCGAGTTATGCAGCTTATGATTTCAGTTTCAGATTAGTTCAGATATGGCTTCCTTGGTGTTGACGACAACGCAGGCGAGCAGTATTTAGATTGTGGCTTTGGCCGGGCCCCAGCAACAGGGCTCAGCCTATCAAAGTAGGCCAGATGGCCCTCTTCCAGCCAGTCGTTCAAAGCGGGCGGTAAAAGTTGCTGCCGATCCGGATTATACTCTTTAGATCGCTTCATAATACTTGCCTCATGACATATTTTGCCGCCGATGAGGAGGGCCTCCACGAGCCTGACAGGGCGGAATGCGGCGCACAGCTTGCTACCGCACGCCAAACCTGGTCATGGCTGTCCGCCCGTTATAGAGATCGGTCGCCTCGGCTCGCCAAATGCCCTTATGCTCATTGTAGGCCAAGTGCAGGACTACCTCGTCGCCGTCGGGGCCGACGATCACGCTTCGGTCGAACCACGGTGCAAGAGACCCGTCCGGCGCGGTGAATCGTAGCTTTAGCACGTGCTTGTCCTGTCGTCCCGGCACGTCGATCTTGAGGCGCATGGTTCCGCCGGCCAGTCCAACGGCGTTCATCGGCTCTACGGTCGGGGCCTGCAGGAGCCGGTTGCTGATCACCAGGAACACCGGCCGCCAGAGTTCGACTTGCGCGGTGAAATCGTGGACCGGGTGTGGCGCAGCAGGCGTCCCAAGGACGGTGACGTACCTAGCCCTGGGCAGCTTTAGCGTGACCGGGACGGACGAGTGGCGTCCCGTCCACGGCTCAATCCTGTAGAACCCGCCGTCTTTGCCCCGGGAGAACGTCGAGCGGTTGGTATTCAGCGGCCCGAAGAGAGCGACGACCTCAGTGTCCTCGCCGCTCTTCCAGCGGACGGCCTGGATATTCCTGTGGGGCTCACGATTCGCATCCACCATCTCGAATGGCCACTTCACCCCGCCACCAGCGAAAACCGCGGCAAGGAGATCAGCGGCCTGGGGGGGTGTCTCCGGCAGGGACAGGTTCGGGTAGGTGCACAGCGGGAAGTTCAGCAGAATCGCCCGCCCCTTCCCGACGCGGTTGACGATGAAAATGGGCGTATCTCCTGCAGTGCCCAGTGCACGGCCGGTCGTGACCTCAACTGCCGGGTTGACTTGCAGAGCGCCAAGGTCGAGTGTGAGGGAGCGCCCGGACCTGCCAATGTCCCCCAGTTCCGCCAGATCCGGGATAACGATCTGGCCCGGTTCTGCCACGGCTGGCACGTTGCCCGTGTGCCGCACGCCGAACAACTTATCCAGTACCCCCTGCCACTTCTCTTGCGGCTTGCAGTGACCATCATACAGGCCGGGCCGGATGTCCGCTACGACGGTCCCACCGTTCCCTACGAATCGGCGGATGGCTTCGGCCACCTTCGGGCCTATCGCCTCGCACTGGGACAGTATCATCACCTTGAACTCGTCTGGGTTGAACTCGCCGCGTTGAATCATCTTTTCAGTTACGTAGTTGAACTGAAGGCCTAGGGCGCGGATGGCACGGTGCCACACAAAATTGTTCACGCCGCCCGGCTTCAGTCCCCAGTCCATGCCCTTGCCCGGGAGACTGCCCGTGTCGTAGTGGCCCATGGAGTTGAATGGGTCCCACGTGCCGTAGGAGTAGCCGGCCTCGAGCTTTGACGCCTGCGCAGAGGGGAAGGAGTCCAGCATCACGATGCCGTCGTGTTGGATTCTTGAGCGCACGTTCAGAAGGGTACCCAGCCCGTCGAAGACGGGGCGGGCATCTTCTATAAATCGCGCGCGTGATGATAGCTCTAAATGCGGTCCCAGAAAAGTGTGCACCCACCACCAGCCGGTGTTGTTTGCACCCCGCAGGAAACTCT
This sequence comes from Candidatus Zipacnadia bacterium, assembly GCA_029820565.1. Classification (GTDB taxonomy): domain Bacteria; phylum Armatimonadota; class Zipacnadia; order Zipacnadales; family Zipacnadaceae; genus JALGTV01. The sequence goes on from JALGUR010000062.1 coordinate 13,446, forward strand.
GCCACCAAGCGTCCCGGTTCCGTTCGTTGTTTCCATACCCCGACCAGGTGCCGAACAGGTAGCCGGGCTTTGCCATGCTGCGAAGCACTTCCATCTGCAGATGGGAGTAGACTATCATCGTGTCGGTGCCACGCACGAGGGTATCCATGTCATCGTCCAGACCGCTCATCGGCGCGGAAATCCCCACCTTTGCGTGAGGATCCAGTTCCTGTGCGATTGGCCTCCAATGCCTGGCCCAGTTCGCGTAGTTCCAGTATTGGAATGCCAGACGATCAAAGTAGCGGGGATAGCTGATTCTCGTCTTGCCGAAGTAGCCGTCCTCTTTGCGCGAGTACTGATCGCCTGCCCACTTACTGGGCGGAGCGGGCACGGATGCGTACTCATTGTTCACGGCGGTCCAGTCTATACTTGGTAGTATTTCTTCGAACGACTTGTATGACGTGCCCCACGCAGCGTTCAGCGCGGCTATGTTGCTGTACTGCTCCTTGGCATTGAGGACATCGGCCCTCTCAACAGTCGGCTTTATCTCATCGAACGACCGGTAGGAATATCCCCAGGACGCGTTGAGCGCTTCTATCGAGCCGTACTGCTCCTTCAGCCACTGCTGGTAGACCTTCCAACATGAGGGGTGGAGGCACGCGCCACGGGTATTGGATTCATCCGGCCACATGTACGCCAGCGTCCCCCCACTGCGCCAGGCCGCTACCGGTGTATACTCCGGATCCTGTCGCATCGCTTCTCGCAGGCGCTCCGTCACGGCAGGCTCGTCATTTACGCATCCCACGCCCAAGTCTTCGTATCCCCGGCTGCCCAGCCTGAAGCCCTTCAGGGTTCCGTCTTCTTCGACCTGAACCTGTCCCTTCCCAGGAGTGCCTACGCCACCGACGAACGCCGCGTATGTCATCCCTGCGTTCGTCATGTACCACCACGGCGCGCCCGTCGCAATCCTCGATGTTACCCCACAGCGCGCCAGCGTCTCCTCCAGCCACATCCTGTTCGCGGCCGGGCCCGCTGCGCCCCCATGCCGTCCCCCGATCACGCCCCACATGGTGAAGTTCCACTCATCCAGCCTCCGGTGAGGCACGGTGAAGCACGATATCGCAGAGGCGACTTCACGGTCCCCGGCCACCAGCACCGCCCGCAGGTAGGTCAGCGACGGGAGGAATTGCTCCACGGGCAGAGAGAAGGAGACGGATGAGCCCGACGCCGGGTAGTCCTGCCTTACCAGCTCACGAGCATGCTTGTCAAGCGCTTGGACTCTGAGCAAACGGCGGGCGCCGCCGGTGCCTATCTCCTGGGAGAGCTTCAGTTCCACAGAGCCATTTGCGGTCTCGCCCACCTCGTACCAGTCCTTGTCAAGCTTGATGTCCGCGATTTCGTCATCCGCGGTCACCTTCAACTCGCCGACAGCCCAGGCTTCGACCCCCTGTTGCCCCCTCGCGATGGCGTCCACGAAGTACCGCCCGGCGGGTAGCGGCGGCAGCGAGTACTCGTCACTCCCGCTGGCGCGTTTCAAAGCGATGTCGCCCGTCCACGCAGAGCGTAGGCGAACGGTCGTCTGCGTGCCGGGCAGCGACCTCACCTTTACTTTTGCCTTCCCGACGTCACCCCAGGAAACTGGAGACGGTTCGACTTCCAGCGAGATGCTCCTCTTCGGCTCCTTCCCGGCAGCCCAAAGCACCTCTCTGCCCAGCTTCTCGTAGTAGTAATCAGCCGTGTAGTAAGCTTCGAACATATTCGCGGCGGCGCCGTCAGGCGTGGGCAGTTTCTTACCCCATTCTCCCTGTGGAAACGGGTCAGGCGGGAGCGGCGGAAAACCCACCACCACTCGTCCCTTGTCGAGAGTGCCTGTTTGCACGTCCGTGCCTGCAAGGAAAGCCGGCTCGGGCTGCAGCGGCACTCCTTCCAGGAAATCCGGCCGGCGTGCGTCGAACCTGTCCACCACAAGCCCCGCGCCCTGTCTCACTCTCTCCAGGATGGTCTGCCGAGCGGTCTCGGGGAGGCTCTGCATCAGGCTGAGACTGGTCAACACATAGCAGTCGTACGTGTCCCGCGCCACCTCAACCGCATACTGATCGAACGCGCCATCCTTGGCACGATTCGTCTCGATTGGGAACACGATGGCGCTCCCATCGAGGTCAAAGCGCTGCACAAGCTCGACGCCGATCCGAGCGCCGCCGGAGTTGCTCTGGTATGCGCCGTACGACGTATAGCTGGTGATGAAGAGCATCTTCACATTGCCCAGGGAGTAAGGCTTGGCCCACTGCGTTGTCTGAGGCATGGGGATGGTAGGAGGCAGCGAGTTGTCGTATCGCATACGTTCCATCTGATAGGCAGAGGCCGCATATGCCGCGCTCAAACTCAGGTACAGGAAAGCCAGCCCGATAGCCACACCAATCTTCAACGTCGGCGGTATCATTTCTTGTCATCACCTTTTTGATTGAGAATGTTGCAAAGGTCTATTATTATGTATGGACTGTTTGGAATTGTGACTGCCATCGGGGTTGCCCTGTTTTGCTCTTGGAGTTGGTGGTGTGCGATTGTGTGGGCTGCAGGACAGTTTGTAGCTGGGATTTCCCATGTGTTTTGTTGTTGCGTCTAATATTCTCTGTGTCCTGCATTAATTCCTACTGGCGCGGATCATTTAGATAGAAAGCCCCCAGATTAGAAGACTTATGACCAGGATTGTGCCCGGAATTGAACAAGTATGACGGCTCTGGGGCGATAGCAGACACAGTCCCGCCCGGGCATGAGCCAAACCACCCATCCTTCGCCACGGTGAGGTCATAGTCGCCCGGCGCCGGGCACTAAGGCCCAGATTCGTTCCAGAATCTGCTCGAAGAGCTGCTTGGATAGCGCCACCTCGGCCATCTGGAAGACTACGTGTCGGGCATGGTGAACTACCTTGGCCCCGATCTTTACCAGTCGCTCCCGTAGAGTAGTCAAGCTCCACTGGGCCATTTCTCGAGGCAATACCAAGGGCCGCAGAAAGTTGGCGAGGTTATAGGCGAGCACAAACAAGGCCAGCCGCACAACATTGTCCTTGAAGGCATGGCAAGAAAGGCCCATCCACTCCAGGGCATGTTTGCCTTTATTGATCCATTGCTCAGCCGTGCCCCGTCCATTATAGAAGTGCACCACTCCCGGAGCTGGATCAGGGCGGTTGGTAACAATAAAGCCTACCCGGGGGAACAATTCCTCGGCCTGCCACTGGATATTGGCTACTACCCGACGCGGACACTGCCAGCTGGCCGCTTGGTAGCGAAAGTCATGGTAAGTGACTACCGGCTGCCCCGGCTTCAGTTGCTCAGGTCGCTCCAGATAGGGCTGTACCGCCCGCTGCAGCACGGCATTGGCGGGCAGACGAATAGCATACACAAAGCCATGGTCCTCCAGGTAATCATAAATCTCGGGTCGGGCAAAACCCGCATCGCCCCGCAACTGCTTGCGCAGTCCACTTGCCTTCGCGCAGCACGGCCCCTTCGCAATCCCCAAACTGGTTGAAAGAGAACAGCGGATGGTAGCAAACACCGCCATAGTGGCCATTGTACCGCGCCCCCTCCTGTTGCCCGTGCACCGGACTTTCTGAACTGTCTAAGTCCAGAATCGGCCGTTGGGTATGGGTATGAGCCATCGCCGCCCAGAGCCAGGCCGCATTCAAAGTCGCCAAGCCCCGACGATTCTCCCCGGTAGCCAGCAGTTCGGTCTCAAAACGCCCTACCGCGGCGCGCGGTGCGGTGCGTCTCTCACTGGCCTGGCGGCTGACCACCAAACGCAGGGCCGGATCCTGGGCCAGACGGTCCGCGTCGTTGGTGTGAGGATAACCGGCCAGGCGACTGTACACCGATTGCCTCAGCAAGGAAACCAAATGATGCTGGATGTTGCTCCCGGTGCGCTTTTCGGTCAGATAACCGGGAGCCCAGGCACTGAGTCCCAAGCGTTCATCCAACTCCCGGTAGGCCAGCAAGCCTGCGTCAGAACTGGTCTTGCTGCCTCGGAATTCCAGACGTACGCGAGCGTCAAATCTCAGCCTCAACCGTTCCTCCGTGCTTTCACCCATCAGGTGTCTCCCACAATATCTGCTTATATTGCTGCATTGCCTGTTATGACGCTTGTTTCTTGGTCTCTGCACCCAATCCCTTCCTGTTCATACGGGCAATCCGGGATTGAATCGTTTCATCATACCTACATCATAAAACATTTTAGCTCGGACAAGAAGTTCTCCGACAGGCTGCTAGACATTCACCACACTGTTTGGATCAAAGAGGACGGGGGTAATGACCCCTCCAACCTGCTTGCGCTCTGTCCAAATTGCCACCGGTTACATACCTCGAGTCACATCCCAAAAGCCGCAATCAGACATTGGAAGGCGATGCTGGTGGCGCTAAACCATGCGTTTGACCGGCGCGCGATGGATTTGCTGTTATTCCTGAACAAACAATGGGACGCAACCTATTATACCGCCGACGGCGTGTTGCAGTTCGCTGGGCTGATTGCCGCAGGCTTGGTTGAGTACGGAGCCCAGGTTGGTGGGGGACTAGGGATGACAGGAACCGTTTCTACCAGCGTACACCAGTTGAAGCTCACCGACAGAGGTAAGCTGCTCGTAGAAGCGTGGCTTGCAGGCGACGAGGAGAAGTACAGAGGTCTACTCAGTGGCGAGCTCGCTCACGACGACGAGGAGGAGGCGTGAGCCGCCCATTAGGACTGGGTTCACAAGTGCGCAGCTTGGTTGAGTTCGCCATACGCCTGGTTGCGTGTTGTACTTTTGACTATCTCTTTTCATCTTCTCGCGGGTCCAATTCAGCGCCCTGCCAGGAGACGAGTATCAGGACGAGAGTCCATCCAGTGCTGCTGCGTGACGACCAGCGCTGGGGTCGCCAGCGGCGTGGATGATACCAGTGTCCTGGTCCTTGTAGATTATGACCGGGCTGGCGATGGCCTCTGAGGTCGTGGACAGGTTGTGCCCCCGGCTCTTCAGGTCCTGCACAACGCTGGTTGGCACGCCGCTATGGACCCGGAGGCTGCCTGGTGACATAAAGGCCCGGTCGCGGTCCGGGTCGGAGTCAAACGAGTTCTCCATATGGTCCGTGTTAAAGCGCGGGGCGGTCACCGCTTGTTCGGGCATCATGCCGAACTCAATGTGGCTGAGAAGCACGTTTAGAGTGGTCTGGTCCTGCAAGTCGCCGCCCGCTACACTGATGGCGATAACCGGGTTGCCGTCCTTGGTGACCAGCGTCGGTGTGAGCGTGACGCGGGGCCGCTTACCCGGCTGGATGCGGTTCGGGTGCCCGGGCATCGTGTTGAGGCATCTCAGCCGGTTGCCCTGCACCACCCCCGTCGTCGGGTCGGGCTGATTTTCACCAAGGTTGCAGCTCGGCGTGGCGGCCACTACGTTCCCCCAGCGATCGGCTACCACACAAGTGGTCGTGTCCGAAATCGGGGTGCGGACTGAATTCTCGCTCGGTTTGGGCTTGTTCTTAAGCGGCTGCATGTTGTAGGGATCACCCGGCCGCCTCTCTAAAGATGGGTTGGCCATACTAATGAGCGACCGCCGGATATTCGTATATTCATCTGAAAGAAGCTGCGTCATAGGCACATCTGCAAAAGCGGGGTCGCCGTAGTAGGTGTCGCGGTCCGCGTAGGTCAACTTCATTGCCTCGGTGAGGACATGGATATAGTCCGCCGAAAGATGCCCCATATTCTGCAAATCGTAACCCTCCAGAAGGCGCAGAGTCTGACACAGTACCGGCCCCTGCGTCCACGTGTTGCACTTGTGCACAGTATAGCCACGATATTTGACCCAGACCGGGTCCTCCACCGTGGTTACGTGAGCCTCCAAGTCCTGCTTGCGCAATAAGGAGCCAACATCCCCGTACCAGGCAACCAAGTCATCGGCGATGTCGCCTTTGTAGAAGCGCTCGCGGGCTGCCTCCAATTTCTGTTCTCTGTTGCCGCTTGTCTGCTGTTCGCGCTCGACCATCTTGCGCAACGTTAGGGCCAGTTTCGGATACCACCAACTTCCTCCCGCGTCGAGCAGGGCCAGCGCCGGTGCCACTACCTCCTCAAAACTCCTGGTCCCGTACAGTTCCAGTGCGGTTGCACAGACGTGCATCGCCCCCGGCACGGGCATAGCCTTATAACTGCCCTGGTCGGGGATATCGTTGGCATAGTACCAATCAATGGCATCCTGGTCCAGCGGCGCTCGCCCCACACCGCTCAGGACTTTCACTTGCTGTTTACTGGCATCATAGATAATAAATGGGATTTCGCCCCCGATGGCATAGGCGCCGTAGTCGGTGATGGCGAGGGCGAGCAGCGTGGCCGCCGCCGCGTCGGCGGCGTTTCCTCCACCTTCCAGAATATGGATACCCGCCGCCACTGCCTCACTTCCTCCCGCGGCAACTGCGCCACCATTGCCCGATGCTTTCCAGCCTATGTTGGCAACCTTCACATAATGCCTCCCTGTCTTCACTATTTCAACTACTCGTCACAATTAGTTTCTTGATGTTCCCTGTTGAAGGAAGTCTTGATGCTAAGTCTTTCACTCTCTTGCCTACCAGTCCCGTACAGGGAATCTACGACAAAGGAGCGTCCTGCATATATCGTTCATCACTGTTAGCAGTTAGTCATCACCGACTAACTTTTCCCGGACCCAATTCAACGCGCCGCCGGCTAATATGACTTCCGCCTGGCGCGGAGTGAGTTGAGGGATGGTGGCAAACTCATACCCTTGAGTCATATTGCGCACCAGTATTGGCCGGCCTTCGGTAAGGGCTGTTCGTACTCCCTCAATCTTCAGTTCGTCTCCCTGGTGACAGCGTTGATAGTCCCCCTCGCTTACTATCAGCGGCAGGATACCAAAGTTGACCAGGTTAGCCTGGTGGATACGAGCAAAGGAGATGGCCAGGACTGCTTTTATGCCCAAGTAGGCCGGCGCCAGAGCAGCATGCTCGCGGCTGGAGCCTTGCCCGTAGTTATCACCGCCCACAATCACGCCGCTGCCGGGAGCCTGCGCCCGCTGGGCAAAGGTAGTGTCAACCCGCTCAAAGACGTGCTGACTGATAGCCGGAATATTGCTGCGCAGCGGGAGCAGTTTGGCCCCGGCCGGCATTATGTGGTCGGTAGTGATGTTGTCACCGACTTTGAGCAGCACTTCGGCTTCCAATTCATCGGCTATGGATTCCCCGGTAGGCACGGGTTTGATATTAGGGCCATAGCCGACCTCTACTTCTTCCGCTTTGGTGGTTGGCGGGACAATCATACTATCGTCCACTTCAAAACACTCCGGCAACTGAACCCGGGGCGGCTCACCTAACGTCCGCGGGTCGGTTATCTGTCCGGTAAGCGCGGCGGCGGCACACACAACCGGGCTGGCCAGATATACCTGGGCCGAAGCAGTGCCGCTGCGGCCCGGAAAGTTGCGATTGAACGAGCGCAGCGATACGCCACTGGTTGGTGGGGCCTGGCCCATACCGATACACGGTCCGCAGGCCGTCTCCAGTATGCGCACTCCGGCGGCGATTAAATCCGCCAGAGCGCCATTGCCAGCCAACATCTGCAGCGTCTGCCGCGAGCCCGGCGAGACGGTCACACTGACCTCCGGATGCACTTTATTGCCGCGCAACAGTGCCGCTACCGTCATCAATTCCTCCAGCGAAGAGCTGGTGCAACTGCCAATGCATACCTGATCAACCTTCTGGCCACTAATGTCAGCCACCGGCACGACATTATCTGGGCTATGGGGCTGGGCGATAAGCGGCTCCAACGCGCCAAGGTCCACCTCCAAGACCTCGTCATATTCCGCATCAGCGGCCGCCGCCAGCGGGACCCATACTTCTTCGCGCTGCTGCGCCCGCAAAAACTCACGAGTCCGCTGGTCACAGGGGAATACCGAAGTCGTCGCGCCCAATTCAGTCCCCATATTAGTAATAGTCGCTCGCTGCGGTACGCTGAGACTCGCCACGGCTGGGCCAAAGTACTCTACAGCCTTGCCGACGCCGCCACTGACTGATAGGGCTTGGAGTAAGTGTAAAATAACGTCCTGGGCCGAGACCCAATCGCGCAACTCTCCGGTCAAGCAAACGCCTAATACCTGGGGGACGCGCAGATAGAAGGACTCGCCGGCCATAGCCAGGGCCACGTCCAATCCTCCCGCGCCAATTGCCATCATGCCTAATCCACCAGCCGTCGGAGTGTGGCTATCCGAGCCTAATAGAGTCTTGCCCGGGGCGGCGAACCTTTCCAGGTGCACCTGGTGGCAGATACCATTGCCGGGCCGCGAAAAATAAATACCGTAGCGGGCGGCTGCGGTCTGCAAGTACCGGTGGTCGTCCGCATTCTCAAATCCGGTTTGCAGAGTATTGTGGTCTACATAACTGACTGAGAGTTCAGTGCGCACCCGATCCAACCCCAGGGCCTCAAATTGCAGGTAAGCCATAGTCCCGGTCGCATCCTGGGTCAAAGTCTGGTCTATCTGCAAACCAATCTCCTCTCCTGGCGACAGGGTGCCGCTGACCAAGTGTTCGCGCAATATAGCCTCAATGATTGTTCCGTACAAAACTTACCTCCTCGTGCCATAGTAATTTGTTGTATAATGATTACAATAATAATTCCTGTTCTGGACGAAATATTCCTCTACAGACAGCACCGATGAAGGGGAAAATCGTAGCGGGGCGAATAGTAACTAACACAGAAGCAGTATTTGCCCAAGGGATGGCTTATGAAAGAGATTACTCAACTGCTGACGACTTTTGTGGGGGCGGTGGTCGGTTTTGGGGTGGGAATGCTGGGCTGGATGGCAATCTACCGGGCCTTTCCTGAGCAACTCGGTCGAGGCGGTAGTCTTCCTCTGGTGGTGGGCTTTAGCCTCGGCGGGGGAGGGATGATTGGTGGCGGCTATCTGGCCCTATGGATTACTACTAAAGTCCAGAAGGCGCGGCAGCGCAAAAAGCGCGAACAGAGAACAAAGTTCGGTAATAAGCGCCGTAAGTAGTATAGACTATTCGCAGACCTATAGGAGGGGGCACTCTTGCCCCGATTTGCGTACGGGTGGAGGAGCCAACTTGCCGCTTCTTAGCGCAGTGTATGGCAGTAGATCTCATAATAGCAAGGAGGTGAGTAGAAGTGGAATCTGCACAGAGCGAAGAACTGATCGGCACGGTAAGTCACTACTTTGGCAACATCAGCGTCGGGGCCATCACACTGACTGGCGAACTGGTGGTCGGTGATACTATCCACATTGTCGGTCATACCACTGATTTAGTTGAGCAAGTTCAGTCTATCCAGATTGAGCATGAATCAGTGGACGCGGCCGGCCCCGGTGACGAGATAGGCATCAAAGTAACCGACAAGGTCCGCGAAGGCGATCAGGTCTTCAAGCAGGTCTGATGGGCTCGGCTGTGCCGAGACCCTAAGCCCCAGAATTGTGTTTAGCACGCTGAGTACTGCCCAGCGAACTATGTGACGCTGTGGTTCGTCCAATAAATAGAAGCCATTAGGTAGGCGTTCCCCAGTTTTTGTGGTATACTATAAGTAGTGGGGGCGATCGGCTTCGACGGGGAGGAAGCCAGTTAGAGTAGCGGGCCGAGATCTCCGCTGACTCGTAAAACGCGGAACCCCAATAAACGCCAAAACACCAATGGCGCTTGCTGCTTAGTGCAGCACGTCCCCCCGGCCTCGCTAATCAGGCTGGGACCGGGCGTAAGAGAGATTAGCTACCTTCTGGTTGCTGCAGAGACGACTGGCAGGGAAACTTAAATCTCGGCTAGCTTCATCCTCTGGCCGGTACGTGGGCTGGGATGAGGCGAAATCAATACACGTGCTACGCTCGTAGACGCTCTGACGGTACCTCTTCGGACGCGGGTTCGATTCCCGCCGCCTCCACCATTCGACGCGCCCCGCGCGGCGAATGGTGTCCTGAGCCTGCCGAAGGGCAAGTGTGATTTAATGCGCCCCCCATCTGGCGCGGGGCTTGCTCATGGCAAGCCATATTCTCCATCCAGCTTATGAAAGTAGAATGTAAGCGCGGCGAATGGCGCCCCTAGCCTGCCGAAGGACACGCATAATGGCTAAGCGCTACTATGTCTATATCCTCCGGTGCTGCGACGGCTCTTATTATGTCGGCTCCACGGAGAATCTCCAAGAGCGAATTACAACTCACAATAACGGCAAAGGGCCAAGTTACACCGCACGTCGGCGTCCGGTGCAGTTGGTCTATTCTGAGGTCCATAAAACCAAATCATTGGCTGTTCGACGCGAACGCCAGATCAAAAAATGGCGCCGAGCTAAGAAGGAAGCCCTGATAGATACGCACATGAACAAGCTGAGAGAACTGAGCAAGGACCGATCATAGTTGTCCTTCGATTTGGCTCTGAAAGAAGGTAGGGTTTGTGGTAAGCGTCCAGGACGACGCCAAGGCAGTAGAATTCGAATACTACCTCAAAACAGGTTCGGGGCGCGCCTTTGCTAATCGTCATCTGTGGTAGCGTGTTTATCGGGGCCGGCGCGCGCAAGGTCGGATGGTTAGAATCATGGCGAACCTCGCCCCACGTGTAGTAACGTGGGTCTTCTTCCTTGCTATCACGGGCTGCCTGGCTATGCAAATTGGCGTCCCTGCCGATCGCGCAGCGGTGTCACCTTCCAGCATAGTCGAACTGGACGATCTGTCCACCGTGGACGTTAATCCATACGTTCACTTCATCAAGGCTCATGGAAGGGATCCGCTGGAGTACGTGGTCAGCAAGTTTGCAGACTGCGACATAGTGATATTGGGTGAGATGCACGAGGTCAAGGAGAATCTGGAGCTGGTTTCGGCACTCATGCCGCCTCTGTACAACGTCGGGGTCCGCACGCTGTGTATGGAAGCCATCAAGTACGCTCATACTCGGCGTGCCAACAGGGAGGTCACCGGTGCTGTCTACGATGACGATGCGGCCACCGATCTGTTCCGCCACAATGGCTCCGTTCTGTGGGGGTTTCGCGAATATCGGGAGATACTTCGTGCTATATGGCAACTGAACAACAGTCTGCCCAGAAACGCTCCGAAGTTCCGCATTGTCGGCCTGGACAACGGCTGGGATCGTTACCACTTGGAATGTGGCTCCGGCAAGGCCCAGGCCAGAGCCCTACGACTGATGCAGTCGCGCGACTTGGATATGGCGGCGGTGATAGAGCGAGAGGTGCTAAGGCCGAGCGGCAAGGCCCTGGTTCTTGTCGGCTATGCACACTCTTTCACCAGTTTCACGACGCCTTCCCGTTCGCCGATGGGCTATCTTCTGACGCGGCGTTACAACGAACGTATCTTCCAAATCTGCCTACACCAGCCGCACCTACCCGTGGCTAACGATGAGGGCCACCGGGAGTCCGTGCTGCCGCGCTTCATTGAAGCAGTCATGCAGGTGGATGATCTGACAGAGGTTGGTTGGGATATCCAGGGCTCCGCCTTCGCTAATCTGCGTGACCCGAACAGCGTCTACTTTGCCTGTCGCCCAGACCTTGTATTCGCCGATCTTGCTCAGGGCTATATCTTCCTGGCCCCACTAACGCAATTGCGCAGAGTTTCCTGGATCCCGGGGTTTATAAACGAAAGGAACTTTTTGAAGGCGAATGCGATTGCGTTCAAACGCGGCTGGCTCAATGAGCCCTTGAACACGCCCCAGGAGTTAGATGCCTTTCTGCGTCAGGTCTTTGATTCGCGGTAGCGAAGGGAAAAGTCAAGCGGCAAGGATGTGCCAGGCGCATGGCGGAGGAGGTATGCTGGCAGTAGCAGGGAACTGTCTGCGACGAACTACCATACGGCCGACTCAAAGGAGATGCAGTATGACTGAAGGCCCAGTCAAAGTCTTAGTATGGTTTGAAGGGCAGCATCCTGCGGATATGTATCCCCAGCGCATTCACGGGACTATCGCCGCCGCGCTGAACGAACGCGAGCAGATTACGGCGTGGATCGCCGAGTTGCTCAATCCCCAGCAGGGAATTATAGAGGGCGTGTTGGCTGATATTGACGTGCTCGTCTGGTGGGGGCATCGGTTGCACAAGCAGGTGAGCGATGAAACAGTGCGCCGGGTAGTGGGGCGTGTTGAGGAGGGCATGGGCTTTATACCGATTCACTCGGCCCACCACTCTAAGCCGTTCAAGGCGCTGATGGGCACCGGTTGTGACTTGGGCTCGTGGCGCGAGGAGGCCGAGCCTGAGCACCTGACCACTTTGCTGCCCGATCATCCTATCGCTCAGGGGATTGCGGCCCAGTGGGACGTGCCGCACACCGAGATGTACAGCGAGCCATTTGACGTGCCGCAGCCCGAGGAGGTTATCTTCCATTCGTGCTGGGATCGCGGCGAAGAGTTCCGCTCCGGCTGCACCTGGACCCGGGGGACCGGTCGCATCTTTTATCTTCGGCCCGGCCATGAATCTTACGAGATCTTCACCCGGCCTCTGGTGCAGCAGGTGATTGTCAACGGCGTGCTGTGGTGTGCGCGACGCACATAGGACGGGGCAACACTATTCTCAGGAGCATATGATGATCGCGTATATAGATTCAGTCGCAGGGATCACCGCGGGCCGCGACTGACCCGTGTCGCTCGCCGGACGAATACAGGAGAGAGCAAGGAGAAATGCGATGTTCATTGACATTCACGCCCATGCGTATCGGAAGCACCCACCCATAGATGGCTTGCCTCAGTTCAGCACCGCGGAGCAAGTGATTGAGCGCTACGACGAAGCCGGGATCGAGCGGGGGGCGCTGCTCCCCATCGTCAGTCCCGAGATCTATCTTCCCCAGTCCAACGAAGATATCCTTGATATGGCGGAGCAATACCCCGATCGGTTCATTCCGTTCTGCAATATTGACCCGCGCGCCCTGACGAACTCGGCCGACGCGCCGCTGGACCGCCTGCTCCGGTACTACCGCGACCAGGGATGCAAGGGCCTCGGCGAGGTAATGCTGAACGTGCCTGTTATGGACCCCATGGTCCAGAACCTGTTCAAACACGCGCAGGATGTGGGGCTGCCGGTGATATTCGACGGCTCGGATCAGGTCGGCGGCGATTTCGGACTGTACGACGACCCCGGGTTGCCGCAACTGGAGCACACCCTGCAGAGGTTCCCGAAACTCATCATGCTCGGGCACGGCCCGGTGTTCTGGGCGGAGATCGGCCGGCTGGAGACCCCGGCCGACAGGGGCATCGTGTTCGGCCCGAGCGGCGGCCAGGTAGGGCGCCATCCGAGTGGTCCGATCAAAGAGGAGGGCGTCGTGCCCACGCTCTTCCGCAGGTATCCCAACCTGTATGGTGACCTGTCCGACCCGTCCCCCTGGCATGCGTTGGCCCGTGACCCCGAATACGGGCCGAAGTTCCTCACGGAGTTCCAGGACCGCCTTCTCTTCGGCACGGACATCTGCTTCTTTGACATGCCCTTCCCCATGGTGGACCTCCTCCTCGAATGGCGCGATACGAAGAAAATCAGCGAGGAGGTCTTCAACAAGGTTGCCAGAGGAAACGCAGTGAACCTTCTCGGTTTGGAGTAACTGAGCATGACGCGAGAGGCGGGCG
>JALGUR010000063.1 GCA_029820565.1 Candidatus Zipacnadia bacterium
CTCAGTCATCCCCGGCTCTATCTCACGACCTGTCTCATCCAGGGCTTGCGCAGTTACTCGCCCCACCTGTTTATAACGTTCTATCTCCGGTTCCAGCAACTGCCACCGCAACCCGGCTATCTCCTCGGCCATATTTGTGGCCTCCGGTGGCCAACTGGTGTCGGTAGCGACAGGGCCACTGACAATTTGACTTAACATCGCCTCACGGTTCTCCTCATGCCAGTTCATATAGTGAATCTCAAAGGGCAACTGGCCGACCTCTTCATCCTCCAGTCGTGGCGCCTCAATGTTGTTAGTGATGATATGTTGGCCACTACGAGTCACCACGATGTAGCCAACGCCACCCTCGGAGGCTGTTACGACATGGTTATCACCGCCACCAGTCAGCCAAGCAAAGTTGGCGGTAGTGGTCAGGACTGCTGCCGCCAGGTCGCGGTCTTCCAATAATTCCCGCACCTGCTGCAGCTTGGTTTCAACTTCCTGCTGCTGGGTCATTATTTGGTCCTCCCGTTGTTGAGGTGGCCGGCAACAAGTACCGGCTCATACCAATAATATTTGTCCTCAAACCTGATGAAACAACTGGTGCCTCATTCCTCTCCCCATTATAGCAAGCGATTAGTCTAATTGTCAAATGTACGCACTACTCACCGAACATATGTTCCACAAACTATTGCCTTTTATCTCATACTGTGATACAATACACGGTCAATCAGGACCATATTGGTCACATCTATCCCACAACGCAGTACCACCCGCAGCCTGCCTCGCACCAGTAACTCGGTAGCCCAGATATGCGATTGTTTCCCTGGAGTGAACAATTAGCCATTGATGTCGGCACTGCTCACGTCCATGTTGCCGTTAAGGGCGAAGGAGTAGTGGTTCGTGAGCCCAGTACGGTGGCCTTTAGTGACGGGGGCCACCAACCCGTCGCTGTGGGTGAGGAGGCGCGGCAGTTGTGGGATTGGAATGTCTCGGAAGTGAAAGTGGTCAGGCCGATACGCGCCGGGGTGGTGGCCGATTTTGATGGGGCAGTGATGATGTTGCGGCGCTTCATTCGTCAGGCGCTGGGGCACCGGCCGCTGTTTTCTCCGGCAGTGGTCGTTGCTCATCCCGCTACTGCTACGGGTGTGGAACTTCAGGCTCTGCGTCACAGTCTGGCTGCTGCCGGGGCCGGCCAGATGACTATGGTCCAGAAGCCTCTTGCCGCCGGGTTAGGGGCGGGGTTGCCTCTCCACTCCGAGGAGAGTTATCTGGTAATTGACATCGGTGCCGGAGCCACAGATATAGGTGTCTTTTCAAATGGTCTGGTCACTGCCGGCCATACTGTCCGCTACGGAGGCGATGATCTGGACGAGGCATTAGTGCGGGCTGTCCGCCGGCGGCGCGGCTTGCGTATCACTCGCAGTGCTGCTGAGCATATCAAGCAACAAACCGGCTCGGTGGACAGGTCACCTAATCCTGCCGTAGTACCCGTGGATGACGTCATAACAGTGGAGGAGAAGCAACACCTGGACTCTTACGATATTGACATTGCCTGGGTACCCCAGGTACTGACCGAGGCCTTCCAACCTTTAATAGAAGAACTTGATTGGATAATTGCCAATCTGCCTGACTCCTCGCGACGCCAAGTGGAGAGGGGGGGTATGGTGTTAACCGGCGGCTGTGCCCTGCTACGCGGCTTAGATGAACTGTTCCGAGAACGATTGCAGTTGCCGGTAGCCGTAGCCCCTGACCCCCTATCGTGTACCATTTTAGGCTTGGAGGCCATACTCAACGACTTGGGGGCCCTTTCCCTAAACGGACGGCGGTTCGGGACTAATAACCTATAGAGATAGATGATAGTGGCGGCCGCAGTTATCGCGTAGGCGAGGTCCTCCAGCCTCGGCGCCAGAGGACACGCAGGTGGCGAACCCGCGCTACGCGACCGGAGACAAGGTTGCGTAATTTAAAAGGCCGCGCGCGGCGACATAGCGGAGGTATACCAGATGAGTGATTGCATATTCTGCCAGATCGCTGCTGGGCAGATAGAAAGCGACATCGTGTATGAGGACGAGTTGGTGGTGGCCTTTCGCGATTTGAATCCCCAGGCTCCTACGCACATTCTCTTGATCCCCCGGCAGCATATGGGCAGTCTGGATGCGGCAAGTGATGAAGATATCCAATTGCTGGGTCATTTGACTCTCGTGGCTGCTCAAATAGGCCGTAGCGAGGGCATTGCCGAAGACGGGTATCGGCTGCTGACTAACGTCGGGCCGGATGCCGGCCAGAGCGTGCCCCATCTTCACTTTCACTTGCTCGGCGGTCGGGTGATGCACTGGCCACCGGGGTAACGAAAAAATTATGACAGTCAAACCTATCGTGAACCGTAAATCCCTTGCACGTACACGCCTTAATCTGCGGTTTATTCAACGGTCACTATTCTAATAACCCGCCCCACTGTCATTGAGCCAAGGACACCTACCGCAACAGTGTCATAGTTTCGGCGAAGGAGTTGCAGGGATGAGAACGAGCAGCACAGCGATCGCTATACTTGTAGGATTGTGCCTGTTAACCTGCGTGGCTGCTGACGATGACGCGGTGCTGGAAGTGAAAGGAGAGGGCGCCGGTGGCCGCGAGGCATACAAGGGGGGCGGTAAGATAGAATTCCTGGATGTCTCGCTGGCGGATCAGTTGGTACATCTGGCGAGTCCGGAGCAGATTCCGCTGCGCCTGGGCATCAAGTACCGGGTGCTGGAGACCGCGCCGGTGCTGCTCAACTCTCGCCTCGGCACCGAGTACTGGCATCTGTATCACCATGGAAACGACACGATGTCCGCCCTGCATACAGTGGAGCAGATAGACCTCTCCAAGCCGGGTGAAGCAGTGGCCACGATTGAGCAAGCCCGGGCCGGAGAGCGATACGGCGCACTGCTTCGCAAGGGGCTGGTGGGCATACGCGGGCATTATTACTTCCTGATTGACCAGGTCAATGGCGAGTGGCTGGACATGGTGAGACCACCGGCTTTCTTCGACCGCCCGCAACTCGCAGAGAAGCTGGGGTTCACGCTGGCGAATCTGAGCGAATTCTCGCTCGAGTTCTCGGAGATTCAGTCCACCTGGAAGCCGGGTGGGCCTATCCGGGTGAAGCTGACGGTCACCGACGGCGACGGTGACCAGTTCCCCGTGGTCAACCCTCCGGCCACCATCCAGGCGCAGGGCTGGGAGGCGGAGTTGAGCCCGGAGATCGACTACTTGCATATCCCAAGCGCCTGGCTGGCCACCAACCTGCCGGAGGGTCAAGTGCCCCGACAAGTTGTGGTGAAGGCCACGGTCAGCGCCATGACGCCCGACGGTCCCCGGACGCGCCAGGTGACAAAAACCTTCAATGCTGGAGACGGACAAAGGACTGCCCACGAGATGACGGCCGGGCTTGAGCCGGTCGCGCTGCCGCGCAACGCCGACGGTATCGTACGCGAGACGCGGGCATTGTGGGTCGAGTGGAAGAGCATGATGACCCGGGAGAGCATAGAGACACTTGTGGCGAGGGCCAAGGAGGCCGGCCTGAACGTGCTGATTCCCGACATTTTCGTGGGGAGCATGTTGCTCGCCAACAGCGATCTGTTCCCGATGACGGATGGAGTCGAGGAGGAGCTCGACCCGGTGGCGTATCTGATCGAAGTCGCGCACGAGCAGGGGATGGAGGTGCATCCGTGGTTCTGCGTGACCTACCGAGATAAGCACTTCCGGGAGAAGTTACCTGGCGTCGAGATGATTGATGAGAACGGTCAGGTGCAAAGCGTGGGGGCGGATGTACACCGGCCCGAGTACCGCGATTTCATCGTCAACTTGATGGTCGGCGTGGCCCGCGATTATGAGGTGGATGGCATCCATCTCGACTACATCCGCAGCATGGGGCGATGCTACTGCGAGAAGTGTCTCGCGGAATTCCAGCAGCAGTACGGCAAGCCCCTGACCGAGGCCACAGATGAGGAGTGGATCCCGTGGCAACGGCAGGCCATTGGCGAAATAATCCGCCGCACAGCCGAGGGCGTCAGGGCCGTGAGGCCGCAGGCGGCTATGTCGGCCGCGGTGTTCGCGGGAATGGCGGGCGGAGCCGCGCAAGGGCAATATCCGGCAGATTGGGCGCGGCAGGGGTGGCTCGATGTGGTGATACCGATGGACTATCGGATGCAGACGCTGCACGTGCGCGCGCACGAGCGGCAGTTCCTGGCGGCGCTGGCTGATGACGATAAGCTCGTGACCGGACTCTCGCTGTATGTACGCCATGGGAAGAAGGTCATACCTCGGTCCGCTGAACTGGTCAAGGAGCAGATTCACCTCGTGCGGAGCATGGGCATTCATGGTTATTGCCTGTTCGCCTATACGTATCTGAACGACGAGATTTTGGAGATGCTCAAGACCGAGATAAACAATGAGCCGGCATTGCTGTATTTCAGGTAGGGAATGGCGATTGAAGGAGGAATACTCAACGAGCACTGAACAGACTGCTACCGAATCACAAACGCCCGCAGTAGTAGTGCCTTATGCAGCAACTGAACTGCAGGCGTTAGTTGGTACTCATGACCAAAATCTGCGGCTGATGGAGGACGCTCTGGAAGTAAAGATTGTGCCCCGCGAGGACCAGTTGCAGATATATGGCCGCCCCAAGCCTGCCCAAGCCGCTGAG
Source organism: Candidatus Zipacnadia bacterium (assembly GCA_029820565.1). Classification (GTDB taxonomy): domain Bacteria; phylum Armatimonadota; class Zipacnadia; order Zipacnadales; family Zipacnadaceae; genus JALGTV01. The sequence goes on from JALGUR010000063.1 coordinate 4,667, forward strand.
CAATTATTGAGCCGGCTGTTGGCGATAATCCGCCAAGGACGGGGATTGACTGATTCAGATGTTCGTTACGCGCTGGATGCCGTGAAACGAGAAGCGGGCCAGGAGGCCGAGGCCCTGCTATCCGAGCCGATTATTATCACTCATCGGGGCAAACCTATCCGGCCGCGTACCGCTGGTCAGGTGGAGTACGTCCGGGCTGTGGAGCGGTGTGATATAGTCTTCTGTATTGGTCCGGCCGGTACGGGCAAGACCTACCTGGCTATGGCCATGGCGGTGAGCGCGATGCGGGAGGGTGAAGTGAGCCGCATCGTGCTGACCCGACCTCTGGTCGAAGCCGGGGAAGAATTGGGCTTCCTGCCCGGCGATATTATGGACAAGGTAGACCCTTATCTGCGGCCCCTTCACGACGCCCTGCACGACATAATGGGTGCTGACCGCTTCCACCGTCATCTGACGCGGGGTACTATTGAAGTAGTCCCGTTGGCCTATATGCGGGGCCGGACCATCAATGATGCCTTTATCGTACTTGACGAAGCCCAGAATACTAGGCCCATGCAGACTAAAATGGCCTTGACCAGGCTGGGACTGGGTTCGCGAATGATAGTAACTGGGGATATTACCCAGACCGACCTGCCGGCCTCCACCCCCTCGGGAATCGTTAATGCTGTGCGAATACTTGAAGGCGTGCCCGGCATCTGCGTTTGTCGACTCACGGCCAATGACATAGTGCGTCACAGTCTGGTTCAGCGAATTGTTAGTGCATACGACGAGGCTGAAAACCAATCGTCGCCTGCCGAGTAGGTTGCCCCAAGACGGGCATTTTTATTGCTGCGGTCTCGCTCTAACCCGATTGCGCTGCTTGTGAGCACAATGATAGGCCGTGCGCGAGATATTATCACAAGCGGCAATAGTACGCAGTCCTGGGGCGGTGGAGATATCAATGCGACGGCACAACACGAATAAAGCTAACAACAAGTCCTCGCTTGCCATATTAGGTTGGGACCTGAGTAATGTGTCCCTGTCTCGCGTCCTGCTGGCAGCGGTTACTGTCAGTATGCTATTTCTCTCTCTGTGGGCCCGGGTACTGCCACAAAAGGTAGACTGGTCGGTGGGGGAGAAGGCGGCGCGCACCATTATTGCCCCCCGTAGTACCGTATATGTGGACAGCCAGCAAACTAAGAAGCTGCGTCAGGTGGCCGCCGATAAGGTTGAACCGGTATTTCATCCCGATCCTGACGCCGTCCGCGAAGTCGCAGCAGCAATCACAAATATCTTTGCTCAAGCTGCCGAAGTTGGGCAGAATAGTTCAGTGCCCCAGACTATTGACAAGGTTGCGGCCCTGCAACGGCGTCTGGCTATTAAGTTGAGTGACAAAACATTGCGGCTGCTGGTGGATAGTCCTCCGGCGACATTACATCAGGCGGAGGAAGCAGCCAAGACAGTGGCTGGCGATCAAATGCACAAGGGCATACGCAATCAGGGCGACGATCTCGGCGAGGCTCGTCAGGAAGTCGCTGAACAAATCCAGACTCTCAATCTTACTGAAACTTACCAGGCTTTGGTCACCGAGATTGTTAGGGCTACCATCAAGCCCAATCGCCTGTTTGATGCGGAGGCAACTGACAAGAAAAAGCAGACGGCTCGTCAAGCCGTCAGCGACGTCCAGGGGGCGATCCATACCGGTGATGTCGTCATTAAGATAGGCGAACAAGTTACGCCTCGTCACATTGATGTGTTTCGCGCCTTGGGTCTTATGAACCCGGTGATTGATTACACTCAAGCCCTGGCTATGCTACTATTGCTGGCTGTAATTGTGTTGGGACTATGGGTGTTTACCGCGCGGTTCTATCCCCAAATCTACCTCAACTTCTGGCAACTATTCCTGTTGAGCATCGTGGTAGTCATCGTGGCATTTATCTTTCGCATTAGCCAACAGTCGGCCTATTTTGAAAGCCTGGTGCTCACGGCGGCCGCTGCCGCCTGTATGCTTGTGGCCCTCACCACCGGGGCAGCAATCGCCATAGCAACGGCGGCTGGTCTGGGACTACTTGTTGGCCTGGTAGCGGCAGGCAGTGACGTGCGCTTGGTGGTAACTACCTTTATGTGTGCCGTAATAGCCTCCTTCATTATTACTCTTCGCGGCAGTTGGAGTAAAACGATTGGCCGCGCCGCCGTGGTGTTGGCGTTGACCAATCCGGTGCTGCTTTTGCTGGGCGCCGAAACTTTCGGACTGCCTATCTCCTGGCAATTGATGGTCGCAGCAAGTGCCGGCGGCATAGCAGCGGCACTGCTGGCGGTAGGTGCGACCATGGTGGTTGAACGGCCCCTGGGGCTGCTTACTGACTTGCAGTTGATGGAGCTGGCTAACCCCAACCAGCCTATTCTCCGTCGCCTGTTGCGCGAAGCCCCAGGCTCATACCAACATTCCATTATGGTTGGCAATCTGGCTGAGCAGGCCGCGGAAGCCATCGGGTCCAACGCTCTGCTGGCGCGTACTGCGGCGATGTACCATGATATCGGCAAAATCAAAAGACCCTACTTCTTCGTGGAAAACCAGTTCGGGGGCGACAACCCTCACGACAAACTTACACCTTATATGAGTGCCCTGGTGCTTATCGCCCATGATAAGGATGGCGAAGACATAGCCGAAGAAATCGGATTGCCCGCCGTCGTCGCCAGTGCCATAGACCAGCATCATGGCACCTCACTAATGAGGTATTTCTACGAAAAGGCCTTACAACAAGCTGAGGACGAGGAGGAAGTGCCCCAACAGGTCTTCAGATACCCGGGCCCCAAACCCCAGACTTCGGAGAATGCTATCATAATGCTGGCCGACGTTGTGGAAGCTGCCGCCCGCACTCTGGACGCCCCTTCTCCTGCCAAGATTGAGAGTCTGGTGGATAGTCTGGTGGAGGATAGAATTCGGGACGGCCAACTGGATGAATCGCCCCTGACCTTTGCCGACGTTTCCGCGATAAAGCAGAGTTTTGTGGGTACTCTCACCAGTATGTTCCACCAGCGGGTCAAATATCCTGAGCAGTTGCGTCAGGAAGCTGAAGAGTTGGCCGAGCGCTACCGGCCGGCCGTGCCGGCTCCCGCCAGAGCTGAAAGAACCAATTCCTCGGGTTCGGGTCGTCCTGCTTCGGAGCGTACGGAACAATACTGAGAGTACTACTCAACGCAGCGCATATCTGTCAGTTGAGGCGATTGGCTAATTTTCCCTATAATACTAATGACGCTCAGCAACTCAGCGGCACTGCTTAAGAATCTGTCCTGCATGCCCAGCAAGGCACCCGGGTACGACCCGCGGTGCTGTGTCTGGTGTTAATACAAGTTGAAACGGGCGGAGCGCCTAACATGCGCGGAACAGTACAGACGGTCGTAGGTCCGATATTGCCAGAGCAGCTCGGGGTTACACATATGCACGAACACCTGATTGCTGATTGCTCCTTTTCGGGCAACGACGCGCGCAAGAAATTCGACGATGTGGATGTGGCCATCCAGGAGATGAAATACTTCAAGCAGGCGGGCGGCGATACCATAGTTGAACTGACCTGCCGCGGGCTGGGGCAGGAGCCACTGGCCCTGCGGCGCATTGCACAGGAGTCGGGCGTCAACGTCATCGCTGCCACTGGCTTCTACCGCGAGGTCGTCTACCCGGAATATGTGAAAAGGGAAACGATAGGCCAACTAACCCAGCGTATGATTGACGATGCGCAGCAGGGTCTTGAGGGCACCGATGTTCGCCCCGGCATCATCGCCGAGTTGGCCACTGAGGCTGACACCGAGAAGGTCAGCCCTCTGGAGGAGAAGGTCTTTCGCGCCGCGGGCCGGGCCCACCTGGTTACTGCTCTGCCTATCTCCACTCACTGCTGGGCCGGACACCACGCTTTCGAACAGGTGCGCTTGCTCACCGACGAGGGAGTACCGCCAGACAAGATAGTGATCGGACATCTGGGCGTTCAGCATGGCCTGGAAGACATAAACCGACGACTCGCCGACCTGGGCGTCAACCTGGGGATTGATGCCATCGGCTATGATGAGCTCGGCGATTTCCAGGACAAAGATCGTGCAGCACTGGTCAAGCGACTTATTGACCTGGGCTACCTGCGGCAGATTACCATCTCCCAGGATATGATGAGAAGATATCATCTCAAGCATGAAGGTGGCCACGGGTACGGCTATTTGCTGGAGAAATTCGTGCCTATGCTGCTGGAGGTGGGCGTCACTGAGAAACAGGTGCAAGTTCTGCTGATGGACAACCCCAGGCGCATACTTACGCCGAAAAGTAACGAACCGAAAAGGGATGATCAGGGCAGATCGGGGTAGTGTCTGGCCGACTGCAGAGGCGTCGCTAGATGCGAGAATCAGCACGTAAACGCGGATCTGCTGACTAAGTCAAGCTACTGAAGTTAACGTCGCGACACAGAGGGCGAAACAACAGAGTGTACTCAGTGCAATACTCGGCATCTCCCTGCGAAACCTGACAGTACTACCTTGCTACACATGAAAATAGACCTAAAAAATTTGCAAGACGTGTCTATTAATCGTGAGTTGCTGGAGCAAGCGGCTCAGGCCATTGCACAGACACTGGGTACGGAGCCAGGGACGCTGAGTTTGGTCCTGGTGGATGATAGACGCATATCTGAGTTGAATTGTCAGTTTCTGGGCCGCTGTGGCTCTACCGATGTCATCGCCTTTCCGGCGGAGGAAGAGGAGGAATTGGCTGGCGAAGTAATAATCTCAGTAGAAACGGCCATACGCCAGGCCCAGGAGCAAGGCCACAGCCTCGCCCGCGAACTGTGCATCCTGACAATACACGGAGTATTGCATCTGCTGGGATACGATGATGCCTCGCAGGGAGGCCAGGCGCAGATGAACCAACTACAGACGCAGGTCGCCGACGCTATCTGCCCGCTGCCGCCGAAACGCGGCAAATCCTAATGATGGAGGATTGGAGCCGCTCGATGAAGTCAAAGTCACTACCGCCGCCGCAGGATAGTGAGCCGCGTATTTCGTCTGCCCAGCAGGCTAAGTCGCTCTCCAGTAGTTTCCGCTTTGCTTGGCAGGGCCTACTATTTGTGTTAGGTACCCAACGCCATATGCGTGTCCACTTTACTATCATCGGCCTGGTTCTGGTAGCCGCATGGGGATTGAGTGTATCCACCGGCGAGTTGCTGCACCTGCTGCTTGCCATGGCTTTGGTAGTGATCACCGAGGTATTGAATACTTCCGTGGAAGTGATGGTGGACCTGCTGGTTGATACCTATCATTCCCAAGCGAAGGGGGCGAAGGACGTCGCCGCGGGAGCCGTATTGATCGCCTCTTTATACGCGGTAGCAGTCGCGGCCGTGGTTTTCCTCCGTAATGAGCGGCTACTGGCCATCTTTCACAAACTCCCGAATCTTTCGCCTCCACCGCATGTAGGCCCCATCCAGTTAGTAATCATTGGGACCATAATACTCACTCTTATCATCACAGGTCTGAAGAAGGGAACTAAGCGAGGCAGTTTGTGGCGCGGCGGCATAATCTCCGGCCACACCGCCATCGGGTTCCTGATCGCCACCAGCATCATTATCCTGACCCGTGATATAGCCGTGACTGCTCTGGCCCTGGCGTTGGCCCTCTTGGTGTCTCAGAGTCGGATGCAGGCTCGCATCCACTCGCCCGCCGAGGTAGTCATCGGCGCAGTGGTAGGTACAGCAGTGGCTGCGGTCATATTCCTGTGGCCGCTTACCTAAGCACCACCAGCAACCTGGACTTGACTTATCCGGATACTGGGCATAATCATGCCCGGCTCCTCCCGGTAGTCGCTGGAGACCGCATCAATTGCGCTGAGCACTTCAAAGATGTGGCCTCCTATCATGGCATTCTTCACCGGATAAGCCAGTTCGCCATTGTCAATCTTGAAGCCGAAATCCACCGTGGCCGATATATCTCCGGTGACCGCATCGGGGGCCAGGCCAGCGGCATTTATGTACAAGCCCTCATCAATTTCAGCAATCAGTTGCGCCTCAGGCCTTTGCCCTGGTTGGATTAGCAGATTACTGGGCCCGATTCCCACGCGGCCTGAATATCCGCTGCGCTGGGCGTGGGCGGTATTTTCCACTCCGGCTTTGTTAGCGGTGTAAGAGTTGTGCAGGTAAGTGGTCAGCACGCCCTTGTCCAACAACGTCCGCTTGCGCTTGGGCACCCCCTCGCCGTCCCAGGGCGTAGAACTTAGGCCCGCCGGCACAAAGGGGTCCTCGCGAATAGTGACCAGTTCACTGGCAACCTGCTCGCCACATTTATCTATCATAAAGGAACGCCCCCGCTGGATACTCTCCGCATTCGCGCTACCAATAGGGCTGAATAGCAAGCCGCTGGCACTCAGTGGCCCCAGGACTACGGGCATCTGCTGGGTCTTGACGTGTCGGGCGCCTAAGAACTGCAGAGCCTGCTCGGTGGCCTTCCGACCTACGCCGGTGGGCTCGAAATCTGCCAACCGCCGAGCGATGTCATATTCAAAATAACTGCCCACCTCGTCGTCCTCGCGCACTACGGCGAACAGGCTCATGCTAACTGCGGTGCCGCGCCGCGTGGCGGCTATACCCGTAGAGGTAGCCAGGCCATACTCTGCCTCGGTAAGCCCCGCCCCGCCTGACATGATTGCCTCGGGGCTTACTTGCTCCGCTTCCTGGATGCCATCTCGGCACCATCCGACCACCTGAGCCGAAGGCAGGCCGGCGATTTTCTCGTCGAACAACTCCGCTACCTCGTCAGCCTCCGCCGGCGGCGGCAGAGACACAAAGTCAGGATCGCTGTGAGCCGCGCGGGCCAAATCTGAGGCCTGCTCCCCACAATATCGGACCTCGCCGACCTGCAGACTTTGGGTAGTAGCGCAGCCCATGCCGCCATTTATGAAGGCCCTCACTCCTATCCCACAATCGCGCACCACTTCAGACTCTCTGATACTGCTTTTCTCTACCTCAACGCTTACGTGCCTGGTGCTGACACATGTGGCATCGGCCCACTCGGCCCCGGCCTGGATGGCCGCGGTCACCGCGGCTTGCGCCAAATCAAGGATGGTTGCCATCATCTACCTCTCTTATGATGTGGATTGCCTGGGTAGAGCTGTTCACCTCGCCATAACTCCGGAAACGAAGCCCTCCTGTTGCAACTGATCCCGCAGTTGTTCAGCCTGACTGCGGTCGCCGAAGGCAGCGACATTTACTCGCTGATAGACGATACCTTCCTTTTCTACCTCAGTAACGAAGGGGTGATAGCCCTTTTCAGTGAGGCGCTCGGCGATACGGCGGGCATTATCACTGCTGGCGTAGGACCCAGCAGTCACCACAAAGTCACCTTCGCCGCTGTCCGGCTCTGATGCGGTTTCCTCCTGTTCGGCGTTGAGTTGCGCGCCATTCTGGGGTTCTTCTCGGGCCTGCTGTTCCCGGGCCGCCCGCTTGACTTCTTCCTTCTCCGCCTCATTGGGTTCGCGTTCCTCAACGCTCACCTGCGGCGTCAGCGGCGGTTGGGGCGCAGTCGACTCGTGCTGGTCACTTAACTCAGGCGACTCTTCCGGCTCCAGGGGCATTTGCGCGCCGCCGGGCTTCAGATTGATTTCGGCCAGCCGCCGTCCTACCCAATTCTTGCCGGTCTGGTAACTGATTACTCCTGCCACAACACATATCAACAAGACTATCAGCCAGAAGCCCAGCCCCTCCCGCCAGCGGTCTGTTTTGCTGCCTCTTCTGCCCATGCTACCTGCCTCCTAAGCGGCATTACTCCAACCATCACTGCTTTATATGACTGTGGTAGAGCGACTTTTAGGTTTTGGTGCCGGGTTATTCGTCAGGTTCCTTGCCTGGAAGTTGCAGGGGCCGCAGGCGCATCTGCTCTTCGGTCACTACTGCAAACTGCCCGGTAAGCCGGGCCTGAATAGCCGGCAGGATCTTTATGACTTGAGCCGCTTTTTCGGCGCCATCCTCTGTCCCGAGCCGTAGCAGTACAATTCCTGTTCCCAGTCGGTGTAGCCGCAAAATCAGCTCTCCAAAGTCCTTGTCATTCGCCAGCAGGATGCGCCCTTCCGTTTCGGCCCGGCTGAGAACTTGATCATCAGGCAGGCCTCTCTGGTCTTCGGTAAGGGCAGCAACGTCATATCCTGCCGCTCGCAACGCCTCTATTAGTGGCTGCTCGATATTCTCATCAGCCAGGAACTTCACCCTGCTGTCCCCATTAGGACTATCTCCTCTGAACTCAATACATCACAAGCATAGGCGAGAGCTGCCTGGATATCTTCAAGCGTCAGAGCGGGATAGTCGCGCCGGATTGCCTCAAAGTTCATATTAGCTGCCAACTTGCGCAGGATATGCTCCACTGGGATGCGAGTGCCTGTAATAACTGGCTTCCCAAACATGACCTCTGGGTTAGCCTCTATACGTTCTCTCCAATCTGCCACGCTGTCTCCTCCCTGAAGTAGCCTCGGTATCGAGTTTGTCAGTTATTTTAGCACGAAAGCACCTTTGAGGCAAGGAATAATGAGAAGTGACGAAGGCCGCCGGCCCGGTGTTCACTGATTCCTCGGGGGAGCCGGGCATATTTCCACGGTGGCGCGCTGACCGGTGACGTCGAGCCTCACTCTGCCTTGAGGATCGGCTTGCACTGCTTCACTGCTGTGGCGTTTGAAGCCGGCGTCTATCTCAACCTGATGCCAGGACAATGACTCTATGGCATACAATCCTGACTGAATGGTAACCCGCACCGTAGTAGGATGGCCTAATGATAGTTCTGTCTCATCGCTCGCTGATCGGAATAGCCGTGCTCCGGGTCCAGCAATTTCCAATTTGATCCGTTTAGTGCTATATTCTAGCAAGCGGCCATTGGCCTCGGTGGCATAGGGTTGTATTTGCACTGGTTTGGCCCTCAACCCCGTAACTTGTAGAAGCGGCAAATCAACCGATAGCAGGGCCGCCCCAGAACGCTTACCCGAAGGCACCTTGATACAGACGGCTGTCGGCGCGGTAAGCCGCTACTGCTGCTCGCAGCAGCTTGCCGGTCGTGTTCAGCAGATAGACAGTATCACCAGCGCCGGATATCTCCACACCGTCCAGCCAAAAGCCTGGTTGCTGCAACTCATACTCGGCCCGCCGTGCCCACAAATCACCGTGAAAGCCCATAAAAACCGGGTCATCAGGCCACCAGTTGGCCCACAGGCGGCTGGTAGCGAAGATACCTAAACCGAGGCCGTAGTCATTTACTATGATGCCGCTGAAATAGGGTATGCCCTCCTGCCAGATTCTACTGCTTACCCCGAGGGGTAAAGCACCATCTCGTATGGCGGCATAGGCAATTGGTCCGGTGAGGGTGTGCGACTTCAACTGCCCTGGCGTTGCTTTTCGCCGGTGAATCTTGCCTTGTTTGGTTGGCCCGAGAGGTGCAGGCTGCCCAACGGTTCTCATTGACGGGCGCAATGAAGGGAAGTGCGGGGAGATGACACCAATCACTATGTCAGTTCCCTGGCCCGGTATGCGGATAGCATCTGCATCCTGTATCCCGCCTATAGGTCGTACCTCCTGTATCGGGCCAATAGCCGTTACTCCACACATTCGCGCCAGTTCTGCCGGCAACTGTTGCCAGGAGCCGGTTTGATACATTCCCGCCCCGAGATCAGCAATCAATACGCCGCCTCTCTCCACATATTCTGCCAGCCGTTGCCGAGTCTGCGCAGGCAGATGCAAGGCGAGGGGTGCTGCGATGAAACTGTAGTGGTTCAAGTCCAATTGCGCGGTTGCCAGGTCGTCTATAGTAAGACAATCAACCAGCCCCAATCTACTGCCCCTGCCGCAGGCCGCGAACAGGTTATTGGGTTCGCCCTGGGAGAAGCCGTTTATATAGCCATATGCCGGCACCTGTCCAACTGCAAACCCGGCGGCGTATGGTTCATACAGAATAGCCGCTGTGGGACGCGACTGTACGCTAAAGGTTGTACTGTTAACAACCGCCTTCACATCCTGAGCGAGACTCTGAGCAACGATGGCTGGACTGAGTGAGTTTGCTATTCTCTGATAATCTTGCAATCCTACGCCAGCCGCCCCATGTAACCCAGCCTCCGCAATCCATAAGCGTAGCGTATGCTGGGCATATAGCGGGTCGGGCGGCATCGGCATACTCAGCGCGGGGACAACCGCAAATCGCCCTCCGCGCCGCGCCATATCTACCGTGTGGATGTTGTGGGAGTAGGTAGCAGGCTCCTCAGCCGCCGGGGGAATTGCCGGCACTACAATGTCATATTGGTCGGGTATGGCGGTCAGCGAACGGTACAGACTAATGCGCCCGGTGAACAACAGCCTGTCCGGGTCCAGGGAGCGAACCTGCCCAGCCCAAACGGCCATAATGTCCTGGAAGGTCTGACGCTTGTATTCGGCTGCGTCCACCGAAGGCCGTCCCACTCCGAAGGGCAGATCATCGTCCACCACTTGCGCCTCCTGTAAAGTAATCTGACCCCAGGTGGGATACGCACAATTCCAGGCACTATTTAGCTCCTCCAGTGAGCCATAGCGCTGCCGTAGATACTCGCGGAACTCCAGGGAGGAGTAGTTAATCGCCCTTTCCAAATAATCACCGGTGGCCCAGCCGACTACTCCGGGTTCTTCCTTGAGGGCTGATACAATGTTTGCTATGACGGCTTTGGTGGAAGAAACATATTCGTCATCGGCCAGCGATACGCTGCGGGGGATTTCGGGCACGGTGGGCAAAGCCACAATAACCGGTACATTGTGAGCCGCCGCCTGGGCAATCTCGCTGCGTATCCCAGGCAGGTCTGCCAAATCATCGGGTCGCACTTGCCAATACAGGGCATTCAGGCCCAGTCGCTGGGCAGTTGACGCGGCCTGGGGACCTTGCAAGCCATACATAAACACAAACGGCCCCGGCTTGTCCGCAGAGCCTGCGACTGTTGAGGCCAACACCGCCACACTTATTGCAGCTAAGGCAATTAGTCTGTTCACTTGAGTTTTCCACGCTATCTGCCTTTGCGCTATTGTGAGGTGTCTTGAAGATTAGGCAGCCAGCGCTCTTTATCCGTCAGGGACTGTCGGGCCGCGGCCTGCTCGGCGCTTTGCTTACTCGGACCACTGCCTTCTCCCAATACCAAATCATTGAATCGTGCCTGGGCGGTAAAGGTACAGTTGTGGGGCGGCCCTTCGGCAGCAATCGTAACATATTCAGGGGTCTGTTTGGTGTGAGCCTGAAGCAATTCTTGGAGGTAACTCTTGGGGTCGTAGGGCAAAGGGGTCTTACTGTTGGCCTCGGCCAGCACTCGCGAAAATCGCTGTAAGACAAACTGACGGGTCGCTTCCAGTCCCAGGGAAATGTATATAGCGCCAATGATCGCCTCCAGGGCATCGGCTAACAGTGAACTCTTCTGGCGGCCCCCGGTCTCCTCTTCACCGTGGCCCAGCAGGAGGTATTCGCCGACTTGCAACTCTCGGGCTACCCGCGCCAAACTGTGCTGCTGCACCACTTGGGCCTTGATTCTGGTCAACTGGCCCTCAGCAAGTTCTGCCGACCCGTTGTACAGATACTCGGCTATTATCAAATCCAGCACGGTGTCGCCCAAAAACTCCAAACGCTGGTTGGAATCGGCTCCCTTTTGGTCCTGTTCGCGGATGAAGGAAGCGTGAGCCAGCGCCTGCCGCAGCAGATCGGTATCCAATTCAGGCAGGTCCCACTGCTCAGCTATTTCTTGCCACTTCTCTCTATCTGCCATAGTACCCACTGTCAACTCCCTACTGATACTTACCCCACCGCACTACCGCTTGTAAGAACCCCAGTCGCGCTCCCGTGGAACAAGGTTGGAGAACGTGGCTATGTGTAGCCTGATACTATCAATACCGCATTATGGCCGCCAAATCCGAAGGAGTTGGACATGGCCACCCTTATCGGCGCCGGGCGCGGCTGCCCCCGGACAATATCTAAACTATCGGCAAATTCCTCATCAGGGTTATCACAGTTGAGAGTGTAGGGGATGAGACCCTCCCGGATTGCCAAGAGGCATACAACCAGTTCCGAGGCCCCCGTGGCGCCCAATTGGTGGCCGTGGACGGGCTTGGTCGAAGAAACGGGAACACTGTCGCCGAACATGCCTTGGAGAGCCTTAGCCTCCATAGCGTCACCGCCGACCGTCCCGGGAGCGTGGGCATTGACGTAGTCAATATCCCCCGGTGCCAACTGGGCCTCGTCAAGGGCTGCCTGCATAGCCAGCGAGGCGCCCTGCCCATCGGGCCGGGGTGCGGTTACGTGGTAGGCATCGCTACTCATCCCATAACCCAGGATTTCGCTCCAGATTGATGCCCCACGGTGCTGGGCGTGGTGCAGTTCTTCAAGGATAAGAATTGTAGCCCCCTCGCCGACTACAAAGCCGTCACGGTCGCGGTCAAGGGAGCGACACGCTCTCTGGGGGTCGTCATTGCGGGTTGATAGGGCGCGCGCTGCACAAAAGCCAGCTATGGCTGTTGGGGACACTGCCGCCTCGGTTCCTCCCGCGATCATCACTTCCGCTGCGCCGCGCTTTATGATCTGGGTGGCCTCGCCAATGGCGTGGGCTCCGGATGCACAGGCTGTCACTACCCCTAAATTAGGCCCTTTGGCTCTGCTCTCGATTGCCACCAGGCCGGCAGCGATATCCGCTATCATCATAGGCACCAGGAACGGCGAGACCCGGGAGGGTCCTTTTTCTAACAAAATCTGGAACTGCTCTTCCCAGGTTGCCATTCCCCCCACACCTGAACCGATTACCACCCCCACTTGAGTGCAATTATCCTCAGTAATTTCCACACCCGCCTGCTCCAAGGCCAATTGGCTGGCGACCAGGGCAAACTGGGCAAATCGGTCACTGCGCTTAATTAGTTTACGATCCAGCCACCGGGAAGGCTCAAAATCCTTGACCTCTGCGGCTATGCGGGTGGCATAATCGGTGGCATCAAAGAGGGTTATAGGCCCGATGCCTGAGCGGCCCTGGCAGATGGCCTGCCATAACTCCTCGGGGCTATTGCCCACGGGAGATACCATGCCCACCCCAGTTATAACTACGCGTCGGTTCATAGCACTCATCCAGTCTTCAACCACCGTCCGTCTGAAGTCACTCCGCACACGCCTTTGACCTGATTATCCGCTGACTTGCTTTTCCTCCAGATAGCGTACCGCGTCACCTACCGTCTGTATCTTCTCCGCGTCCTCCTCGGGAATCTCAATATCAAATTCATCCTCCAGTGCCATAACCAATTCCACTACGTCCAACGAATCAGCCCGCAGGTCGCCGTCAAAGGTAGCGTCTTCGGTAACTTGACTTTCGGGAACTGACAACTCTCGGACGATTACTTCTCTTACTTGTTCAAACAACGCCATTTGGCTATACCTCCCTGTGTATTGTCCTATTGTTCCCCTCTCCGAGGGGGATTAGTATCTTACATTACCATACCGCCGTCAACATTGAGCACCTGTCCTGTAATATAGTCAGCATCGGGACTGGCCAAGAAGGCCACCACCACGGCGATGTCTTCAGGCCTCCCGGGCCGGCCCAGCGGCACTTGGGTGAGCAATCTGTCCCGCGCCTCCGGCGACAATTTCTCGGTCATTGGTGTTTCTATAAGGCCCGGCGCTATGGCGTTACAGGTAATACCCCGACTGGCCAGCTCCCGAGCCGTGGTCTTGGTCAGCGCAATTAGCCCACCCTTGGAAGCCGAATAATTAGCCTGACCGGGGTTGCCGATTATTCCGGCTACCGAGGCAATATTGATGATGCGACCCCGCCGTCCCTTCATCATTGGCCGGGCCACCGCCTTGGTACAGATGAAAGCGCCCTTAAGATTAACATCCAACACCGCATCCCACTGCTCCTCCCTCATCCGCACCAATAGACCATCCTGGGTAATGCCCGCGTTATTGACTAATATATCTATTCGTCCCCACCTATCCAGAGCTGCCTTTACCATTTGGTTGACCTGCGTTTCGTCGGTTACATCAGCCACAAAGGCCAGCGCTTCGCGCCCGCGCTCGACAGCCTCTGCGACAGTGGCCTGGGCGGCGACCTCATCCACATCATTTATCAACACATTAGCCCCCTCGCCGGCCAAGGTCAAGGCAATGGTCTTGCCTATACCTCTACCGGCGCCGGTTATGATGGCCACTTGGTCGGTTAGTGCCAAGATTCGTCTTCCTCCTATACAAACTGCTGCAGTACTCGCTCAATGTCAGTAGGCTCCGAGGTAGCCAGCGCCTGAACTTCCGGCGCTATGCGCTTCATCATTTTAGTAAGTACGTCCTTAGGCCCCACTTCCACGAAGGTATCAACCCCGCCTGCCATCATCGTCCGGATGCTCTTTTCCCACAGTACACTATTAGTAAGCTGTTGAACCAGCGCGTTTTTGATTGACTTGGCCTCAGTATGGGCCACGGCGTCCACATTGCAAACTACCGGCACCTGGGCGTCGGTTATTAGCGCTACTTGCAGATATTCGGCGAACTGGGCAGCCACTGGCTCCATCAGGGGAGAATGGAAAGCTCCGCTGACTTCAATAGGTATGCTGCCCCGCGCCCCGGCCTCTTTAGCTAATTGCCTGACGCGCCCCACTCCTGTCTCGGTGCCCGAGATTACTATCTGTCCTGGACAATTGTAATTCGCCACCACCACTGTATGTCCTTCTTGAACTGCTTGCTCCACAGATTCCTCCACCCGTTTGGCGTCGGAGCCGATGACGGCGGCCATAGTGCCTCCTACTTCTCGGCCCGCCTCAGCCATTAGCAAACCCCGCTGACGCACAAGACTAAGCGCCTCGGCGAAGTCCAGAGCGCCCGCCGCTACCAGCGCTGAATATTCACCCAGGCTGTGCCCGGCCACCAGTAGGGCGGGCTGGGCTACTTCGGTAGCCGTTAGTTCGGCGCCGGGTCCGCGAAACATCAGGTCCGATAAACCAAAGCCCAAGGTATCATCGGCCTGTCCTATGACCTCAGCAGCGACGGGATAGGTGCCGGCCAATTCGGCACCCATGCCGACGAATTGTGAGGCTTGACCGGGGAAGATGAATCCTATCATTATTGGCAACACTTGGGCCTAACTTTGGCCAAACTCTTTATTAAACGCGTCGGTCAGGGCCGGGACTACCTCAAACAAATCTCCCACTACTCCATAGTGAGCCACGTCAAAAATAGGTGCGTTGGGGTCGGTATTGATGGCTATAATGCAATCCGAAGTGGACATGCCCGCCAGGTGCTGGACTGCCCCCGATATGCCACAAGCGATGTATAATTTCGGGTGTACCGTCTTGCCGGTCTGCCCGACTTGATGATACGCCGGTATCCAGCCGGCATCGACAGTGGCGCGGGAAGCCCCGACGGCACCGCCTATCGCCTCGGCCAGTTCACGGATAACGGAAAAATTCTCTGGGGCCTTCAGCCCGCGCCCCCCTGAGACAATTATGTCGGCGTCCTGCAAATTAACTACTTCCTGTTGCTCCTCGCGAATTATCTCAACTATCTTGGTGGCAATAGATTTGGCGTCCAGGGACACCGGCACATTGATAATCTGTGGCTCTTGGCCGTCCTGTGGCTCTAACTTCTTCATCACCCTGGGCCGCACCGTAGCCATCTGGGGCCGCGCTTGCTGACAGAGGATCGTGGCCATAATATTGCCCCCGAACGCGGGCCGCGTCTGCCGCAGCAGCCTCTCCTCGGTGTCAATCTCCAGACCGGTGCAATCCGCCGTCAACCCGGCCCCGATCCGCGCGGCAATCCGCGAAGCCAGATCCCGTCCCTGCAGCGTAGCGCCAATCAGCACTATCTCGGGTTTGTGCTTGTTGATAAGCCCACAAATCACATTTGTGTACGGCCCGGTGCGATATTGTGCCAGATTCTGATGCTCAACCAGGTAGACCTCATCGGCACCGTACTGACCGGCTCGTGCCGCCAGCCCACTGACCTCATCGCCCGGCAAAACCAGACTGACGGGCACCTGCAGCGCTTCGGCGAGCTCTCGGGCCTTACCCAACAGTTCCAGAGTCACTTCCGCCAGATGGCCATCCTGGACCTCGGCGATAACCCATATTCCCCGATACTGACTGGTGTCTACCTGCGCCGCTCGCACCACTTCCATCACAATAGCCCCCACGGGGCAGGCGCTCACACACGCGCCGCAACTGGTGCAATCTTCAGTGAAGTGTGCTTTGTCCTCCTCCACCGCAATTGCCCCATAAGGACAAGCCCTGAGGCACAACTTACAGCCGGTACATTTGTCAGTCTCTATATAGATGCCCACGGACCAATTTTCATCCCCTTCCAAAAGTTTGTGCCGGCCTGGTGCGCACTTCGGCGAGCACGACTCGGCTATGCTCGTGGCAGGTAGCGAAGCCGGGGTAGGCTGCCGTCCTCTGTTGTTACTTGCCGTTCCCTGTCCACTGGCTACTGTTCACTGCCCACTGTCCTCTACAATACTTTAGCCTCCCGCAGCCGCTCGACCAAAGCCAGAGCGACCTCTTCGGTGTCGCCCTCTAATATTTCGCCCTCGTGCTGCCGCTGCGGTGAGAAGACTTTGACCACATTGGTCGGCGAGCCGTTCAGCCCACAACGCAGTGGGTCCGCGTCAACATCCTCCGCCGTCCAAGTCGGTATATCGGCCTTGCGCGCCTTCATTACCCCGCGCAGACCGGCGTGGCGCGGCTCATTTATCTGCTTGACCACAGTGATGAGCGCTGGCAGACGCGTCTCGGTAATCTCAAATCTATCCTCCAACAGCCGCCGCACCCGCAGTTTCTTACGTTCCACTGCCACCTCAATAGCGTACGTAATCTGCGGAATACCTAACTGCTCTGCCAATCCAGGGCCGACCTGGGCGGTGTCGCCATCAAAGGCTTGCTTGCCGCAGATTATCAGGTCAAAATCGCCAATCTTCCTGATAGCCCGCGAAAGCGCATAGGAAGTGGCCAGAGTATCGCTGCCGGCAAAGGCTCTATCGCAGAGCAAAATAGCCTCATCTGCACCCATCGCCAACGCCTGCCGCAGGGCCTGCTCCGCCTGGGGCGGGCCCATTGTGAGGACAGTCACCTTGCCGCCATCTTTCTCCACCAGCCGTAGCCCCTCTTCAATAGCATTCTCATCAAAGGGGTTGATGATGCTGGGCACGCCCTCGCGAATCAGCGTCCCCGTCTCCGGATCAATCGCCACTTCGGTAGTATCAGGAACCTGTTTTATGCAGACGATGATGTTCACAGTCGTGATATACGCCTTGACAGAACCTGGTGGAACTTAGGGAGTGTCTCCAACGCCCATTCCCGTAAAGCTCGAAGCCTGTCTGGAGGATCGCAAATTGTGCCCACTGTATACACGGCAAGTCTGGAGTACTGGAGCTCTTCCTTCTTCTCCCAAGATAGCCCAAACCCGAGGCCCGCTTCGATGGCGTCTCTTTGCTCATACATCTGCGCAAACATTGCCTTGTTTGCCTCTTTAACGCACGTGTCAAAGGATAAGTCTACGCGGAGCTTGTGCTCGCGCTTGCCGAAACCCACGTGATAATGCACGTTGGACTTGTCACTACGGAAGTGAATGCTGTCACCGTACGGTCTCTCCGAAGAACAAGCAAGCTGTGGTGCCCTTTGTCCTAACTCCCGGAGGAATTCAACAAAGAACTCATCGTACGCTCGTCGACTTTCAGTATGTGCCATCGGCATTGACTCCTCCCTGTTTAACGTGAACGCACTCTACTACTTCTGCGCTTCTTTGAGCAGGCGGTTGGCGATGACCAGGCGCTGGATTTCGGAGGTGCCCTCTACGATGTCAAACAGTTTGGCCTCGCGCATATACCGCTCTACCGGATAGTCCTTCGTGTAGCCATAGCCGCCGTGAATCTGGACGGCTTTTGAGGCAACACGGTTGCAGGTCTCAGAGGCATAGACTTTGGCCATCGCTGCTTCCTTCTCAAAGTCCAGGTCCTGATCTTTGCGCCAGGCGGCGTTATAGGTCAGCCAGCGGGCGGCCTCAATCTCGGTGGCCATATCCGCCAGCATAAACTGGATAGCCTGGAACTCGGAGATAGGCTGCCCGAACTGCACCCGCGTGGGGGCGTACGCTATGGCTGCGTCATACGCTGCCTGGGCCAGGCCGACCGCGCCGATGGCCATACCGATGCGGCCCACGGCCAGGGTCTCCATGGTCACGCGGAAGCCCCGCCTCTCCCGGCCTAACAGATTTTCCTTGGGCACCCGCGCATCCTGGAATATCAACTCACGGTTGGGCAGCGCCGCGAAGCCCATCTTCTCCTCGTTTTTGCCAAACTCAAACCCCTGGGTGCCTTTTTCCACAATGAAGGCGGTCATACCCCGAGTGCCCCGTTCGGGCTGGACATTGGCGATAACAACATAGACCTCGGCCTCTCCGCCGTTGCTAATGAACAGTTTGGTCCCGTTGAGTATATATTCGTTGCCCACCAGTTCGGCCCGAGTCTGGACATTACCCGCATCCGAGCCTGCCATCGGCTCCGTCAGCGCGAACGCGCCAATCTTCTCGCCTCGGGCCAGGGGCCGCAGGTATTTGTCCTTTTGCTCCTCGGTTCCAAACAGCATTATGGGATATACGGCCAATACGTGGGCCCCATAAACCGCTCCCGTAGTAGTGCAAGCCGCCGACAGCATCTCGCCAATCACGGCCCACTCTAAAAGACCCAATCCCAAGCCATCGTATTCTTCGGGCACCGCAATGCCCATCAGGTCCAGTTCGCCCAACATCTTCACATTATCCCAGGGAAACTCACCGCGCGCATCAACTTCCTGGGCGTGAGGTTTGAGTTCCTCATCGCAGAACTCTCTTACTGCCGCGAGAATATCCTTTTGTTCATCGGTGAATTCAAAGTTCATAGGGTTTCTCTCCTGAGTATCTACTCACTACACGAACACAATCGCGTAGCGCAGGTTCTCAACCTGCGTGGCCGCCGGGCGGGGTCAGAGAACCCCACCTACGCGGGTGTGTTAGTGGTGAAGGGCTCTAATGTCCAGCGGACTACGGCCGCACCCAGGGTGAAGCCGGCCCCAAATCCTACAAATAGCACAATATCGCCGGGGTGCAGTCCTCCGCGCCGGTAGATATCATCTAACGCCAGAGGCACCGAGGCCGCCGAGGTATTGCCATACTTATCCACGGTGCACACTATCCGCTCATTTGGTATGCCTAAGCGCTGGCCGGCAGCATCCAATATTCTCTTATTGGCCTGGTGCATTACCACCGCCGCGACGTCTGAGGCCGATACTCCCGCCTTATCCAGTGCTACCTCGGCTACTTGAGGAATACCTCTTACCGCCAACTTAAATATCTCGTGGCCTTCCATCTCCAGACAGTCTTTGTGCTCAGCAATCAATTGGGGCGTCAGGCGCAGGCGGGAGCCTCCGCCGGGGAGTATCAGCAGATCCCCGTGCTCACCGTGAGAGTCCAACGCATACGATAATAGACCTCCGCCTGGTGGGCAAGGCTTAAGCACCGCTGCTCCCGCGCCATCGCCGAACAATACACAGGTAGAGCGGTCGGTCCAATTAGCAATTCTACTCAGTGTTTCTGCACTGATAACTAACACATATTCGTAATCGTTGCTGCGGATAAAGTTGGCCCCGGCCGCCAGGGCATAGATGAACCCGGTGCAGCCACTGCTCATGTCAAAAGCTCCTGCATTAGTCGCGCCAAGGGCATCTTGAACTAAGCAGGCCGTAGCGGGAAAGAACATATCGGGGGTTAAGGTGTTGACGATGACCAAGTTTAGGTCTTCGGGCCGAACAGCGGCATCTTGCAGGGCCCGCTGGCCCGCCATAATTGCCAGGTCTGATGAAGCCTGGTCGGCGGCGGCTATACGTCGCTGTTTGATTCCCGTATGGTTAACAATCCACTCATCGCTGGTGTCAACCATCTCTTCCAAATCAGTATTAGTCAAGACTCGTTCCGGAACATACGAGCCTACTCCACAAATTGTCGCACCGCGCAACATAATAGATGGCTTTCTTTTGATATGGCTGGGTATTGGGTGAAGGATTGCCATTAGGGCGTCTGGCTAACTGGCAGCGGCCGGTGTCAGCGTGGGGCGCGCCCTACGCAACCGTTCCACTATTTGGCCCTGTACCGCCCGTACGGCCACTAATATAGCATTACCTATAGCCTGGGCATCAGAACGGCCGTGGCTGACCACGCAGATACCCTCCACCCCCAACAGCAAAGCCCCACCATAGTTAGCGTAGTCCGAACGCCGTTTGAAAGTAGCCAGACTCTGACGCATCATAAAAGCCCCAATCTTGGCCCACATGCTGCGGGAACTCTGAGTTTGAAGTTCGTTTATTGCAAACTGCGCCATTCCCTCGGCCGCCTTCAGAGCTACATTGCCCACAAAGCCGTCAGCCACAACTACATCAACCCTATCCCCGAACATATCATCCCCTTCAACGTTACCAATAAAATCAATAGAAACTTGTTCCAGTAACTGGTGGGCGGCTTGAGTCAGATCATTACCTTTAGACGGCTCGTGGCCAATACTCAACAGGCCGACTCGTGGCCTTTCGATCTTCAGAACATGTTGGGCATAGATGCTACCCATCATGGCAAATTCCACCAGGTGAATAGGTTGACAGTCCACATTAGCCCCAGCATCAATCAGCACACGTGTCCCGCGGGGACCGGGCAGCAGCACAGCAATTGCCGGCCGGCGCACACCGGCAATTGTACCTAACCGGGTGTGAGCCAGGGCCATAAATGCACCTGAATTGCCGGCCGATACCGCCGCATCTGCCTCTCCCGTTTTCACCATTTCCACTACCTTGGCCAGAGAAGAGTCGCGCCGGTTGCGCAGCACGCACGTGACGTCATCGTCCATGCCTACGACACCCGGCGCATCCACTATTCTCAGTCCTGGTAAGTCGTGTAGCGAGGTTCCAAGACACGCAGTAATCTGGTTGACTTGTCCGACTAATGCTAAATCCGCCGCGGTCTGCCGCAGACAACTCACTGTGCCTCGCACTATCTGCTCGGGGGCAAAGTCCCCACCCATTGCGTCAACGGCGATAATCATAGGCTGCTCTCGGCTCTGCGCTAAGCCTCTGATGACTACTTTTGGCGCTTACGCTTCTCCTCTTGCTCTACGGTATGGTCCACTTTCTCCCCCTGGTAATACCCACAATTGTGGCACGCATTGTGAGGCAGAATCATCGTGTGGCAATGTGAACACTCAACCAGGGCCGGAACTGATAATTTCTGATGAGTGCGACGTTTGTTCCGTCGGGATCGGGAATGTCGTCTTTTGGGAAGTCCCATTGTTCTCCTCCTTGTCAAACAACCTTACACCATAATATCTGTGTCTTGCTAATTGTTCGGACCCTAACTTCGGTGCGGAATTATCACAATAGCCTCTTCAAGGACACCAGACGGGGATCAACTTCCCGCTGGTGACATTCGCATTGCGCCTCGTTAAGATTCTGCCCACATTGAGGACATAAGCCCCGGCAATCCGGCTGGCACAGCGACCGTGGGGGCACGCTCAATATCAATAATTGCCGCACTAACTCGCTAAGGTCCACCACCTCACCGTCACAAATGGGTACAGGGCACTGCTCGTCATCGCTTGCCGGGCCCGCTTGCCAGTCCTCTATCTGGTCTAAAGAGCAGATTTCGTCCACTGTTATGTCCAGTGGGACATTATGGGGCCGCAGGCAACGACTGCAATCTAACACTACCGTCGCCCGTAGCCGTCCGCGGGCTGATATGCCCTCTCCAGTGTTCAGCAATTCGATGGTGCCGCGCACCGGGCCCTTGAACTTGTACCCTGTGCCGCTCGGCACCGGGGCGCTGACTGAACAGACCGCCCGTTGCTGCGGATGGACGATTGTACTTAATATGTCATGCTTCATGAGACTAACGCGGCTATCCAGCCGCGCACTGTCCCATCCCCTACCTACCAATAGTATACAAAACTACTGTTGCCTTGTCAATAAACTCTGGGGGCTGGCTCCCCACGGAATCAAGAGTGGCCCCTGTTCCCATGGGCCTGGGTGTACCACTTCTTCCCCATCAATTTGGCGCCACTGTACTACTCCCCGCAACATCTCTTCGGCCAGCCGCAATTCTGTCTGCTCGGTGGTGTACTGTAAGGTGCGGATCAACTCGTATTCGTACACCAACTCCGACTTAGGCTTCGGATCACTCTTACGCAGAAACGCTTCATAGGGATCTTCCGGTTCGCTGACCAATTTCTTAGCACGCTCGATCCTGTCTCGTATGCGACACTGGGATAGATGTTGGGCAAAATCGCCTAAAGTATTGAAGGCGCTTGCCGGCTGAATTTCCACAACTACGCCGGTCCGAACATTATGTTGAGGTTTCAGGAGGGGGTAACTACGCTTGCGACCGTATATTAGCAATTCCAACTCAGCCTCTGGATCCTCACTTGCCCACCGCAATACCCCGGGCTCGGGACCAGAGATTATCTGCTGTGCCTCGGCCGGGCCCGCCCGCAGCACAATAAGTCCCACATAACAACCTATTCTCTGGACGGCTACCTTGCCCATCTCGGCGACCGCGACAGGTTGTCCGCTCCACGGTTGACCGGCCAGGTAAACCTGTTCAATCTGCGACCTGGGGCCCAGCACGCCGCGCAGGACGGCCGTAGCGCGGTTGCCGGCTCCAATGTTATCAAAATCCGCCGTTATGAGGCCCGCGTTTTGCTTCTGAACGCTGCTAATGTGATTCGCTTGAGGCTGAGTAAAAAAGTAGGCTGTAGGCCGGTCCTGGCCGTCAGCAAAAGTCATCATTAGCGGTATACTTGTTGAGGCCGGCCGGCCACTCATCGTTCCCAGACTGAACAGGGGATGCAGGTAAGTGTCAGTGCGCGTTATACGCCTTTCTTCTCCGGCGGCAGTTGTTGTCTGAGAAGGTGGGGGAGAAGTGTTGGCAAGTGTCACGTCGGCCGGTGGCGTATAGTCAGGGATAGTGAAAAACATCGCGAACGGATCGACTTCGCTCGGCTGCGGCCCACCTAAGTCGGCATAGATCAAATACCGACTGTAGTGGCCTCCTTGCCGATAAGTATAGAGCCGCGCCGGCCAGCGCGCCGCTGCCGGGTTGTACTCGCCCGGCGAAATCGTGATAGGCAAACTCCAGCGCCGCCTGCAATGCCACTGACCTCTCATTGGAAGCCAGACTGTGCCAAATCCATTTCAGGGCGGCAATGCGATAGGCATCTGTGGTGGGGCTATGGCCTTCCGTCAGGCCTTCATTGGCCATTACGGTCAGCCATCTGTTGATTTCCGACAAACTCTGTTCTCGACCAACAGGTTCATCCAGGGCGGCTGCCAGCGTCGCCAGCGATGCCGCCCGCAAGACGATATCAATAGCGTCAGATGATGCAGCAGGATGCTGCACTGTCCCCCAAGCCCGACGCAAACTGGCTCCCAATTGCTGCTGGAGATTATCAGGAAGGACTTCGCGGTACTCGGTATGAATGTAAGCCAGCAAAGGTACTGCAAGGTAAGTGGCCTGCCGACTCGGAGCCATTGGCTCGCCGGGCCACCACGGGAATTGTCCGTAGGTCGGCGAATTCTCTACCCGGTCTTGATGGGCCAGCACCGCTTCCAGCACCGTTTGCGCCTGCTGGTGGTCAGTATCTGCCTGTAAGGCAGCCAAGACGTATGCTGGGCTGAGTGTTGCTACACTGGGCCGACCGCTGGTGTCTTTGACCAATCCACTGTCCGCATCAAAGTTATTAGCGCCATAACCGATGACGCGCTCAGTAAGCCACTGCTGGTGTGGGGAAGCGTAGGCTATGTTGATTGCTACTACGCAAACCAAAAGGCCTACCTTTCCGCCCGCCGCCAACCGTAGACAGCCGCTTGTTCGCATAGCCCTATCTCCTTTTCCCGCATTACCTGGTTCGGCATTGCCTGCTATTGATAAGAATACTCGCAGCCGCCAAGCTTAGAGCCGAGCCCGGCGGCTGCCTACGAAGATTACTCACTGTGCCGCGAGGATACATACTGCGGCGGTTACAACGACCAGTCTACCGTTTGCTGAACTGTTTGCCGCGGCGAGCCCCACGAAAGCCGGAATGTTTGCGTTCTTTGACCCGAGGATCACGGGTTAGCAGGCCCAGGGGTCCCAGAATCCCGCGATACTGTTCATCTGCTTCTACCAGAGCCTTGGCAATACCGTGACGGACGGCTACCGCTTGGCCGGCAATCCCGCCCCCTTTGGTCTTGACTATAACATCATAGTGCTCCAAGGTCTGTGTCGCTCGCAGAGGTTGGAGAATCAACTGCTCCAACCTATAGCGATGTAGGTAGTCGCTGGGCGACTGGCCATTAATGGTAATCTGCCCACTGCCCGCGCTAAGCCACACTCGGGCTATTGCGCTCTTGCGTCGTCCCGTCCCGTAGTAACTATTCGGTTCAGCCAACTTTTGCTTGCCTCCTTAGACCCCGCCGCTGCTATTACCGGCGGCCACATTGCCATATTAGAATTCCAAAGGTTGAGGTTGCTGGGCCTGGTGCGGATGTTGTTCACCAGGATATACTTTCAGTTTTTTGAGCATCTGGCGGCCCAGAACATTATGGGGTAACATTCCCCGCACCGCTCGCTGAATCATCGTTTCCGGTGACCGCTGCAATAAGTGCTCCGCCCGCTCCTCTTTTAATCCTCCAATATATCCAGTGTGTCGGTAGTAAATCTTATCGTGCATCTTATTGCCACTGAGACTTACCTTGGCCGCGTCAAGCACGATGACGAAGTCGCCACAGTCCACATGGCGCGTGAAATATGGCTTATGTTTGCCCTGGAGGATATGGGCAATGCGGCTCGCCAGACGTCCCAGGGGCTGCCGGGCAGCGCTAACTACCCACCAATCACGCTGCACCTCGGCTTCGCGCACTGATTTAGTCTTTATGTTTGGCATTAGTGTACAGAACCTTCCTGTTATTACCATGCAATAAGGGCATCAGTAATCTATGCGGACCAGGCACAGCCCGCAACCCGGGGCTACTGGGCCTGCCTTAGTGTCATCAGTACCAACCAATATTTGCTCTACCTGCTCTACGGTTAGCCGTCCTAAACCTACCTGTACTATAGTACCGACCATCATCCGCACCATCTTGTACAGAAACCCATCGCCTGCAACATACATCTGAATTGCACTATCCTCGCCTTCAATATCAAAACGATATATCTCTCGGACTGTATCCTGTACCGAACTGCCAGCGGCACAGAAACGCGCAAAATCGTACCGCCCCACAAATACCAGGGCCGCTGCCTTCATTGGCTCTATATTCAGATCGTCCGGTATGTGCCAGGCATAGCGTGATATAAACGGCGAACCCAGTTGGCGATTTAGTATGCGGTAAGAGTATAACTTTTCCACTGCATCGTAACGCGGATGGAAACTCTCGGCCACCCGCTGCGCGCTAACGACATTTACGGCTACGGGCAGGTGGTCATTAACTGCTGGCGCAATGTTGCTCAGCGGAATCGGTTTTTCGGTTGTAAAGGTTACTACCTGGCCCAGGGCATGGACGCCGGCATCAGTGCGGCTGGCTGCCGTAACGGTGACTGGTTCTTGCAGTACTGTACTGAGTGCCCGGTGCAGTTCTCCCTGAACTGTGGGGACGTTGGGCTGCATCTGGAATCCCGCATGGTCAGTGCCATCATACTGCACTGTCAGCATTATCTTCGCCATAACTACCGTCGCCGCCCCCAGTCGCGTTTGTGCCAAGCCCTTTGCTACTCGGCGAGTTCCAATATGGCCATCTGCGCCGCGTCGCCCCGTCGCCGCCCCGCTCTAATTACCCGGGTATATCCCCCGTCGCGCTCCTGATATCTGGGCGCTATTTCCTCGAATAGATAGCCTACCAAATCTGAATCGGATATGTGGCGCAGTACCCGACGACGAGCGGCCAAGTCGCCGCGCTTGGCCAGAGTAATTAGTTGCTCAGCCATCCGCGCTGCTTCTTTGGCTTTCTGAACAGTAGTCTTAATTCGGTTATGACGGAACAGCGAGGACACCAGACTACGCAGCAACGCCAGCCGTTGGTCAGTCGCCCGATTGAGTTTTCGATGGTCTTTACGATGACGCATATTAGGTCTTTTCCTCTTGAGCTTGGCAAGTTACGGCAATGTCAAATAACCTGGCCGGGTTGCCAAGTTGTGTGGTCATCTCCGCGCCCGGCGCTCCGGCTTGCAGGTTAGTACCTATTTCCCTTCCTGAGTGCTCTCGCGCAGTTGCAGGCTAAAGGCTGACAACTTCTCAATGACTTCTTCCAGCGAATGATGGCCAAAGTTTCGTATACTCACCAATTCATCCTCGGAGAGAGCCACCAGATCGCCCAGGGTATTAATGCCCTCCTTGCGCAGGCAATTAAAGATACGTACCGAGAAGTCCATCTCCTCGATGGGCAAATCCAGCATCTTATCTGGGACTCTGGCGGCCGCCGCTTCCTCCTCCATTTCCGGCGAGGGTACTGCGGCGAATATGCTCAGGTGTTCCTGGAGAAGTTGGGCCGCTTGCCGCACTGCTTCATCCGGCATTAGGGTGCCATTACTCCATACCTCCAGAGTCAACCTCTCCAGGTCAGTACGACGCCCCAACCGGGTCGGCTCCACCGAGTACGCTGCTCGGCGGATAGGGGAGAAGACCGCATCAATGGGAATTATACCCTTGTCGCGTGGCTTATCCTCACGCTCCTCCACGGGTTGATAGCCCTTGGCCTTATTGACCCACATCTGTATATGCAACTCGGTGTCAGGTTCAGTGAGTTGAGCGATGTGCAATTCGGGATTAACGATCTCAATTTCTGGCGGGCAAATGACGTCAGCCCCGGTGACTTCACTAACGCCTGCTGCCTCAATTCGCAAGATGTGTTCGCCCGGTTGTCCATCATCCTCGGCCTGGTGACTGTCGAGTTTAACGGCAAGTTCTTTTACATTGAGCATTATTTCAGTGCTATCTTCTACTATTCCCGGCAGGGTATCGAATTCGTGGACAGTTCCCTCAATAGAGATATCAGTGATGGTGGCTCCACCAATATGGGCCAACAGCACCCGACGGAAAGCATTTCCTAAGGTATGACCCATGCCCTGCTCGAGTGGCTCAATGGACAACTTCCCGTACTTCTCGTCTAACGCTAAAACAACGATTTCAGGACTTACGTCCTCAGGCATTGCGTCTGACTCCTTATGTTAGCATAAGTAGATTCCTGGGATAGCAAGGGGCTCTGGCCAATATCCTATAGCCTGTCTCCGCGCCCCGCAAACGATTGCCACCTAACAGCTCAGATCGGCTCTTGCTACCGCGAATAGTACTCCAGCACCAACTGTTCGTCCACTTCCGCGTCAATTTCCTTTCGGGCCGGAAGTCCTACAATCTTCACATTGCGGTTTTCACTATCTACTTCCAGCCAACTCAGCCCGCCGCCAGCGGCTCCGGCGGCCACCGCCTGTTCAATAGGAGTTATATCTTTGCTATTGTCCCGAACCTGGATCACATCTCCAGGCTTAACTAAGTAGGAGGGGATGTTGACGATGCGACCATTTACCTCCAGGTGTCGGTGATTAACAAGTTGTCGGGCCTGAGGCCGGCTGGTAGCAAAACTAGCGCGAAATACTACATTATCCAACCGGCGCTCCAACAGTTGTAGCAGAGTTTCGCCACTAACTCCGGCCTTTCGTTCTGCCTCACCGACGTAGCGGCGGAACTGCTCCTCCCTCAGTCCGTAGATCTGGCGCAACTTCTGCTTCTCCCTGAGTTGAAGGCCATAGTCAGTGGGACGCCGACGTCGGCGGGATCCGACGGCGCCCGGCGGGAAACTATGGCGCTCAAAGGAACACTTGGGGCCATAGCAGCGCTGCCCTTTCAAGAATAGTTTTTGTCCCGCCCGGCGACACAGTCGGCAGACCGGGCCTCGATACCGCGCCATAATGTTAACTCACCTCGGCATTACTGGTTTGCTATTGCTTCCTGTCGGTCACTTGGTAGTTTGGTCAAAAACAGGCTCATACCCGGCGGCGCTTCTTGGGCCGGCAACCGTCGTGGGGAATAGGCGTTACGTCCTTTATTTGGCCTACTTCCAAGCCTGTGGTCTGCAACGTCCGAATAGCTGTCTCGCGACCCGACCCTGGGCCTTTCACAAAAACGTCGACCTGATTCATACCATAAGACTCTCTGGCCCTCCGTGCTGAATTTTCGGCCGCCAGTTGGGCCGCAAATGATGTGCCCTTCTTGGTTCCCTGAAAGCCTATCGTTCCGCCACTGGCCCAGCAGAGCGTATTGCCGTCGGGGTCAGTGATAGTAACAATGGTATTGTTAAAGGTAGACTTAATATGAGCGTGGCCATAGGGCACCGGGCCCCTCTTCTTAGGCCTGGCTCTTGATGTACTTCTACTCCTCCGCATAGCTCATACCTCCACTGGCGTTAGTTGTGTCCGCTTGTAAATGACCAGTTACTTAGCATGGATTCTCACCTTCGGCGCCACTGCCAGCGGTGTAATCACCCCTGTAGAGGGTAACAGATGATAGCACCGACCAGCAGACTATCAGACTACTGCTTACTTGGCTGTAGGTGCTCTCTTGCGCCCGGCGACGGTCTTTTTCCTGCCTTTACGGGTGCGAGCATTGGTCTTCGTGCGCTGACCCCGCACTGGCAGGCCACGTCGATGACGCTGACCTCGATAACTACCGATCTCGATTAGGCGCTGAATATTGCCTTGCACCTCCCGGCGCTTGTCTCCTTCAATGACGTAGTCACGCTCAATTACCGCGCGCAGCCGGGCTGCCTCTTCCTCGGTAACGTCACGCATTCTGGCATCAGGACTAATTCCAGTCTGGTCCAGAATGTCCTGAGCCGAGGAGCGCCCTATACCGTAAATATAGGTCAAAGCAATGTCTACTCGTTTGTCTCCGGGCAAGTCAACCCCTACAATTCTGGGCATAACTGGTACCTCCTTGGTCTATCCCTGCCGTTGCTTATGACGCGGGTTCTCGCAGATTACGTACACTTTGCCGTGCCGTCGCACTATCTGACACTTATCACAACGCTTCTTCACTGAAGCCTTGACTTTCATAGAAGTAACCTCCTCTTGTCGCCTGCGTTACGGTTACCACCTGCGTAACGTAGTTTAATCACTACTTGTGACGCCAGGTAATGCGGCCCCTGGTCAAATCATAAGGCGTCAGTTCCACCGTAACTTTATCACCGGCCATAATCCGGATGTAGCGTATTCTCATTTTGCCACACAAATGGGCCAACACTTCATGGCCGTTCTCTAAGACCACCTTGAACTTAGCATCGGGCAGTTTTTCAGTGACGGTGCCCAGTACTTGTATGTTTTTATCTCTACGACCCTGGTCGTTGGCCATAGTATGCCGGTTAGGCATCTCCTCGCTTGGTCAGTATCAACGGGCCTCCGTCGCTAACCGCAATAGTATGTTCAAAGTGGGCCGAGGGCCGCCCGTCGGCCGTTCGCATTGTCCAATCGTCCTGGCCCATTCTGACTTGGGCCGTGCCGGCATTTACCATTGGCTCAATGGCCAGGACCATTCCTGGCTGCAAGATAAGTTCGTAATCTGTAAATTGGCCTTCCACTACAAAGTTAGGAATCTGCGGAGGCTCATGCATCTGTCGGCCAATGCCATGGCCTACCAGGTCGCGAACTACACTGAACCCCGCCTTCTCTACGTGTTCCTGTATTGCTTGGCACACCTGGCGAAGGCGGTTGCCCGCCCGGGCCTGCCGGATGCCGGCCCGCAGGGCGTCCTCAGTCACCTGCATTAGCCGCTGGCGTTCCTCGTCAACCTCCCCGATTGCCACTGTAATAGTGCTATCACCATGATATCCTTGGTAGGATCCAACTAAGTCAATGCCGACTATCTGACCCTCTTGTAACTTTGCATGGTCAGGGATTCCGTGGACCACCACATCCTCTATCTCTGTACAGATAGTAGCTGGATAGCCCTTGTAGCCTTTGCAGGAGGGAACTGCTCCCTGGGCTCGGAGATACTCTTCGGCTATATTGTCAAGTTCAGCAGTGGTGATGCCGGGCTGCAAATGAGTGTACAGTAATTGTAGTGTGCCGGCCACAATCTGTCCAGCCTGTTTGAGTATTTCTATTTCAGCCGGCGAGTACTGCGCCACTCGCTCGGCTTGTTTACCGCTACCACTCATCCGCGCTTCACATCCTTGGATCTTACTGCCGCCAGTAGATGCTGGCTGACCTCTTCCTGTTTGCCTTCCACATCTACCGTGATCAACTGGGCCTGCTGCTGGTAGTAGTCAATGAGCGGTTCGGTCTGGCGCTGATAGACCCTCAGGCGTTCTCTGACCGCTTCGGGACGGTCGTCGCTCCGTATGTATATCTCCCCGCCACAAGTCGGACATGGATCCCCGACATCAATATTATCTCGGTGTAAATTGAATATAGTCCCGCAATTGCGGCACATTCTACGCCCGGACAATCGTCGCACCACCTCCGCTTCACTAATAACCATATTGACAGCCAAAGGTGAAGGCATTTGCAGTTCGTCCACAATGGCACTAAGAGCCTCGGCTTGTGCTATAGTACGCGGAAAGCCGTCCAGTAACCACCCTACCGGGCAGTCGCGCTTTCCCAGGCGCTCTTTAGCCAACTCAATGACCAATTCATCCGGTACCAGTTGCCCTGCTTTCATATACTCCTGTGCTTTGTTGCCCAACGCAGTTCCCTCAGCGACTGCCTCACGGAGCATATCTCCGGTAGAGATATGGACTACTCCTAATTCTCTCTCAAGGTACTGGGCGTGGGTGCCCTTACCCGCTCCCGGCGGCCCCAAAAGAATCAAATTAGTTGATGCCATCAATCAGTTCCCTATGTGGTGGCACAGCCATCCCAGCTGTGGCCGGCAGGACAGGCGTCCCGCCCGTCGTACCGGTTCTCACGGACTGGAAGCCCGTACCCCCGTCTATTGGCCTTAGGCCGACAAAAAGCCCCGATAGTGGCGCATCAACAGTTGCGCTTCAATCTGCTGCATAGTATCCAGGGCCACCCCCACTACAATTAGCAGTGAAGTGCCCCCTACTAAGGTGAATGTGGTCACTCCGGTAATATCGCCCACATAGTACTGCATCACGGCTACCGTACCCAAGAACAACGCGCCGACTAAGGTAATGCGATAAAGGATTTTGTCCAGATAATTACGGGTCTGCTCGCCGGGACGAATCCCGGGAATTGCCCCGCCATTTTTTTGCAGATTCTCCGCGATTTCTTCCGGATTGAAGGTAACCGCTGTGTAGAAATAAGTAAATATTATGACTAATACAAAGTACAGCAGGGAAGCGAAGTAGCTACTGCCCGGATTGGTGAATTCCACCAGTGTGCTAATCGCATTACGGACACTGTCTTCGCCTATGCCTAATCGGGTAATTGTGCCCACTACGGTATCACTTTGCAGATAGATAGCAATGGTTCGGGGAAACATCGCCACGGCGATGGCGAATATGATCGGAATAACCCCCGCCTGATTGACTCGCAGGGGCAAGAAACTGCTCTGCCCGCCGTAGACGCGAGTGCCCCTGACCCGCTTAGCATATTGAACTCGTATCTTCCGCTGAGCCTGCTGGACCTTGACTATCCCGTAGATGGTAGCGCCAAATATGGCCAATAGGAACAATATGTTACCGATGCCTATCTCGCCGCCCAGCCACAATGTAATAGTCTGAGCCAGGTCGGTAGGCAATCGCGTCATAATCCCGACAAAGATTATCAGTGACACGCCCTGGCCGATTCCCTTCTCGGTGATAAGGTCTCCCAGATACATTAGAAACATAGTCCCGGCCACCATCATTACTACATCAAACATCATAACGCTATTACTACCGATGAAGGCTTCGGCTTGCCTGAACATTCCCGTCATACCGAAGCCCTGCAAGGCGGCCAGCCCGACGGTCAGGTACTTGGTCCACTGCCTTATTTTGCGTTGCCCCCATTCCCCCTCTCGTTGCAGTTGCTCTAACGAAGGGATAGCCATAACCAGCAACTGAAAGATGATTGAGGCGTTAATGTAGGGCATTATGCCCATCGCCAAGATAGAAAAGCGCCGCAGCGACCCGCCGGCAAAGGCATCCAGAAGCCCGCCTAGCCCTCCACCAAAACTGCCTCGGAACAACCGCTCCATCTGCTCTTTATCAATACCGGGCAGGGGCACATGCGCACAAGCCACATAGATGGCGAACATCACCATCACAAATATGATACGCTTGCGCACGTCCGGCAATTTCAAGGCTTGACCTAACCGCGCTAAGCGCTCTTTCACGGCTCAATCACCTCTACGGTGCCTCCGGCCTGCTCAATCTTTTCCCGTGCTGATTGGCTGAAGGCATGCGCTTTTACCGTTAGGGTCTTTTTCAATTCGCCATCGCCTAATATCTTCAATCCATCCTGCAATTTACTTATCAGCCCGCTTTCCAAGGCTAATTGCGGGGTAACCGTCGTCCCTTTACGGAACTGATTGAGTTGCTGGACGTTAACTATGCTATGTTCTTTGCGGAATATACCTATATTGTGGGCCCTATTAGTCTGCCCGCGCAATTTCGGGAGGCGCCGATACAGGGGAGTCCGGCCTCCCTCAAAGCCCGGAGAAACAGTGTCGCGATGCTTCTGACCCTTTTCGCCGCGTCCCGCCGTCTTGCCCTGACCGGCGGCATGACCGCGACCTTTGCGTTTGCCTGACTTCGTCCTGGCCTTGTTTGGTTGCACATCAGTCAGATTCACAATAATTACTCTCCCAGCGACTTTTCCGTCGTTGCCGTTCTTTCCCATGCGCAGGAACGGCGTCTCCGCCACGCTTGTCCGGCAGTGGGACGGGCTTCCCGCCTCTCAAAACCGGTACGATGGGCGTCTCGCCCCTCGGATTTGAGGACAGATCCGACGCCTGGCCTACCGGCCACAGGCAGCACGCATAGCTTCGGCGAGCCGTGCCACCCAACAGTCCGGGCACCCTGCGCCAGGCTCAGGACAAGACGGATGCTCCGATAGGTTGGACAATACTCTCATTAAAACTCCAGACCCGCTTCGCGGGCCGCCTCGGCCAAAGCCCGTATATTGCCGTGATAAGGCCAGCCGGCTCGGTCAAAGACCACTTGCCGGATATCCTTGGCCAAAGCCCGTTCGGCTATGACCTTGCCTACCGCGGCAGCCGCTTCTTTATTAGAAGTACTGGACAGTCCGTTACCCACCTCATCCTCAAGGGTAGAGGCTGCTACAAGCGTATGGCCCTCGTAATCGTTAATGATTTGTGCATAAATATGCTTGAGAGTCTTAGTCACGCACAAGCGGGGCCGCTCGGGCGTCCCTACTATCTTCCGCCGCACCCGCAGGTGTCGTCGCCCGCGCGCGTGCTGTCTGCTGTTCTCCGAACTCACGGCTGCTATCTCCTTCGATGCCGGTCTGAATCGCCGGCATTGTTACTTACTTAATACCGATCTTAGCTTGTTTACCGGCTTTGCGCCGAGGCTGTTCATCCGCGTACTTGATACCTGACCATCGGGTGCCTTTGGCCCAGTATGGCCCCACCGGACGGACGGCACGAATATTAGCAGCCAGTTGGCCTACTGCTTGCTTGTCAATTCCTCGTACTATGATAGCATTGTTACCTTCGGTGGCTATCTCAAGCCCCTCGGGGGACTCGATGACTACATCATGGGAGTAGCCCACCCGCAAGCGCAGGTTCTCCCCGTCCATCTCGGCCCGGTACCCGATGCCTTGCAGTTCCAGCCGCTTCTCGAAGCCCTCGCTTGCTCCTTGAACCATATTAACGATCAGAGAACGCGTCAATCCATGCAATGCCTTATGTTGCTTCTGATTGCTGGGCCGATTCACCACTACCTCTTCGTCGCTGACGGTCACTACCATATCAGGATGAAATTGCCACTTTAATTCTCCCCGAGGCCCTGTGACGATTATGCTATTAGTATCCTCGTCTAATGTCACCTGGACATTGTCAGGGATTGGTATTGGATTGTCACCTATCCGAGACATAATTTGTCACTCTCTCCTTGCAGTTGGCGCCTACCGAGATTATTCCCAATACCAATCTATGTTTATCCGGTCAGACCTGCCCAGTTGGTTCCCCTAACTATCTCTCAGTCACTTTTGGCAACAGCGCGTGGTCAACGGTGACTGGTTAGCTACCAGACCTCGCCAAGCACCTCGCCACCGATGCCCTGGCGGCGCGCCTCCCGATCGGTCATAATCCCTTGGCTAGTAGAGATAATGGCAATGCCTAAGCCCCCTAACACCCGTGGCAATTTATCTTTACCAACATATACCCGCCGTCCGGGCTTGCTCACCCGTTTTAATCCTTTTATGAGCGGCTCCCCCTGGTCGTCAAAACTCAGACGAAGCCGAAGTTCGCGGCCCTTGCTGACCAGTTGAAAACCACGCAGATATCCATGGCGATGAAGCAACTGGGCTAT
This sequence comes from Candidatus Zipacnadia bacterium, assembly GCA_029820565.1. Classification (GTDB taxonomy): domain Bacteria; phylum Armatimonadota; class Zipacnadia; order Zipacnadales; family Zipacnadaceae; genus JALGTV01. The sequence continues at coordinate 39,145 of JALGUR010000063.1, forward strand.
CTGCATCTTTAACCCGGATACTGGTACCCGCACGTTAATATGTGAGACCGCTGCTGCGTTACGAATCCGGGTGAACATATCAGCAACAGGGTCAGACAAAGCCGCCATCTATTTACCTCCTGCAACTTGCTGTACTATCAATACTTAACAACTATCGGCTCTTCCCGGTACTAATTGCTTGCCGTCGGCTGAGCGATTAACCGGTTCTACCAACTGGACTTAGTGAGTCCCGGAATATTGCCCGCCAGTGCCTGTTCCCGGAAACATATTCGGCACAGACCGAACTTACGCATATAACCACGCCGCCGGCCGCAAAGTTGGCACCGATTGTACCCTCTGGCGGAAAACTTTGCCTCGCGTTTTTGCTTAGCAATCCAAGACTTCTTCGCCACTCGACAGTTCCTCCTACTTTACTGCTTTCTGCCCGTTACCATCACGCGGACTGTAAGGGCAAACCTAAATCTTCCAAGAAGGCAGCGGCCTCCTCATCGGCCTGCGCGGTGGTAACGATGGTAATACTCAGTCCCCGGGTCTTTTCCACCTCATCATAACTCAATTCGGGAAAGATTAGATGGTCATTGATACCCATGGTATAGTTGCCGCGGCCGTCAAATGAGTTACGTGTTAGCCCGCGAAAATCGCGAATACGAGGTAAGGCGATATTCAGCAATCGGTCCAGGAATTCCCACATTCGTGCCCCGCGCAGCGTCACGCGGCAGCCAATGGCCTGACCCTGACGCAGGCCAAACGTCGCGATGGACCTTTTGGCTCTGGTTATGCAGGGTCGCTGGCCGGTGATTATGGACAATTCATCCATTGCGTTTTCCAGAGTCTCAAATCTGTCGGTAGCCTCTGACACTCCCATATTCACGCACACCTTCACCAGACGCGGTGCTTGCCACAAATTAGTATAACCAAACCGTTCCACCAGCCGCGGCCGGATCTGCTCGCCATAGCGTTCTTTGAGTCTGGGTGTATCAGCCATTACAACATTCGCCTGCGCTTTCACAATCAGCTTATTCTGACAACGTTGCCGTGCTGCCAGCAACTCGCCAAACTATTCATCTATATCTTGGCCGCACTTCTTACAAACTCGGACCTTACTCCCATCTTCTTTGCGGCGATATCCTACCCGGGTAGGCTCATTACAATTAGGACATATCAACATCACATTGGAGACATGGATGGGCCCCGGACCTTCAATAATGCCTCCTTGACGCACTTTCTGCGACTGGCGCACGGCGCGCTTCATTATGTTGATGCCTTCCACCAGTACCCGCTGTTCTTTAGGCAATACCCCAATCACTCGCCCTCGGCGCTGGTGACCTTGGAACGATCGATCTTTGCCGGTGATTACCAGCACTTCATCGTTGGTTCTTATCTGCAGAGTGTTAGTAGGCATTTATCTTCTCGTTGTGTTGCTTTATGGCCTAAATACTCAGTTTTAGGCTACCTCAGGAGCTAAAGAAATGATCCTGGTATAGTGTTTCTCCCGTAGCTCGCGGGCTACTGGGCCAAATACTCGCGTACAACGGGGGTTTTTCTCTGTATCTACAATCACTGCCGCGTTGTCATCAAACTTGATTTGGGTGCCATCGCCTCGCACCACCGACTGCCGACAGCGCACTACTACGGCACGCAGCACGGTGCCCTTAGTAATTGGACTTTGTGGGGTGACATGCTTCGCAGAAGCGACGATTTCATCGCCCAGCGAGGCATACTTGGCCGCGCCCCGCCCTATCACCGTAATACAGCCTATTTCCTGAACTCCCGAGTTATCGGTTACCCTCAGTCGCGTCTGTGTCTGTATCATAGTAGTTATGCTTCTCCGGATCTAACTGCCCTGAGCTTTGGCGATGATTGTTTCGGCCAACTGGGCTGGCATTTGTTGGTAGTGGGCGAATTGCATTGCGTAACTTGCCCGGCCTTGGGAAATGGACCGTAGGGTGGCGGCGTACGTACTCATTTCGCCCAGCGGCACCAGGGCGCGAATCACCTGGACTTGGCCTCCTAACGACTCGGTCCCCTGAATCTGACCCCGGCGCGCATTCAAGTCGCTCATAATATCGCCCATGATATCCTCGGGCGTGGCCACTTCTGCCTCCACTATTGGTTCCAACAGTACTGGGGACGCCTCCTGGATCGCCATGCGCATCGCTATTTGGCCCGCCATGCGGAAGGCTTGGTCTGACGAGTCCACGGGATGTGAACTACCGTCATCCAGGATAACTCTAACATCAGTGACTGGATATCTGGCCAACACGCCATCTTCCATAGCATCCTTGATGCCCTTTTCTACGGCCGCAATGTAATTGGTCGGTACCGCGCCACCCTTGATCTCGTTGACGAATTCAAATCCCCCGCCACACGGCAATGGCTCAACTCGTATCCAGACGTCACCAAACTGTCCCCGGCCCCCGGTCTGCTTCTTGTGTCGTCCTTGCACTCGCACTTTCCGACGCACTGTCTCCCGGTACGGAATCTTTGGTTCACTAAGGCTGACGTCCACTTCAAATTTGCGCTTCAGCCGACCGGTTACGATTTCGATGTGTAGCGGCCCCATGCTGTGCGCCACTAATTCGCCGGTGTCAGGGTCCCGCTCGTAAGTAAAGCCCACATCTTCCTCGGCTAAGCGCGAGAGTGCTTGGGAGAGTTTATCTTGGTCGGCCTGCGAAGCCACCTGCAAGGCGGCAGAGTGCATCCCCAGCGCCGACTCGGGAGCAGCAAATACAACTTGGGCTCTGGTTTCACACAAAGTATCGCCGGTGAGAGTATTCTCCAACTTGGTAACACAGCCCAAATCGCCTGCCGCCAGAGTGCCAGCGCTGATCGTCTTGCGCCCCTGAACGAAAGACAACCCGCTTAGCTTCTCCCTACTACCATTGTCGGCGTTGATCACGTCGGCGTCAGCCTGGGCTACACCAGATACTACGCGCAGCAGACTTAGCCGGCCAACATAAGGATCGCTAAGTGTCTTAAACACTACGGCCGAGAACGGCTCGCTATCACTGACCTCGCGGCTAATTTGTTGGTCTTTAGAGTCAGTGCCCCGCCATGGGCCTCTATCAGCAGGTGACGGACATACCTCACCGATAAAGTCCAACAATGCCGTAAGGCCAATTGTCTGATAGGCTCCCACTGCCAGGACCGGCATAATAGTTCCTTGCCCGACTGCCTCCTTCAGTCCACTGGCCAACTCCTCAGCGGTTAATTCCCCTTCCTCTAAGTATTTAATAGTCAGTTCATCGTCAGTCGCGGCCACGGCATCAATTAGGTTCTCCCGCGCCACTGCCGCCTCGTCCCTCAGTTCGGTCGGTATATCCTGCCGCTTAGCCTGCGGCCCCTGGCCAACTATTGCTTTCATACTCAATAGGTCAATCACGCCCGCAAAGGAGGCTTGACTACCCACAGGCACTTGTACCGGCACTACCTCCATACCACCCAGGGCGTCCCGAAGGTTACTGACCGCAGCCGCAAAGTCTGACCGCTCCTTGTCTATTTTATTTATCACCGCGACCACGGGCAGTTGCATCTGCCGGGCCACCTGGTAGACTTTGTGGGTGTGCACCTCCACACCAGCTATTCCATCTACCACCAACAGCGCACAATCCGCTACCCACAGGCAAGGTAGGACTTCCCCGAAGAATTCGGCGTACCCTGGAGTATCAATAAGGTTAATCTTCACCTGGTTGTGTTCACAGTAGGCCAGAGCAGGGGAGATAGAGATTTTCCGGTCAATCTCCTCAGGCTCAAAATCACAGGTGCTGGTGCCTTCATCCACGCGGCCCAGCCGGTCGGTGGCTCCGGCGGTATAAAGCAGACCCTCGGCTATTGTGGTCTTACCACAGCCCCGGTGACCGACGACGACTACGTTACGGATTTGGTTGGTATCAAATTGCGGCACTGCCAGTTGCCTCCTAACCCCACCTCGTAGGAGCGGCGTTCCCGCCGAAACTGCCTGGGCAGCGAAGGCGGGACGGCTTTCGGGCCGAGGACGCCCCTCCTACACTATCTAAGACATAATTGCATACCTGTAACACTACTGCGCCCGGGACAATATCTGCACCACTCGCCAGGTTTTCTCTTTACTCAGTGGTCGGCATTTTACCATACGCACTCGATCTCCGACGTGGCACTGATTATTCTCGTCATGTGCCTTGAACTTCTGCGTCTTACGCAGCACTTTGCCGTATAGCGGATGAGCAACTAACCGTCCCACTTCTACCACCACGGTCTTATCCATATTGTCACTTATCACAGTGCCTTCCCAGCTGCGCCTGGTATCTTGCCTATTCATTACGGGTGTCCTCATTGATTGATACCTAATTCTCGCTCCCGCACAATTGTGTTGATACGCGCTATAGCCTTGCGGTACTTACGAACTCGCTTGGGATCGTCAATTTGCCCCGAAGCCAAGCGCAAGCGCAAGTTAAACAGACTCTCGGTTATATGTTGTTTGCGTTCCAGCAATTCCAGGTCGGTGGCCTGGCGCAACTGGTCCAATAACTCTGTAGTTGTGTCTGTGCTATCAGGCATCGGCTAATCCTCGCGGGTTACGAATTTGGTCTTTATGGGCAGTTTGTGGGCGGCCAGGCGCATCGCGTCGCGGGCCACTTCCGGCTCTACGCCGGCCATCTCGAACATAATCCGCCCCGGCTTAACTACAGCCACATAGTGAGATACCGCCCCCTTGCCCTTGCCCATTCGCGTCTCGGCGGGCGTCTCGGTAACCGGCTTATCAGGAAATATTTTAATCCAAACTTTGCCCCCGCGCCGCGCCCGCCGCGTCATGGCCACGCGGGCGGCCTCAATCTGGCGCGAGTCTATCCACCCCGGCGCCAGGGCCTGAAGGCCATACTCGCCCTGGTCCAGGGTATTACCCCTCGCCGCCATACCCTTGTTCCGGCCCCGATGACTCTTAGGGTGCTTCAGTCGTTTCGGCATCAACATTACTATCTTCCTCCTCATCCTCGCCGTCTGCGTCAGTCGCCCAATCCGCTACCAACTCTGCTACTACCGGCTCGGATTGCTCAGAGTCGGCATCTGAGGCCACCGTCTCAGGTTCTGGCTCTGGTTGCTGTGCAGATGGCATCTCTGCCGACTCAACTTCTTCATCATCTTCTCCAGCTACTACCACTTCTTCGGGTTCCTGCTCAGGTTCCGGCTCTGGTTGCTGTGCAGATGGCATCTCTGCTTCTTCGGGTTCCTGCTCAGGTTCCGGCTCTGGTTGCTGTGCAGATGGCATCTCTGGCGGCTCAACTTCTTCATCATCTTCTTCACCAGCTACTACTACCGCTTCTTCGGGTTCCTGCTCAGGTTCTTCGCCCCCACCGCTCCGCACTACTGCTGAAGGTGTCACCGAGCCGGAAGTTGCTTGTAGAACCTGCACTTCTTCTTCCGCCGGCTCCGGCTGCGGTCCCTCTTCCTTCTGCGGAGGCAATATTTCGCCTTTGTATATCCACGCCTTAACTC
>JALGUR010000064.1 GCA_029820565.1 Candidatus Zipacnadia bacterium
GACAATCCACAGGTAAAGGGAGACGCTTTTAACTTCGGAACCGGCGACCCGGTACCAGTATTGCAATTGGTTGAGGAAATCGTGCAGATTGCCGGCGTTCAGGGCTTGGAGCCTGAGGTACTGGGGCAGAGTTGGGGTGAAATACAACATCAGTACCTGGATGCCACTAAAGCCCATCAAATTCTGGGTTGGCAGCCGCAAGTCTCGCGGCGCGAAGGATTGCAGACTACAATTGATTGGTATTGGGATTATCTGTTAGAGGAACTGGCCACTCACAGCAGAACGGAAGGTAGTTAGATGCGCATCGGCGGAGTTCTCCAACCCCGCTGCTGGATCGCTCAGGCTAAAAACCTGCGCTACGCGATTGTGTTCCTTCGCGGTTGAGTAACTATTACACTGACTGATGACGCTATCAATTATCATACCAGTCTACAACGAGCGGGAGACTATCTTGACGGTAGTGCAACGAGTTCAACAATTGCCAATAGACAAGGAGATTATCATTATTGACAACTGCTCTACCGACGGCACCCGTGAATTAGTCCAGGAACTGGAGGGCAACAACCTGCGGGTAATTTTGCAACCTCGGAACTTGAACAAGGGCAACTCTGTCAAAAAAGGTATACAGGTCGCCCGGGGGCAGTACTTGGTTATTCAAGATGCCGACCTGGAGTACAACCCGCAGGACTTAATGACATTGCTACAGGCGGTCCAGCAGCCGCAAGTGGCGGCGGTGTTGGGCTCGCGCATACTCGGCGCCAGACGCCAGGGCCAGGCTCTGCCCGGTTCAGTCTACTCTTGGGGTCGCCAGGCACTGACCTGTCTGTATCGGCTGCTATATCAGAGTCAGTTGACTGATATTGCCACCTGCTACAAGATGGCGCCTACGAGGCTGCTGCAGAGCCTGAACCTGCGCTGCAATGGCTTTGATCTGGATTTTGAACTGGTGGCGAAGTTAACTAAACTGGCCAAGCGCCAGGGGCGAGAAGTGGTTGAAGTGCCCATCTCCTATGAACCGCGCACTGCCCGAGAAGGGAAAAAGTTGCGCTGGTGGGACGGACTGGCGGCCGCCTGGGCGTTGGTCAAGTACCGGTTTGTGGATTGAGAAAGCGGGAAGTTGATGCGTAGTAGACCAGGACTTGTAATAGTGGCATTGGCCGTGGCGACGGCGACCGTGGCCATCGTCGTCACTCTGCGAATAACGCCACCAACACCCCCACCCTCGTTGCCACCTGCACCTGCCCAACAGGGGGAAGGAGAGCAGGCTGCTGGTAAGCCCCAGAATCTGGAAATACAGGGGGTGCAGGTCACTCAGCGGGACAAGCAGACCGGCAAGATAATTTGGCAGGCGCGGGCCACGGGGGGATTTGATTTTGATGAACAGACTCAAGCACTGCAGGCCAGTGACATTCACTGGGAACTGACTCGGGCCGGTCAGGAAAAGATAGTTGTAGAAGCCCCCAAATTTGTGGCTCATTACAAAGACAAGCAGATCAATTTCGCCGACGGGGTGCGGGTATATACCCAGAGCAAATCGCAGTTATTTGAGGTCGCCAGCCTGGTGTATCAATTTGAGACCCAAAAGTTGATTGGAAAAGGGTCGGTTACCTTCCGTCTGGGCCAATACCGAGTAACCGGAGACCGGTTGGTTATTGACAACCGGCGTGAGGAGGTCCGCATTATGGGGCCCGGACGGTTCAGCCGGTTGGCTGGTTCATGAGCACAATTACTGCGGAGTCAATGAAAGGGAGACAACTATGAAGACTTGCAGTAAGTACGATTTTCTGACGCGAGTGGTCCTGATCGGGGCGTTGATCGCCCTGGCCACAGCTGGTCTGACCGACCAGCGCCGTACGCAGACCACACTGATCGAATTTGGCGATGCCATTTTCCATTGGGATACCAATATCTGGGAGTTTGTCAGTACGCCTGCGCAGGGCTGTAAACTTACCGTGACTGGTTCCCATCAGGCGACCATGACAGCGCCTAAAATGTCTGGCAAACTGACCTCTGGGGACAAGCGTATTGAATGGCTGAAAACTACGGGGCCAACTCACATTACCGTGATCACTAAGCCAGATAAGGAAGGGCAGCGCCTAAAGATTGTAGCTACAGGGAGCCAGGGCGCCAACTACTCGGAGCTAACCCAGACAGTAGAACTGGCCGGCGGTGCTAATGCCGATCTTATATCTCTGCCCGAAGGGCGGGGGGAGGCGCATTTTGCGGCAGAAGTGCTAAAGATCAATTTGAGTACCCGAACTATCTCGGCCAGCAAGGGCCATCTGAAGGTCATCACCCCCTTGGAAGGTGAATAGCCTCCGCCCGGGCCCAGCGACATCACATCGTCCGCGTAGCCCAGGTTCTTAACCTGGGCGATCCAGGAGCGGGGTTGGCGGACCCCGCCTACGCGATAAATGCGCTATCCTACAGGTAACCGACTATGGCCTTAATTGCAGAAGGATTAGTCAAATCTTACGGTGGGCGGCGGGTTGTTGATGAAATAGATATATGTGTAAACCGGGGGGAGATAGTAGGACTGCTGGGGCCCAATGGCGCCGGCAAGACTACCACTTTTTATATGATTCTGGGACTGGTGGCCGCCGAGGCCGGTCAAGTGTTGCTGGATGGTGAGAATCTGGCCCAGGTCCCAATGCACGTTCGTTGTCGGCGCGGCTTGGGCTATCTGGCCCAGGAGCCTTCAGTTTTCCGCAAACTATCGGTGCGCGATAACCTATTGCTCATCCTGGAAATGCAACCTCTGATGGTCCAGCAGCGCCGCCAGCGGGCTGAGGAGTTACTACAAAAACTGGGTATCAGTCATCTCGCTGACCGCATTGGTCAGGTTCTGTCTGGTGGTGAGCGGCGTCGCGTGGAGATAGCCCGAACCCTGTGCACGTCTCCATCCTTTATTCTCCTGGATGAGCCCTTTACCGGCGTGGACCCCATTGCCATTGAGGATATTCGCCAGATTGTAATAGGTCTGCAATCCGAAGATATTGGCATACTGATCACTGACCACAATGTGCGGGAGACTCTGGGGATTACCGACCGGGCTTATATCATCTCCGAGGGCAAAATCCGCACGCAAGGCCCCTCCCAGCAACTGCCTAACGACCCCATTGCCCGGCAATACTATCTGGGCGAGCGCTTTCAGATGTAATTTTCGGTATCCGCGAATACCGAATAGGGACAACAGCGCATGTGCAAATTGGATCGCTACATTCTCAGGCAAATGATAGGTCCATTCGTGTTTGGCGTGGGGGCGTTTGTGATTGTTCTGGTTAGTATTGATTTGCTGTATGATGCCCTGAAGCTGATTGTGCGTGAGGGTCTGCCGGCCGGCGCAGTCGCCCAGGCATTCTTGTACAGGATCCCTCAGACTGTGGCCTTGACCTTGCCGATGGCCACAATGTTTAGTGCCTTGATGACCATCAGTTGGCTGAGTAGTGGCGGCGAACTGGTGGCTATGCGCGTCGGTGGGGTGGCATTTGGCCGCATTGCAGCGCCTGTGTTGTTTATTGGACTGCTTGTATCCGGTCTGGCTTTTGCCTTTAATGAGGCGATTGTGCCTCAGGCCAATGCCGCCTCTCACCGACTGCTGGAAGAAATGAAGGGTCAGGTGCTGGGGGCACAGGATTACGTGCTCTTTCAGGTGCCCCAGAAGGGCCGGCCCGAACGTATCGTTTACGCGAAGCACTTTGATCCTATCAGCAAGATACTGAAGGATGTGTGGATTGCCGAGTTTCGCGGCGAAACATTCTGGGAGACCTATGAAGCTCAGCAAGCGGTGTGGCAAGGACAGACTATCGTCATGCAGAATGTCACCCACGTCCGTCAAACGACACAGGGCAGAACAGAAATAGAGTTACGCAAAACCGAACGCAATGTACGAAGAGCGCCCTGGGAAATGAAGCAAATCCATAAGGAGCCCGAGGACATGACCTTAGTGGAACTGCGGGAGCAAATACACCTCTATCAGCAACTTCGCGCTCCTGCTCCGCAGCGTAAGGCCCTGACCGTCCTGCGTGGGCATTATCAAATTCGCCTCGCCACTCCGTGGTGTGCTCTGGGATTTGCCCTCATTGGCGTCGCTTTGGGCCCTCGCTCCCAACGAACTAGCACTGGCATTGGCTTGGGAGTATCTCTGGTCATAATTCTGGCTTATTATATTGTTTTTAACATCTGTCGGGTGATTGGTGAACAGGGCACGTTTCCGCCGGTAGTAGCGGCGTGGCTGCCCAATTTGGTCTTATTCGCCGCTGGTGGCGGCCTGCTAATTGACGCCTCGCGTTGAAGACCGCCCCAGCGGTACAGGCTGCTATCCTGTGAAAACATAGCAATATCACAGGCAAGATACTTGTGGTACCAAAGTTTGGGGATGGTTGGCATGTCAACTTACGGTATTATTGCCTTCATAGTATTACCGATTGCGGGGGGAGCCATCGCCTGGGCCGGAGACGTTATCGGCTACCGCGTGGGCAAGCGACGCGGCAGCCTGTTTGGTCTACGCCCCCGCACTACTGCCCGGGCCATCGGAGTTGCCGTGGGCATTATGTTGCCTCTGGGGGGTCTGTTAGTAGCCGCCGGTGGTAGCGAATACGTCCGCATTGCTCTGTTTCACCTCCAAAGCCTCCGCGAGGAGAATCAGAGCTTGCAGCAACAGGTGGCGCAAGCCAAAACCAATTTCGCCCAAGCGCAAGACCAGGCACAGACAGCCCGAAAAGAGGCTGACCACCTTAGCGTGCAGGTGAACCAGGGTAGACAGGATCTTAAGCGTGTGCAAAGTCGGCTTGGTGCCGCCGAGCACCGCCTCCATCAGGCAGATGAGCAGCTCAGTGCCTTGAGAACTCAAATATCGCAGTTACGCGCGGAACGCGATCAACTGACCAAAACTAAGGAAGAATTGCAGGGCAAACTGACCAATCTCAGGAGCCGATATAGTGGCTTGAAAGACGAATACGGTAAACTCCAGACCGAATATGATGCTACTGCTTCGCAACTCAAACAAGCCACCGGTGACTTGGCTGGTGCCCAGCAAGAGATTGCTACTCTCCAGACACAAGCAACTACTCTCAACTCACGACTATCCACCTTGAAAGGTCGTATCAATACGTTGGAGGACCATATCGCCGAGCGCGGTCGTCAACTTGAGGAAGTCCAAGACGAACTGCAGGACAAGAAAGCACAATTGCTGAGTGTCCAGCGGGAGTTACTTAGTTGGCAGATGGTGACCACTTTGGGCCCAGTGGTATATGAGGCCGGTGATGAAATCATACGAGCAGTGATAGAGACTCATCAAACTCATCACCAGATAGAGAGTTCATTGAAAGAGATAATAGTGCTGGCTTCCAAGGAGGTCCATGCCCAAGGAATGCCGCTGGGGCCAACGGGTCGCGCAGTGGAACTGCGTGAGCCCCTACCTCCGGGAGAAACCCCTGACACAATCAATGAGCAGGATATTGTGAAGGGAGTCGCCGGCCTGATTGGCCGCAGTGAAGAAGACAGTTTCATTGTCCGGGTCATAGCCTTGCGCCGGGCTTTCGAGGCTCAACCTGCCCCGGTGTGGGTCGGACTGTTAACAACACCTAATCGGCGGATTTTTGTGAAAGGCGAAACTATAGTAACGGTCCAAATTGACGGCCGGGCACCTCGTGACAACGTTTTCCGCCAGTTATGGCTGATGTTAGGCCAAATAAGACGAATTGCCCAGCAGCAAGGCGCGCTGGCGGTTCTACGAACCGGTCAATATGGTGAGGTGCCGGCTGAGCAACTATTGGCCGCTCTGGACGCCCTTCAGCAGGCTGAGGAATCCAGAGTAGTGCGCGCCGTGGCTGATGAGGATGTCTATAGCGCGGGACTCCAGCCCTTCCGTGTTACTTTGAAAGTGGGTGGACCTTCTGAGTCACAAAGTTCCGAGGCCCACGGTTCTAGCCATTGATCCAGGAGTTGACAAATGTGGGCTGGCCGTACTGGCGGCCGATCGCAAGGTGCTGTACCAAGCGGTTGTACCAGTGGGCGAGTTAGCTGAGAATGTAGTCAGATTGCGGGAGGGGTTTGAAATCACGCATTTGGGCATCGGCGACCGTACTGGAGCCAGACAGGTAGAGGAGATACTAACCGAGGCATGTCCTGACCTTGCATTGTGCCGAATTTCCGAGGATATGACCTCGCTAATGGCCCGCCGTCGCTACTGGACTGATCATCCGCTCCGAGGGCTACAGCGCTTAATTCCGCTGAGCCTGCGGCTTCCGCCTCGTCCGGTGGACGACTACGCCGCCGTGATATTGGCCGAGAGGTTGTTGGCCCAGAAAGGTCTGTAGTTACAAGGGCTTAATACTCACCGCTGCGACTACGAGTGCTCCAAACACCACTCCCGCCATAATCCCCAGTTTCATCCCCATCTCACCCGCATAAGATTCCCCCACTGAGCCACCCACAGCGCCGAGGATTGCTATCGCTCCTAACCTCAATATCCAGCGCATTATATGCGTCACCGACTTTCCGTACGCCCCTGTATTCGGCTACAACTCAACTTCACCACCCCGCTCGTAGCCCGGCACAACGGTACCAACCACACTGTCCTCTATGATAATTATACCCACTAATAACTGCGGCTACGCCTAATATGGGCAACAAGCGGCTATACTGGAGGTCTTAAGAGCCCGGTTGGACGATTTCCAGAAAGTCCGCTATTGTGCAGAAGAGTTCATCAATCTGGGCCAGCAGGGCCAAGCGGTTAAGCCGTAGCCGCTCATCTTCAACCATTACCATCACGTCTACGAAGTACTGATGGATATGGGGGAGCAACCCGCGCAGGCTTGCTGCAACAGCAGCGTAGTCGGCCTCGGGGCCACTGGAGGCTTCCTGAACCCGTTCCTTGGCGGCCTTCAATTCTTGTAGGAGAGTAGTCTCCATGGGGTGCTCAAACAAAGAGGAGTCAACTGTAATTGACGGGGGGATTACCTCGGGGCGGGTAATTCGGGCTGGTCGTTCGCCGGCAGTCACCAACTCGGTGAATGCTTCGGGATCGTCCCGCCTCATATCGGCCAGGACCGTGGCCCGCCGTGTGGCATCAGTAACATCGTCCCAAGGCACTCCCATCACTGCCCGAGCAATGTCATAGTCAATGCCACGTTGTTCCCAGGCGCTCTGAATCCGCCCAGTGAAGAAATGCTTCAGTTCGGCGCCGACCTCTTCAATACTCACAGTTTCCTGGTCCGGTGGCAAGGTGGGTAGAATTTGGAGGGCGTACTCAATCAGCGCCATCAGGCTAAAGGAATAGCCTGCGCGCATAATAATCTCTACGATACCACTCGCCTGGCGGCGGAGGCCGTGAGGGTCCGCAGAGCTGCTGGGTATCAAGCCCAGACGAAAACAGGCAACCAGGTCGTCAGTTTTATCGGCAATACTCAGCAGTCGGCCAGCGGGCGAGATTGGTATGGAATCCTCAGGCCCCCGAGGCCGATAATGCTCGGCAATCGCTGCTGCTACCAGTTCCGGCTCTCCGGATGTCCGCGCATAGTGCCCCCCGATGACCCCCTGCAATTCGGCTAATTTCAAGTCGCCGACCATCATCGTAACCAGGTCGCACTTGCACAGTTGGGCCGCCCGGCAAAGAGTGGCGTGTAGGACTTCATCTTCGCCAAAAAGCTGCGTGTGGAGCCAAGCCACGAGTTTTTCTAACCGCTGGGCTTTTTGGTGCAAGTTACCCAGGCCAGTCAGGAAGGTAACGCGCTTCAACGACTCCAGGCGGGAACCCAGAGGCCGGCGGGTGTCGTGGTGATAGTAGAATTCGGCATCGGCCAGTCGCGGCGCTATTACCCGTTCCCAGCCTTCCCCCACTGTATCTGCCGCCTCAGGCGAGGCATTAGTGACGGCCACAAAAGCAGGCAGCAATTCGCCAGCATCGTTTTCCACTGGGAATGCCTTCTGGTGGCCCTCAAGTACGGTCACCACCACCTCCGCAGGCAATTCCAGGTATCTGGGGTCAAAGCCGCCTCGGATACAAGTCGGACATTCCACCAGAAAGTTCAATTCAGTGAGAAGGTCGAAATCAGGCCGCAGTCGGCCGCCGGCCTGGGAGGCAAGTTCGCTGGCCTGCTGGAGTATCATATCCTGGCGTTGACGGTGATCTACGATAACACCGGTCTCGGCCAGGCGCTGCTGATACTCAGAAGGATTACGAATCTCTATGAATCTCTCCCCCATTACCCGGTGCCCACGGCTGGTGCGACCAGCCCGGACGCCGGCGATTTCCAGGTCGAGCACCTGGTCACCAAGCAGGGCCACTAACCATCGTATCGGCCGAGCGAATTCAATATCCCCGTCGCCCCACCGCATCGTCTTGGGAAAACTGAGCGCCAGGGTTAGTTGGCGCAGGAGTGCCGGAAGGACCTCGGTGGCTGGCTGGCCAGGCCGCCTAACCTGCACAAAGACAAACCGACCCTTGTCGGTAGCACGAGTTTCCAGGTCAGCCACATCCACATTGCGGGAGCGGGCGAATCCCCGGGCGGCTTTGGTCGGATTGCCCTGTTCATCAAAGGCTTGTTGGGCTGGCGGGCCCTTATACTGCTCAACAGCGTCAGGTTGACGCTCGGGGATGCCCTTGGCAATCACAGCCAAGCGCCGCGGCGTACCATACATAGTAATACTGCTTGCAGCCAGGCCCAGTTCCGTCAGCCCATCGCCGAGCCTGCTTTCGAGCTGCGCTAATGCCGGCAGGACCGCATTGGCCGGTATTTCTTCAACGCCTATTTCATAAAGCAAATCAACACTCATAGCAGTGTTCTTCACTCATCGCGTAGGCGGGGTTCTCTAACCCCGCTCTTAGCATACGCAGGTTAAGAACCTGCGCTACGCGGTTATATCTGCTGAGGCCCTCGGCTACGCTTGTAGCAGGGGAAAACCTAACGCTTCCCGCTGCGCCAGATACAACTCAGCTACCTGCCGAGCCAGATTACGGATGCGCAGGATTGTCCCGTGACGCTCAGTAACACTAACAGCGCCCCGAGAATCCAGAAGATTGAAGGTGTGAGAGCATTTCAGCACATAGTCATAGGCAGGCAAAGGTAGGTCGGCTTGGATAGTAGCAAGCGCTTCCTGCTCGCACATTTCAAAGAGTCGCCGTAACATCTGCACATCAGCGGTGTCAAAATTGTACTGTGAGAACTGTTCTTCTTCCTGGTAGCGCAATTCGCCGTAACTAATTTCTTGCGACCACTGCAATTGGCGGTAATCATCTACCCCTTGCAAGTACATAGCCAGGCGCTCCGGGCCGTAGGTCAGTTCTATCGATACCGGATTGCACTGGATTCCCCCAACCTGCTGAAAATAAGTAAACTGGGTTATCTCCATTCCGTCCAGCCATACCTCCCAGCCCACCCCGGCTGCCCCGAGGGTGGGGGCCTCCCAGTCGTCTTCCACAAAGCGAATATCGTGGTCACTCAGATCAATACCGAGGGCTACCAGACTGCCCAGATACATATCCTGAATGTCGTCCGGGGATGGCTTGATCAGCACCTGATACTGAAAATAGCGCTGGAGGCGGTATGGATTTTCCCCATAGCGGCCGTCAGTAGGCCGCCGCGAGGGCTGCACATAGGCCACTCGCCACGGTTCGGGCCCCAGCGAGCGCAGGAAAGTATCCGGAGACATCGTCCCCGCGCCCATCTCAATTTCGTACGGATAACTTTTGTGGCAGCCCTGGGCAGCCCAGTAGTCGTCCAAAGCTGCTATCAGTTGCTGGAATGTCATATCTGCGTCCCTACGACCGGGGTCAGCCAGCCGCTCCACTTATTTGCCGCGAAGAAAATCCTCTATCTCCTCGTTCTGTTTGTTAATCGCCTTCACTGATATCACAGTAAACCACCCGAGGGACACGAAAAAAAGCATCACGCCTATCCACGTAAACGTGCCGCCATTTCCTGCATAGCCCAACACGGACCCAATCAGAGCGAGGATTCCAGCGCCCACTAACTGTGGCTTATTGACGCTGGTGTGCAAGTCAAACTGGCCCCACTTTTCCTCAGGCAGCAGAATGCCCATTTCCTTAAGATCTTTGATTGACATTAAGACTCCCTCCCGGCGCTGGAACTATTCTTCAACACCCTCATGGATATCCCAGAAGAACTGGAAGAACTTTGATACTCCGAATTTCAGCCGGCCGGCCCGCAGGTTCACCAACATCAGGGGGCACTGTATTCGGGCGGCAATACGCTGGGTCTTGTTGCCCCACAGAGTTCGGCGGATCCAACTTTCCCGCGAGGCACCAAGGATTACCAGGTCAAAGTCTTCAGAGCGGCGCACAACTTCCTCCACCACGTCCCCGGCAGCGATGCGGATACGGACACGTCGCTGGGGCCTCTCGTTGGCCGCCATCTCCTCCTCATCATGCAGCCTGCGTAGGGCATCTCGCAAGGTAGCTGCACGCTGGGCCCGCTCGTGGGGAGACAGTTGCGGGTCTACCACGTGTAGCATCTCAATGTACCCCTCTTCAGGCCCCAGCAATGGTGTGGCAAATTGGCTGACCAGATGACCATGGGCCGGGTGCTGGACGGGTACCAGGATGCGGCCGGCCGGCAGCGTCACATCGCCGCGTACTACCACCACATTCGCGTGGGCCTCTTTGACAATCCGGTCAATATTGGTGCCGATTAGGGTCTGCGGATCACTGACGCGTCCTTGCCACCCCAGGACCACGAAATTGGCCTGCGTCTCCTCCACGGTGTCAATAATGGCATCGGCGGGCCGGTGCCCGACACGCACCAGGCAAGTTGGGGACATGCCCATCCCTTCGGCCTGCCGGGCGGCCTGGTCAATGGTAGGACGTACTTCATCCACAAAATCGCGCCCCACACTGACCGGCAACTGGTCGGGAACGGTGATGACGTGCAGCAGCATCAAATCGCCGGGCTCCACCTGGAGGATACTGCCCGCGACCGTCAGAAGATTCCCTGAGCGTTGGGGATGACCCACGGCCACTAACACCGAGAATCGTTCCCGGTCAATCCGGGCCCGCTCTTCAATGACCACCGGCGTGATTTCTTTCTCGCGTTGGCGCTTGGCCCCATATAGCCGATAAATGAGGACCCCGGCGCCAATCCAACCGATGGCCACATACCAGGCTAAGGGCGAGTAATTAAACATAAAGACGGCGATGAAAAACTTAGTAATAATGCCGAGGATAGGTACATAGGGGAAAAATGGGGTCAAATAGCCATAGGATAGTTTGTCACCGTACCTCTTGCGGATAGTGATGACCGCTACATTCACCTGGAGGAAAAGCAACAGGAACATAATGTCGGTCGCGGAAGCTACATGTTTTATCGGTGCTCCTACGGCCATAACAATCATTAGCAGCCCACTGAGCAACAAGGCGATGTGAGGTATTCTGGTTCGGGGATGCACCAGCCCAAACATATCGGGCAAATTGTGATCGCGGCCCATAGCAAAGGAGACACGAGTGGAGGAGTAGGTAGTAGCATTCAAGGCACTCATAGTAGAAAGCAACCCACCCAGGGACATTATGATCGCCCCGAATGGCATAAAGTTGCCTGCCGCTTGCCCTAACCCAACTTCCTTCTGCTCAGCCAACCATTGCCAGGTAGTGGGCTGGGTACTGTCGGGAGGTAGAGTCACTGCCCCTACTGATACAAAGGCTACCAACATATATAACGGCACCACAATGGCCAGCGCCAGGAATACTGCTTTGGGAATATTGCGCCGGGGATTCTTGACCTCTTCGCCCGCCTGGACAATGATCTCGTAGCCCTCAAAAGCGATGAAAGTCAGCCCCATCGCCATAATAATGCCTGAGATGCCGTAGGGGGCGAATCCCGGCCGGATACCGGGGTCAAACGAAGGGGGAGAAAACTTGGCTAAGAAGTCCGGATTCTTAAAAATCACCGCGAGACCGCAGGCCACAAACAAGCCAATGACCAGGAGCTTGGCCATCGTGACAATATTGCCCATCTTGCCCATTTCGGTGGCCCCGCGGTAGTTTATGTACACAAAGGTAATAATGATGAGCGTCGCCAGCACCTTGTGCAAAACATTACCGTGGAGCCCGAACACTGATATACCAAACTGCTGAAGAAACAACTCTAAATAGGCACCAAAACCCAGCGCATAAAGGCTACCAGCCACCGCATGGGCGAACCAGCTCATCCAGCCGGCCAGGAAGGCGTTGCTCCCCGGCAGCCCTTCTTTAACCCACAGATAGCCACCTCCGGCCTCGGGGATGGCTGAGCCCAGTTCGGCATAAACCATACCCGTAAAGACGGTCACAATGCCATTAAGGGCAAAAGCCAATATCAAGGCCGGCCCGGCCACCCCGGCGGCGTGACCGGTCAAGACGAAAATGCCGGCGCCAATCATGCCGGCCACACCGACCATAGTTATGTCAAACAGACTCAGGTCTCGACTTAAGTCAGTGTGGGGTTGTTGAGCCTGGGAACTTTCTGTCGCCATAGATGATCTCTGAGTCCAATTATAGAGTCGTATACTTGGTAAGATTGTTGCGCATGGCAACTGAGGGGTACTTATGGGAATGAATCGGCCAACTTTGCCCGGATAGAAACAAACATAGGCCGGGGCAGGAATACCCCTCCTGCTGATTTTGCAACTGTCTCAAGTTAGTACAAAACGGGCCCTTAGAGCCCGTCCAAAGGTCCATAATCATCACTTTGGCTGACGTCAGTTATTTCAACAATTAAAACCGCCCGGCACAACTCCACTTTCTATGAGCGAGGGGGTTACCCCTGGTAGTTTCCGACGGATGCGGGAGAGGGCGTTATCAATGGACTTAACCTTGCAGTTAAGGTCGTGGGCCATCTCTTTGTACGATTTACCAGTCCGGTACTCAGTGAGTACTTCCCACTCAAAGGCTGACAGTTCCTCTCGGAGAGACCGTTGCACGATTCGCTCCCCTTCTACTCCGAGAATGACTCGTTCCGGCTCAGTCTCGGTGCGGGACGTCAGCATCTCCAGAAGGTTACGGTTCTCCTCATCGCCCGAGGGAGGGGCTTCCAGGGATATGGAGGAGTTCAGTGGAATTTGCTTCTGCCGGGTCGCGGTCTTGATGGCCGAAATTATTTGACGTTGAATGCAGACTTTAGCGAAACAACCAAAGGATGTGTGGCGATTAGCCTTGTAGTCAGTTATGGCCTCCCACAGGCCAATCATGCCAATTTGTATCAAGTCATCACGTTCGGCCCCCACCAGGAAATACGACTTTATTTTTGCCCGCACCAAATTACGGTACTTACGCAACACATACTCGCAGGCTTGCATATCTCCTTGTTGTTGCGTCCGCCTCACCAGTTCTTCATCAGAGACTCCTTCATATGAGAGAGTTTCGGCAGATACCGAATTCTCCCGGCAGAACTCGGCTGAGCTAACCATATTTCACCTCGAGCTGATGCAGAATTTGGTTATGCCGACATAATTGTCTACCCTAAGTGTCTATCTCTCCCCTATTCCTGGTCTTCCTCCGTATCCTCATCTACCTTGGTAGGGTCGTCAGATAGTTGATGTTAGGTTACCGCGATAGGTTGATTCGCTATTCACCTCCTTGCTCAAGCAATATCACTTTTGGGCAGGCCACGAGACTATCTAAGTTAGCCAGTAGACACCAGTGATTCTCATTTATCTGTATTGACCTGGTGCTGCCGACTTTGGTGCAGTATTGGGGAGCAGCCCTTGCGATATACGGAGCGCTGGCTGTTAGGACAATTATCGCGAGTAGTGTTGCAGCGGTGAGAGTTATCTATTGCCAGGCTGCCCGTACACAGTTGCGCAAGCCATTCGTTTTGTTAGGTGAGCCGCCGTGCCCCGCAGCGTTTAGGGACCTAACCATTGCCGCTTCCTCAGTTACGCGGCGTCAGGAGCAATCTGTAGAGCCTGTTGTCAACAGGTGTTTACTATACACTATTTTCTCAGCGCTGTCAACCCCCGCGCGAAATGACATTCAGTTAGCAAAAACAGCCAATTGATGGGACACACCACAATCACTGGTGTGTCCTTCTGACCACAAGTGGTCGGCGCTCTAACTGTCCTATTCCAGCAGCGAGTCTACTGATATTACCTGGCCCCCGGTTTGGACTGACTCGTTAGTCGCTACCGTGACGGCCAGCGTGCGCACGGCGTCGGCATAGTCGGAGTGTATTAGGCTGCGGTCACCGGTCTTTACGGCGGCGACAAAGGCGTCATCTTCCCCCTGGTAACCGTCAACTTCTTTCAGGTATTCGCCTTCGCCCTCCTTGTCAGTCCACGTGAGACTATTGCCCAGTATGCGCACAGTGAAATCATGGGCCATCACCCGCAGGCTACTTTCGCCCCAAGTGTGCACCATACAGGTATTGGATATAGTGCCCACCGCTCCATTGGCAAATTGCAGGTTGGCAGTGGCGGCATCCCAGATATCAAAATCGGGATACACCTCGTCCATCACCTGCTGAGTACCAAAGGCTTGCACCTCGGTAATTTCGCCACATAGATAACGGGCCATATCCACAATATGAGTGGTTTGCTCGACCATCTGTCCGCCGGACTGGTCCATAACTCGCCACCACGATACCCCCGGCGTACCATCCCAGAAGTTGCCGAAAACCAGGCCAATCGTCTGGTCTGCCAGCATGTGCTTAGCCTTGATGACGTGGTCATCCCAGCGGTACTTGTAGGCGACCACGGTAATCACTCCAGAGTCTTCAACCGCCTCCAATATAGGCAATGCCATCTCCATGTCAACAGCCACCGGCTTCTCGATAAGCATCGGTAGCCCACGCTGGCAGGCTTCCTGCTCTATGTCTCCGTGTGCGAACGGCGGCACACAGATTACCAGGCCGTCTAACCTTTCGGCGTCCAACATCTGGCGAAAACTATCATAGGCATGCCCACCATACACATCAGCCGCCTTCTGGGCACGCTCCAATTCCACATCGCAGTAAGCCACCAGTTCAGCGTCATCATTCTCATTTAGGCGCTGTAAGTGTCCCTGAGCCACACCGCCGGTGCCAATAAAACCAAGTCGTACTGCCATTAGAGAACCTCCTTGCAAAGTAGTATCAGTAGCGAGTATTAAGCCAAGCCCTACAATTCCCAACCGCCACCACAACTCCTGCCTGACAATGGTCTTTAGATCATTATTCGTATTCTTTCTTCGTCTCGGCCCGACTGGTATATAGCCAGCATCGTAGCCAAGGCGCTCCGGGCCTCCTGAAGCGTAATCTCCGGCACAATATCATTGACAATGCAATCTATCAAGTGATCCAGGGTGCGGGCAATGCCCCACCAGTTCACCTGCATGGGCCCGTGGACCTTCACCGGGAAGAAATCACCGTCCCTCATTACTATTAGAGGCATCTCATCTTCCGGGTCGTCGCGAATAAGTATACTCCCCTCCGTGCCTACAATACGGCGCTCCTCCTGCCAGCGGTTGCCAGTGGCGGCATAGGTTACCGTGATGGCCCCCAGCACATTGTCAGGCAATTCCAGAATGGCTACGGTAGTGTCATCCCCTTTGTTCTGCGCGGTGGCCACCAACCGCTTGGTCACCGCAGTTGCCGCGGTGGCCGGGCCAAAGAAATGCTGGAGCATATAGACAGCATGAAAGCCAGTATCAAACATTGCCCCACCGCCGGCCTTCTGCCAATCGCCCTTCCAGCTATCTGGGTCGTCCAGCCGCGCCATTTCGTCGCCCATCACAGTAATGGTAGCCAGGAAGGGAGTGCCAATCTCGCCCGCCTCCAGCAACTCCTTGGCCTTGCGGTGGGCGGGAAACATTCGTTGGCACAATGCTACGAACAACTTCCGTCCGGCTGCCTCAGACGCCCCTATCATTTCATCGAACTCTTCCAGGCTCAGGGCCGGCGGCTTCTCCACGATCACATGTTTGCCCGCCGCCAGCGCAGCCATAGTGGCCGCGTAGTGCAGATAGTGGGGCAGGCAGACATCCGCTATGTCAACCGACTCGTCAGCCAGAAGTTCGTGGTAATCAGTAAAACTCCGTTTGATAATCCCGAACTCATCCACACGCCGCTGACAGGCTTCTGCTGAAATATCGGCGATGTAGACATCACCCACGTGGGGGTTGTCAATGTAGGCGTGCAGATGAGGCGCGGCAATAGCCCCAGCGCCAATCAGCCCTATCCTCAGTTGTTGCGGTAGACTCATACTATTCCTCCTAACAGGCGTACAGTAATCTCCCAGATGCTGCCCGCAACTCTACTTCGCCTTGTTCACATAGTTCAATTGCAAGTTAGCCACCGCCGAGGACAACTCAGAGCGCTCAGGGTCACTGAGTTCAGGCTCCAGTTTCTGGACGATAAACTCTAACGTGTCAATAGCCACGCGTGCTTGCCGGAGGTCTTCTTTCAGTTCGTCAGCGCCGGGAGCAAGTTGGATCCCCAAATGAATCCAGGCCTGCTGTACCAACAGACTAAGGACAAACCGAAGTGTGTCGTACACACTCAACTCGGCCAGCGACACGCCCTCGGCAGCCTCTTCCGCCGCCGGGTCGGCCCCTTCTTCCTCCGGGCCTTCCGCGGGCTCTTCTTCAGGCTCAGCCGCGCGCGCCGCCTCTTCTTCCTGCTCG
>JALGUR010000117.1 GCA_029820565.1 Candidatus Zipacnadia bacterium
AGCAATATTACTGTTGCTACACTTATTAGCTTTAGCTGTGTCCAAATTACCCTTCTCATTACCAGTACACCTGCCCGCCGTTAGCCTATGGCCAGCCTATTTTAGATCATAGATACTCTCAGAAGCCGACTCGTCTGACAGGTCAGCCAGCGAGTCGTCATTGGAGCTGACATTGAACTTTTGCGTCGCTGCTTTGGCATGCCCATCGCAATAGGCGACATTTGCTGTGCCATTGTGGCGAAAATGCACGTTGGGGCCGATCCAGGCGTACACTGGATCGATTCGCTGTCCTGAACTGGGGTCTTTATCAGGGGCACGGAGGTAGTTATTTGCGATAACCTCGTTGGTAAATGTACTCCAGAGTGCGCTGTCAGTCAGCAGAACCGTGTTGGCTGGACTACGTCAGCAGAACCGTGTTGGCTGGACTACCGACAGCGGTAATATTCGCTGGGCTCGTGATATGGCCACCCGGCTCCGGCGTAATCAGTCCGGTATTGACGTTTCGGTTGTAACATCCACCCAGATAGGTAGCGTTGTAAGCATAGCCGGTGTAGGGACGACCGAAGCTGGGCGCTGCAAATACCCGACAATGGTTGACCTTGCCGGTAGTAGTGTAGTTGCCAATGAAACCCAGGCCGTCATATACCCAGTTGCTGAAGTTGAAATCCCATGCCCACTCGTATGAGTAGTCCGAATTCATTATGGAGGCCGGGGGCAGGAATCCATCATAATCATCGGCGTACATTATGAATGCTAGCGTCAATTGTCTAACATTCGACAGACAATCGATCTGCATTGCTTTGGATCTAGCCTGGGCAAAGACCGGGAAGAGCATCGCTGCCAGAATTGCAATGATGGCCATTACCACGAGTAGTTCAATGAGCGTGAAACCGTTCCTGACTGTGGCTTTGAGCATAATAGGACCTCCCTGCTCGGAATGGATTGGAACGACTATGCCTCTGAGCAGGAGAGTGATAACGAAAAAACCACCGCTCCCTGAGGATGCAGTGGTTTTGACAACTAAAACCAGCCACCTCCCACCCGCGAGGAGATATAACTGAGCGGTGCTTGCGTGGCAGTCTCCTGACTTACGGATCGTCCTACTCTCCGCGCCTTCCCAAAGGCCGATGGCCCTCAGTGGCTATTTGCGGATTTCGTCCCCGTTCACAGTTGCGGGGCAGCGACGGCTTCTCACCGTCTTCCTGCTAACCAAACCCAGATTGGGTCCCTTACGCAAGCTGTTGCTTTGAATTTTTGGTATTATATCATAATTCAGAAACGAAGTCAATGTACTCCTATGCATCTACATCAGGCTTGCTCATAGCGTGGCGTTGTGGTAGTATAAAGATGGAGGTCACTATGAATTACACGCTTAGTGTTCTTCTGGCCATAGCCGCGCTTGGCTTAATCATCGCAGCGCTTGTCGAGGTGAGCAAGTACTTCCGGGGTCAGACGATAATTTCGGGCCGTCAGCTTGTACTGCGCCTGATTATGGCCGGGCTGCTTTTGGCTATTATTGGGCTTGGTTTCTGGGCGAAGATTTACTTGAGTGGAAGCCCGGATCCGGTGGTAACTCTTGTGGTTGGCCTGGGGATTGTAGTGATGATTGTTGTGGTAATAGTCCTGGCGCTGCTGGACTTGCGCCAAGTGCGGGCTGTTCAGCGCCGAGTGCAGGCTGAGCTGTATCAGCGCCTGGCGGATATGAGCCAGGAGATAGATAAGCTCACCAAAGCCAAACAGAACCGGGATAAAACCGAGCAGGACCTCGAGATCGAGTCGTGACTACTGCTGCTCGCGATCTGAAATATATGAAGCGGGCTTTGGCACTGGCTGAGCGCGGTCTGGGCCGGACATCTCCCAATCCCGCGGTCGGTGCGCTAGTTGTTGTGAATGATGAGGTGATAGCGGAGGGTTTTCATCGGGCTGCAGGGGAGCCGCACGCGGAGATCGTAGCCCTCGGGGAGGCCGGCCAGCGGGCGGCAGGGGCTGAACTGTATGTCACACTGGAGCCCTGTTCTACTTATGGGCGGACTCCCCCGTGCACCGATGCCATAATTGCCGCCGAAATCAGCCGTGTGGTCTACACATGCCAGGACTGCGATCCTTCCAATGCCGGTTGTGCCGAGCAGATACTATCGGCGGCGGGGATTGAAACGGTGACCGGAGTGCTTGAGCAGGAAGCCCGCCGGCTCAATGAAGCCTTCTGCAAACACAAAAACACAGGATACCCTTTTGTAACGGTCAAGCTGGCCGGCACGCTGGATGGGAAAATCGCGACCCGCGACGGCGATGCCCGGTGGATAACCGGTAAAGAAGCCCGGGAGTTCGTTCATATCCTGCGCGATCGCAGCGATGCAGTTATGGTCGGGCGGGGCACGGTGGCCGCCGACGATCCGGCCCTGACCACGCGCACCGATCGGCCTGAGAGCCGCGATGCGGTGCGAGTGGTGGTAGATACCCACGCCCAGACGCCACCAACTGCTCAGGTGATTCATGTGGAAAGTGACGCGCCATGCCTTATCGCGGTGGCCGAGCCGGAGGTGGGCGGCGATGAAGCACAGGAGCGGGTAGCGAAGTTAGAGCAGGCCGGTGCGGAGATCATCTATGTTCCGGAAAAAGAGGGCAGAGTAGATCTGAGTGAGCTAATGTGCCAACTGGGCAGCCGCGACATTATGTCGGTACTGGTGGAGGGCGGCTCCCGGCTGGTTGGAGGACTGTTGGAAGAGGGGTTAGTTGATAAGTTGCTTTTCTTCTACGCACCTAAGATTTTGGGCGACGACCAGGCGCTCAGTGCAATTAGTGGAATGAAAGCAGAGAGCATCTGCGATGCTCGCAGTGTCCGTGTTCACCGCGTCGAGCAGATCGGCGCAGACATCCTGGTGACTGCATACCTATGTTCACCGGACTCGGTAAGGTAGCGGCGCGCTCGCCGGTAGGCGACGGGCTGAGTCTGCTCGTTGAGGCACCCGCCATTGGCGCGGAATGTGCGGTCGGCGACAGCGTGGCCGTCAATGGCGTCTGTCTCACAGTCGAGCAGGCGACCGGCAGTCGGCTCGAGTTCCACGTTGGTGCTGAGACCGTTCAGCGCAGTACAGTAGCCGGCTGGCAGACGGGCAGACCGGTGAATCTGGAGCGCGCGCTCGCTACCGGCCAACGCATGGGCGGACATTTCGTGCAGGGGCATGTGGACTGCACGAGCGAGCTAATAAAGCGCGACCCCCCTGCCGAAACTGTCTATTTTACCTTCTCGCTGCCGGCGCAGTGGCGCCCATTTGTGGCCGAGAAGGGCAGCATCGCCGTTGACGGAATAAGCCTGACGGTCACTGAGATAACTGAGGAAGATTTTTCAGTAGCCATTATTCCCCATACTATTGAGCATACCAATCTGGCGCAGCTTTCCGCGGGCGCTCAGGTCAATCTCGAGGTTGATATCCTCGCCAAATACGTCTACAATATGCTAAACTGGAGCGATGAATCTCCCGAAAACACAATTACGAAAGAGTTCCTGGCCGAGCACGGTTTTTGCTGACTGTCCACTCATGATTAGCATAGAACAAGCAATCCAGCAGATCAAAGCGGGGCAATTCCTCATCGTGGTGGACCAGCCTGAGGGGCCCAGCACGGGTGACCTGGTGCTGGCTGCGGAGCACGTCACTGCCGAGCGGCTGAACTTTATGATGCAGCAGGCCCGCGGGCTGATGGGCGTGGCGATGAGCGGCGAACGTCTTGAGCAACTCAATCTGCCCCTGATGGTTGCCGAGCCGAGTGATGACCAGCGCGCCGCCTTCACGGTTTCGGTTGATGCTAAGGCCGGTGCTGCCACCGGCGATTCTGCCGCTGATCGCGCCGCTACCATCGGTACGCTAACTGACCCGGAAACGAAACCGGAGGATCTGGCCCGCCCTGGTCATATCTTCCCCATTCGCGCCGCCGACGGAGGAGTGCTGCGGCGTACCGGCCACACCGAGGCAGCGGTTGATCTGGTTGTTATGGCGGGACTGTATCCAGCGGGAGTGATATGCACGATTCTTGATGAGCAGGGCCAGGCCGCGGATATGGATGAGCTGGTTGCGTTCGGCCAGACCTATGGCATCGAGCTCGTCTCCATTGTTCAGTTGATCGAGTATCGCCGCCGCACCGAAAAGCTCATCGCAAAGCAGGCCGAGGCTGACCTCCCCACAAAACATGGTCACTTCCGGCTGGTGGTCTACACCTCGCTACTCGACGGCACCGACTATCTGGCAGTCATTAAGGGCGACCCAGCCAGTTTTGAACGCCCGCCGCTGGTGCGAGTTCACTCGGGCTGCGTCACCGGTGATGTGCTGGGCTCGCTGCGTTGCGACTGTGGCAGGCAGCTTGCGGCGGCGCTGCAAATGATTGAAGCCGAAGGCTGCGGCGTGGTTGTCTATATCGCCAGCCAGGAGGGTCGGGGCATCGGCCTGGCTAACAAGATTAAGGCCTACCACTTGCAGGAAGAAGGCTACGACACGGTAGAGGCCAACCAGGCGCTGGGTTTTCCGGCAGATATGCGTAACTACGGGCTGGGCGCCCAGGTGCTGGCTGATCTGGGCATCACCGAGATGCGGCTGATGACCAACAACCCACAAAAATACGCCGCAATGGAAGGCTACGGTCTGCGGGTGGTCGAACGGGTACCGCTGGAGTCTCGTCCTACTGAGTATAATGAGAAATATCTCCAGACTAAGAAAGAGAAGATGGGGCATCTGATTAGTACCGTTGGGCAGGATGAATCGTAGAGCTGCAAAAGGAGAAGATTATGGGTCAGGTAATTGAAGGCAAGCTGGATGCGACCAGTCTGAAGTTTGGCATTGTGGTCAGTCGTTACAACAGCTTCATCACCAAGCGGCTGGTTGAGGGCGTAATGGACGGCCTGAGCCGCCATGGAGCAGCCGACGAAGACATTACCACGGTCTATGTGCCCGGTTCATTCGAGATACCACTGGCCTGTTTGAAGCTGGCTCGGTCGGGCCGCTACCACGCGGTCATTGCGGTGGGAGCGGTCATTCGCGGCGCGACCTCACACTTTCAATTCGTTGCCAGTGAATGCGCCAAGGGCGTCGCTCAAGCAGGCTTGCAGACGGGTGTCCCGGTCATCTTTGGCGTGGTGACCGCTGAGACCATCGAACAGGCCATCGAGCGGGCCGGCACTAAGCTGCCCAACCGCGGCTTTGAGGCAGCCTTGACCGCTATCGAGCAGGTAAATGCGCTCAAGGCGATACCCGAATAGGGAGGTGTTATGATGGCACGCAGTAGAGGTCTGAGCGTCCTATCTGTGGTTGTAGTGGCCCTGATCGTTGGACTGGTCGGTGGCGGCATCGGAGCGTATGTGGTTATGAATAGTATGCCACCAGGCACTCCACCCGGCCCTCCGCCTCCACCTCTTCAGCCACAACCTGTCAAGGTGATTTCCGAAGACGAGGCTGTGATTGAGGCAGCACACAAGGTCAGCCGTGGTGTCGTCAAGATCACCTCCACGCGCGTGGTTGAGCCTTCTGGCTTCTTTTTCCGGCTGCCGCCCCAGGAACAGAAAGGTGTCGGCTCGGGCTTCGTCTTCGAGTATAACGGGAAGAAGTTGATCCTGACCAATACTCATGTCATCGGCGGGGCCGACCGGCTGATCGTGAAGACCGTGGACGGCGACCAGTTCGAGGCCAAGAAGCTGGGTGCCGATCCCGCCAACGATATTGCAGTAATCGAGCCGGTTGATGCCCCCAGAGCGCTCGTAGCCCTGCCGCTGGGCAATTCGGCCCAGGTGCGGGTCGGGCAGAAAGTTATCGCCGTGGGCAATCCCTTTGATTTCGAGAACACAGTTACTGCTGGTATTGTCAGTGCCAAAGGTCCCCGCGAGATACGCGATAAGAGGCGCGAGGTCATTCAGACCGACGCGGCCATCAACACGGGCAACAGCGGCGGGCCTCTGGTGGATATGGGCGGCAACGTTATCGGCATTAACTTCGCCATTTTCAGCCCGACCAGGACCAGCCTGGGTATAGGCTTTGCCATTCCGATAAGCCAGGCCAAGGAGATGATGTACTTCCTGGTAAATCGCGGCCCGTGGGTAGGCCTGCTCAACGTACTAAAGAACAGTCAGGGCCTGTCTCGCTACCTGCAGATAGGCACCGATAA
>JALGUR010000118.1 GCA_029820565.1 Candidatus Zipacnadia bacterium
CTCTCTTTAAGGTAGCGCAGTTAACACAGTGATCGTTGACCAGGTATACGCAACCAGGAAAGCGAAAAACCACATGCTGCGCAAGCATGGTGTAGAGTGGCATGAAGTCCGCGAGGTAATGTTGCAGAAGAAGCTGCAGCCGCGCCGCGCCCGGACAGTACGGGGAGAGAGGCGCTACGCCGTTGCAGGTCGGACCGAGACTGGACGCAAGCTTGTCGTATTCTTTGCCATACAGGAACGGCGCGCGCGGGTAATCACAGCGCGTCCCCCCAGGAGGAGTTAAAAGAAATATGCCAAAAGAGAAGACCGCAGAGAAACTGATCCCTCACTTTGAGTCTGAGGAAGAGGAGATCAAATTCTGGGATGAACATGATCTCGAAGAATTCGACTGGGAGCCTGCTGATGACATTGTACTGGCGATAAAGCCGGAACGAAAGCAGCCCGTGACTTTCAGGCTGGAACCGAGCGTGGTAACGCAGTTGAAGGAGGTTGCTGGGCGGGCGGGTATTGGCTACCAGACGCTAATGCGTGGTCTTGTGAAACGCGGACTGGATGAGATGCGACAGCGATCCAAGCCCGGCGCATAACTCGGAATTGCTGAGCGTGACCGAGCCGGAGTTCGGGGAGATTACGGACCGGGGCGTAAACTTTGATTACCTGGCCCCCGCCCTGCGTCCCCCCCTCCGCGAATTGCTCAAGCAGTTGCCGGCGTCCGGCTGATGAGCCATCTATTTTCGATGTACTGACGAGCGGGTGACAAAAAAAGGAAGAGACTATGACCCGCAGACCAAGCAAGTTGAGATAGCTCTAGAGAAAAGGGTACGTATAATTAGCACGTAGTGACACATGACTTAAACTTATAACTAGCAGGTGGTGACACATGGGCTCCAGAGCAGCATCAGCAGGCGATATAGTCCGTGAACATGGCGGTGTTCTCTCCGGGGCTGCCCTCCGCAAGTATCTGAGAAGTCAGTATTCACTTAAGGCGGATAATGCCCGGCAGATCATTTATCGTGCCAGAGTCAAAGGCATTCTTCACCGCTATGACTTGGGCAATGACAGCCTTTATACTCGAGCTCAGCAGCCCATTCCAAGTCTACCTGATGTGAAGCCTGTGTTGGCGGCTCTCCGAGAGGCCCACCCTGGGTTAGAGCAGGTATGTAGTACACTGGTTGAGTGTCAGGCAATAAGTGTCGGCGAGGCACTGAAAATATCAGCAGCTCGTGCTCCTTCGGAAGTTGATCCCTCCCAGCATGAGAACATCAAGTATTTGCTTGACTTAGATCTGGCACAACTTGTTCAACAGCATCACCTACTTCTAGCCAAACCACCACTAGTAAAAACCCGGCCGGAGGCTTCCACAATACTTCCAGCACTGAACCGGCTAAGACTACAACGCATATTGTTAAAAGATTTGATGGACATGCTTCAACGCGTGAATGCTATCGCTTGGAAGAGATGGAGATCAGACCCTTCTCCGGCACTTGCAGTTCAGGATAACGGGACCTTTTGGGATGCCACGGCTGTGAGCTATGCACGAGGCATCAGACGTCGAAAAGGCACCCGGCGCCCGCCGCGCTTAGTCTTAGCTGAGGCGGTTTACGGTCGTAAATTTACCTTAGCGGATCAAGAAGGCTTTGAGCGTAGGCTCGCTCATGTGTATCACCGGACCAGCGAAAGTGAAGAGCCGGTGGCCATTGTATTGGCGCATTGGTTGCAAGGAGATATTTTCGAAGAGCTAAAGAGACGTGGCTATCTAATCTACACCTTGGAACAACTCTTCGGGGAACGGGCATTAAAGGAAATCAGCAAACTGCGAGAACTTCTCACGGATCGCGAAGCTCCTGACCCAATTAAGATTTCCGAGGTTCTGCAGGGCCTTCATGATCTGGACAGACTTGGTGAGATGGGTAATCTTCGAGGTTTGCTGTTTGAATATTTGGTCGCAGATTGGCTGCGGAAGACTGGCCTTAACATCGAACAGCAAGTTAGTCTACACAAGCAGAAGGACGATGTGGAGCGGGATATGGAGATAGACATCTTTGGTACTACTGAATCCAAACTGCTAATAGTTGAGTGTAGAGGCCATGGAGCGACAACGCTTGTCCAGAAATCTGAGCTAGTGGAGTTTTTCGACAACAAGTTCCGGCCTGCAGCTAGAGCACTGAGATATCGCGCTCCGAATAGAAGGGAAGTCCCACTGTTCGTAACATCTTCTAGCTTAGACGAGGATGCGGAGAAGTATATCGAGCAATGGATCACAAAGCACCAAGCTAAATTCAAGGACGATACCGTAATCATTACCAGAGAGGAACTATTAACGAAACTGAAGGAAGTTAACAGAACGAGCTACGAGAGCGTGAGAAAATTCTATTGTTGAATGTGCCTATGTAAAAAGCACTAAAACACGTGCCAGGCAGCCCGTAGACGCGAAGTTATGACCAGGGGAAGGAGCCGGATGCCAGACCTTGAGCTGACCAAGCAGGCAGGGAGGAAAGACAATGACCAGGAACTGGCTGTGGCTGACAATTGGCGCAGTGGCGGTCGTAGGATTCGTAGCCGGAATGGTGGTGGCGCAGGAAGAGGAATGGGATCTTGATTTTCTGCCGGCGTACTATTCCGAGTCCTACACCCCGACGCTGGTGGAGTGGCGGGAGGTTCAGTTCAACGCCCTTGAGGACGGCGAGCGGCATCTCACCGACCGGCTCGTGCAGACAAGTTGTGCACTTTACGTTGAGTACTGGGGTATAAACCTGGAAGTAGATACGAGCACCAAACCCGACTGGGATATGTATCGGGGCGACGGGTACTTCGCCTGCTCCGACGAGGAGCTAAGGACTACCTACACTGAGGCAGCCGAGAAGCTTGCCGACATTGTGCGCGACTACTTCCCGGAGATCGCCGACGAGGACCTGGGCATAGAGTTCTTCATGGAAGACGTGCTAGTCGCCGAGCGGGAACACGGAGAGACGCTTGTGGGCGACGAGATGTTGGAGCTCTGGTGACGCACAGGAGGCCCGTAGAGCGAAAGTTAGCGCACCAGTGGTACCTGGCGGGACGAAAAGATGACCTTGGCGGGCGAGGAGTAGCACTTGCCAGACCCTGAGCTAACCGTCACGCAGGCGGGCGAGGTGCGACAATTACGCAGTTGGAGGCAGCGCAATGAAACGTATTCTCACTGGCGCTCTGGTCATCCTGCTATTATTGCTGATCAGCGCAGCCATTATCAGCGCCATTATCTATCTTTTGCCCTTCGTTGTCGGTGTTATATTAGTGGTAGCCATTATACTGGTGTTCATCCCCCTGTGCTGGGCCGTGGGTGCTATTGTTCTGTGGCTATCACCAAAGCGGAAATGACAA
>JALGUR010000065.1 GCA_029820565.1 Candidatus Zipacnadia bacterium
GCATCCTCCTGCGGGCCTTGAATGACATTGGGGGCGTCGGTGACCAAGAACTCCTGGAGGGTGGATTTGCTGGACTTGTAGGAGCAGTGCTCGCTCCACTCCGAATTGAAGATGTGCAATTCGCAAACAGTGGGGTTCCGACCGAGCAGTTCCGCAATGCGCCGCACCTCATAGGGCGTCAGCACTACCCCGTGTTCGTCCAGTTCGGCCTGAAGTTGCTCATCATCAATTTCCAATACCTTTATCTGGCGTTCATCAAGTTGCATTCTGTTCACTCCTGTTGAGAATCAGCATTCAGGATTCAGCGTTCGGCATTCAGCAAAACTAACCTTCCTGTTACCATGATGACACGACGTCGCCGGACTTTGTTAGGGTTGCAGGTGCTGGTCTATCCAGGATTTGAGTGTGGCTTTGGGCACCAGGCCGACCTGGCGAGCTACTTCCTGGCCCTCCTTGAACATAATCAGGCAGGGGATCGCCCTTATTTGATGTTGACCTGCGATCTGTTGGGCTTTGTCCACATCCAGAGAGCAGAACTTGATTTTGCTGGCGTATTCGGCGGCCAACTCGTGCAAAATGGGTTTGAGGGGTTGACACGGGCCGCACCACTCGGCCCAGAAGTCTACAATCACTGGCTGCGGGGCTTGTAGCACTTCCTGGTGAAAATTAGTCGCAGTGACCTCTATCACCGTAGGGGATTCTGGCGGTGCAGGGGGCGCAGGTGACTCGCTAACCGCCTCAGGTTGCGGCTCAAGCACTGGCCGAAACGGCTCAGGCAGGGCATTCATAGTGGTCAGTAAGTCTATTTTCCACTGCCCGTCTTCCTTTACCAGTTTCAGATGTACGGGGCGGCGCTGGGGCACCGCTACGACGGTAGCGGTATCCCCGTCTTGGGAGACCTCGCCCGGCACCAACTGCGGGAAAACCATCCACATCATCCAGCGATCCAGTATCTCCTTGCCGAACTCGCCCAGTGTCTGTTGGGACTGCTTAGTGAGAAGCCGGTTCACCTCCTGCCAGTGCTCCGGGCCAACTACCATCGCCATAGGCAACGTATCACCGAACTTTGTGACCACTTCTTCGGGAGTGGCCGCCAACTGCTCACCTTCCTCAGCCCAGCCACACGCCACCAGCAAACCAGCCGTCACACAAATTGACATAATGACCACTCTTACCCACGCTCTCATAATTATTCCTCCTGTGCAGTTCTTACATGCCCAATCAATTTAGATATGCTACGGGTTCCACATACTCGTACTATCCACGCTTGTAGGCGGGTAGGATTTGACGTGGCCGTCTAAGAAGGCGAAGTTGGCCTGACCCTGATGGCGCGGGGCGATGCGGCTGACCCGGTTTGCTATCCAGGAAGAGCCCATCGTTCGCGCCGCCGATTTCATATCAAAGAACAGTATCAGGTCGCTGACCCGGCTCAGGCTGGACATTGAGCGGGCCAGGTGATCAGGGGCCAGGCCGGTGGTATAAGTTAAATCGTAATTTATACCAAAACTGTGGGGCAGGTCGCTGCTATTGGGGGCTGTTTGCGGCTCGCTGTCCAGGGGACAAGTCAGAATCTCTGTATTGTTCATATACGGCTGCAGCAGCACGCACCAGGTAGTGCCGTGTAAAGTATGGCCGCCGGGGTCAAAGACCTTCGCCGGCACCAGACGGCGGTCGTTATCGTCGCAGTACATCTTGGCGGCCGCGTATATCTGCTTGAGATTAGACATACACACGGCCTTGTGGCTATACCGGCGCACCCGCGCCAGAACAGGGAACAAGATTCCCACCAGTATGGCGATGACGACGATTACCACGAGCAACTCAATCAGAGTAAAGCCCCGGACAGTGGTTCGGCATTGGGTGGCGAGCATAGTGGAGTATAATTCGCCGCGCGAAGAACAAACTCCTTTGTGGGCCTGATGCGTTACTGGGCCGTGACCGCCACAATACGGTCCTTACCAGTATATTTTATCTTCGCGCCGCTGCTGAGATAAGTGGTAATGACTTGGCTGATCCCGTCTGAGCCGCGGCGGATGATGTCGTCCTGGTCAAAAATCTGAAAGTAGCCTGACCCGCCTTTGGCCAGCGAGAGGGGCATCACCACTTGGTATTCTTGGGTGGCATCCACCGGGGCCTTGGTGCCTTTGGTGGTAGTCAGCGCGGTAATGCGGCTGCCACGGGGCGCGCCTGGGTTGTATTGCACTTTCAACCCCGCGACTTGGAGGAAGGCCGTGCTGGGCAAGGGCAAGCGGCTAAGGCCACGCTCAACAGCGGCGCGTAGTTGAGCGCCCGTTAGTTTAGATACCGCCCAGTGCTCCTCAGGCTTTTGCAACAGACTGGCAACTTGCTCGGAGGTCAGGTTGTCAGCCGATACTGTTCCTGGCTTAAAGGACACCGCGGCCACCAGACCGATTTTCACCTTGGCCGCATGGCATAAGGCGTCAGCAGTCAAGTCCCCAAAGTTAGTCTCCTGCTGATTGGCTTTTACCGTGGACAATTCCGCAGGGTCAGTGCCACTGCCATAAATCAGCGCGGCCAGAGCTAAGACGGGCAGTATGTTGAACGCTTTCTTCATCACTCTTCACCACCTTGTCCGACTATGGTCTGCAGATAGGTGTGAATGAATTCATCCAGTTCCCCGTCCAGTACCGCTTGCACCTGAGACTTCTCTACGCCTGTGCGATGGTCCTTAACCATAGTATATGGCTGCATTACATAAGATCTTATCTGGCTGGCAAAGGCTATGTCCTGCTTTTCACCGCGCAGTTGGTCAATTTCTGCGGAGCGCCTCTGGCGCTGAAGTTGGGCCAGGCGCGCCCGGAGAATCTGCATAGCTCCCCGTCGATTGGCGTGCTGGGAGCGGTCACTCTGGCACTGAGCCGTTATGCCAGTGGGCAGATGAGTGATGCGCACCGCCGAATCGGTTTTGTTGACATGCTGGCCGCCCGCGCCGCCGGAACGGAATGTCTCAACTCTCAGGGCCTCGGCTTCTATCTGGATCTCATCGTCATCAGCCAACTCCGGTATTATATCTACCGAGGCAAAACTGGTGTGGCGCCGCTTGGAACTGTCAAACGGCGAGAGCCGCACCAATCGGTGGACGCCCTGTTCAGCCTTCAGATAGCCATAGGCCTGGTGGCCTCCTACTCGTGCGGTCACATTACGAAATCCGGCGGCATCACCCTCCACAAATGAGACCACCTCATAATCATAGCCATGGTCTTTAGCCCAAAGGTGATACATTCTCAGCAGCATCTCGGCCCAGTCGCAAGCCTCAGTCCCCCCGGCTCCGGCCGTGATGGTGATTATGGCATTGCTGCTATCATACTTACCAGCCAGAACAGCCGCCAATTCTAACTTATGAAGTTGCGCTCGGGCGGCAGCCAGACCTTCGGCAATTTCCTCAGAGATACTTTCGTCATCTTCCTCCAAACCCAGTTCGGTCAGAACCTGTAGGTCGTCTATTTTCTCAGATAACTGCTCCCAGGGTTCCACAAATTGACGGATTTCACTGAGCCTTTGCATTACCTGCTGGGCGCTTTCTGGGTTATCCCAGAAGCCCGTCTCCTCGCTGCGGGCGAGCAGTTCGGCCATCTCTTCGCGGCGCGTGGTCAGGTCAAAGACGATCCCCCACTTCTTGGAGAGTGGCAGTCAACTGCTCAACTTGCTGTCTCAATTCCTCTAACATTGTTGTTCCTTTCATTGACTACTACTATATGTGTAGACACCCAAGATGATAAAGAGTTCGGCATTGTCCGTGCAGTCTAAGCCTGAGCAACTATCATCATACCACGCAACAGTGCGGCACGCAAGGTTTCGTGGCTACCTCCGAGTTGCCAGACACGGGAAGGAATTTGTCCTGGTCTGCGGAATACTTTGCGGTGTATGGTCAAATAATCAAGTTCAGGAGGTGCGGCAGTCACAATGACTCGCGCAACGGACAGTTCTCTACTAATCATAAATTCGTTTGCTTACTTAACCACATTGCTGTTGGTCATGGCAAATGGCGAGTCGCTGGCTGATAGCGGAGCCTCCCAGATTCGCCTGGGGGCGCGTCTCAGCACCCAGGATCCTTCACGCACGCCTGTCTTGAGCCAGTGGACTGTGTCGTGGACTGACTAAGTGGACGCGGCACAAACTGCGACAGGTGTGCTAAGCGACTAATCCAGTTAGAGCGGTGAATGGTTTGTGACTGAACGCGAGAACTTTCTGCGCACCGTAGAGTTTCGGGGGCCGCGTTGGATACAAGGTCATATCAAGATAAAGCCCGCTACCTGGAAGCGGCATCGCGAGGCCCTGGAAGCAGTAGTGATGCGCCACCCGCTGGTGTTCGGCGAGCATAATCCAGGCAGCATAAATTTTGACGATTTTAGTGGCACTGCCTACGGTGGAGGCCGGTACGCCAAAGGCGAGTGGACCGATGACTGGGGCTGCGTGTGGCGCAATATATTCCCCGGCATGGCCGGGACAGTGGCGGGACATCCCCTGGAAGATTGGCAAGCCCTGGATGACTATCAGCCGCCTGATCCACTCGCGGGCTGGAATGTTACGAGCGAAGATATTCATCAGGCGCGGGCCGCAGGCAAGATCACGGGGGGCGGCATCGGCAATTTCTTCGAGCGCCTGCACTTTTTGCGAGGATTCGAGAACTTTATGATGGACCTCATCCAAGAGCCGCCGCAACTACCGCAACTGATTAGCATAGTGCTTGAGCATAATATGAAAATCGTCAACCGATGGATGGCGATAGAGGAGCCGCTTGATAGAATGTCGGCCGGCGATGACTTAGGTGGACAGCACTCGAGTTTGATGAGTCTGAAGTCATTTCGTAAGTGGCTCAAGCCAGCCTATACGAAGATGTTCCAGACCTGCCGACGCCACGGCTCCCACGTTCACATGCACAGTGACGGATATATCCTTAACCTGGGCGATGACCTAATTGAAGCCGGGGTGTCTATTATCAATCCACAAAGCGGGGGAAACACCATTGATGGGATTGCTGCAGTCTTCAAGGACCGAATCTGTGTAAACCTGGATTTGGACCGCCAGCAAGTTATGCCCTATGGCACTCCGGCAGAGGTCCGGGACCATATTAAAGAAGCGGTGGTGAAGTTAGGATCACCCGCCGGCGGTTTAATGTTGCTGGCCGATGTCTACCCCGACACGCCCTTAGAAAACATTGAGACCATGGCGAAAGCCATGGAAGAGTTCAGAGAGTATTACTGGTAATCACCAGTTGAGAAAGCCATCTAACTTATGACACAGCGAGAGAACTATCTGCGAGCCGTAGAGTTTAGGAGACCCGAATGGATACCGGGCATTATCTATCCCCAACCGGCCGCGTGGCAGCAGTATCGGGATGACTTGATGGCCGTCGCTCGGCGCCATCCTACGACGATCATAACCAAAGAACAAAGAGATGGGCTCAAACCACGCACCGGCGGCGTGCAGCCGGGTAGCGTTGATTATGATGATACTGGGCCGGCGTATCGGAAAGTCTACGGTAGTTATCGCGAGGGCGACGAATATCCAGACAACTGGGGCTGTGTGTGGCGCAATATTAGTAGTGGGCTCCTTGGACAAGTGATCACTCATCCTCTGGCCGACTGGCAAGCCCTGGATAACTACCAGCCCCCCGACCCGCTCACCCAGACTCAATATGGCCAACGCGACTGTTGGGAAGAGGCTGCCGCCGTCATCCGACAGGCTAAGCAACTGCACGAGGTCGCCATCGCTCCAGCGTATCCTGATGACAGCCTTTTCGAGCGGCTCCAGTACCTGCGAGGGTTTGAGAACCTAATGATTGACTTGCTCACCGCGCCCCCGCAACTGAGTGGCCTTATTGATATGGTGGTAGACTACAATGTAACTTTAGCCCGCAAGTGGACGCAAATTGGTGCCGATGTAGTGCTGTTTGGCGACGACTTGGGCACCCAAACTGCCGCCATGATGAGTCCGAGTACGTTTCGCCAATGGCTCAAGCCAGCCTATACTCAGATGTTCCAGACGTGCCGGCGAGGTGGTGCTCACGTCCATTTTCATTGTGACGGCAATATACTGGAATTAGCCGACGACCTGATAGATACGGGGCTGTCAATGATCAACGCTATGAGCACTACCAATACCATTGACGGCCTCGCTGAAACGATGAAAGGGCGAGTGTGTCTGGATTTGGGCATGGATCGGCAGCACGTTTTTCCTAAAGGCAGTCCGACTGAGATCCGGGAGCATGTCAAAGAGGCAGTAACGAAACTGGGCTCACCCGCCGGTGGACTGATGATGCGAGCCGAGGTAAACGCCGATATCCCCTTGGAGAATATCGAGGCCATGGCCGACGCTATGGAGGAGTTCCGAGAATACTATCAGTAATTCAGCAGTTGCCTGCTCGGGAACTTTCGGAGGTACGATACTGTGTCACGGAATTCACAGCAATATGAGTTTTACCAATTTGAGGAACTTACTCGCGACGAGATAGAAGCACTACAAGCCTACCGTTTGCCCAAGACAGTGGCCCAAGCGCTACGCGCGCCATGGTATGCTGAACATCTGGACGCCGCCGGTATTGATCCTGACACTATGACTTCGTATGAAGCACTCGGCGATATCCCCTTCACAACCAAGGAAGATTTGCGGGCCGGCATGCCCTGGGAGTTCCTGGCGGTGCCTAAGACCGAGGTGGTGCGGATGCACTACTCGTCAGGCACTACCGGCTTGGCCACTGCGATCTACCATACTGCCGCAGATATTAGACGATGGAGCGAGTGTGTGGCTCGGGGTATGTTGCAGGTAGGAGTTACCAGTGACGACGTATTCCAGAATATGATGGGTTACGGGCTGTTTACTGGCGGACTGGGGCTGCACTATCCCGCGGAACTTATAGGCTGCTTGACGATTCCAGCCGGCGCGGGGAATACTACTCGGCAGATCGAAATAATCCGTAATTTCGGCGCGACAGTCATCCATATCCTACCCAGTTATGCCATGCGGGTAGCTCACTATTGCTCCAAGAACGGTATTGACCCGGCCCGCGACCTATCGCTGAGGATTGCTTTCGTAGGGGCCGAGCCCTATTCCCGCCCGGCCCGGGCTCGATTGGAACAGGCTCTCGGAGTGAAGGCGTATAATTGCTATGGCCTCTCCGAGATGTGCGGCCCCGGTGTAGCCATGGAGTGCACTGCGCAGGAGGGCTTGCACCTGCGCGAGGATCACTATCTGGCCGAGATAATTGACCCCGATACTCTCCAACCACTGCCTGACGGCGAAGAAGGCGAGCTGGT
The DNA here is from genome assembly GCA_029820565.1 of Candidatus Zipacnadia bacterium. Taxonomy (GTDB): domain Bacteria; phylum Armatimonadota; class Zipacnadia; order Zipacnadales; family Zipacnadaceae; genus JALGTV01. The sequence continues at coordinate 7,278 of JALGUR010000065.1, forward strand.
TCTAACTACTCTTACCCGGGAGGCTAATCCCTTGCTACGCTATCGGACTGGCGATATTAGCCGCCTCCTGCCCGGGCCCTGCCCTTGTGGCAGCCAGCACCGGCGCATCGCCCCTATCCTCGGTCGGACCGACGATATGCTGATCATCCGAGGAACTAATGTCTACCCAATGCAGGTTGAGCGCATATTGATGGCTATGCCTGAAGTTGGCTCTAACTATCTCATCACTATTGAGACCGTGGACGAAATGGACCAGATGACCGTCAGTATCGAACTCAGTGAGGAGTATTTCACTGACGATGTGCGCCGACTGGAAGGATTGCGGCAACGGATTTGCAACAAACTCCAGCAACAACTGCTTTTCCGACCTGAGGTCAAATTGGTTGAACCTCACTCCTTGGCCACCAGCGAGGGTAAAGCCAAGCGGGTACAGAATAACCGCCAGTAAGTAATTAGTTATGTATACGCGATTACCTAAACTCAGTAAAAAGGAGAGAAACTAATAATACAACGACTGACAAGCCACTGGCTTATCGTGGTGGGCGTCAGCGCTCTGACGGTGGCCGCTGTGATGCCACTTGAGGCGCAGGCCATCAACGAAGCGTTGGCTCAACTCGACCACGAAGGCTTCACCGGCGACCGCTTCACCTTCTGCGTCCTGGGCGATACCAGGCCCCCGACCGTACCGAAACCGGCAAAGATTCTCTCGCAAAACGTCGCGGAGATGAATCTGCTTGACCCCGCCTTTATAATTAACCTGGGCGACTTAATTCCAGGGGGACAGGGCGCTCCGACGCTGAGCTAATCCACCGCTGGTGGGTGGTCAAGACCGGGAATATCGAGAGTGAGGGTGTGGTCACAGGGCAAGTCCTCACAACTGGTGACTGACCCGCTAACCCGTCTGCGTTGTGCAGGAGAACGTCTGGGGCTTGGTAGCGGCAGGAATCTGCCAGGTTAGCATCTCCCCCACTTCGCTCACGGGCAACTGCTTGCCCTCCGCCTCGACCCGTGCGGCAACGCCGGCTAATCGGGGCCAGCAGCCGGGACGCAAGTTAACTCGCCAGGCGGGACCTGGCCCTATCGTTCCGGTTACACCATCACGATGGTAACATATCTTAACCGGTCGCTCCAGAAGCGTGGCCTCCAGCCCGAATTTGTTGTCAAAAAACTCTTCAGGGGCGCAGGGGGCCAGCACCAATGTCCCATCCACGGCCAGGTCAACTCCGGCCAGCCACTGACAGCAGATGCGTACCAAGTTAGCGGGGTACTCCGCATACGTCTGGGTCCGAGCGCCGGCGACGCCCAAGTCTTCAAAAACATCGGCCGACCCCCATTTGTCGCTGCGCACCGTGGTCAATATTGTTTCTCTGGCCGGCCCCGGGGGCATATTGAGACGGTAATAGCGCTCCCGCCAGAACCATCCGGACCGTTGGCCCACGGTGGCCACGCGCCGAATAGTATCCAATAGCCCCTCGCCATCACCACGGCGATAACGGGCCATTGCTTCAATGTACCAGCAGCGGCCCATCGCTGCGCAGTCGGTGAACGGCCGGTCATGCAGATGGCCCGCAGGTCGCTCCCAGTCCTTATGCAATTCCGGTGACGCCGAGGTACCTGTGGGCATAATCCCGTAGTACAGTTCCTCAGAGCGGGCCAGTCGTTGCCACAAAATCTCATCCGCCTTCTGGTCAAGCAACCCCGCCGCCTGCGCCATCCAGTCCACGTCGGTCAATCCATGCAAGTCAATCGCGCCCCGCTGGGGGTGGATATACTCCGCACAGTGGTCGCCCCGCCAGAAGTGCCGGCTGAATGCTTCCCGTAACTCGTTAGCCTTACTACGGAGTTGTTCCGCCCGCGCAGTTGCGCCAGCGTGTTCGGCTAACTCGGCAGCCTGAAGGTAATTCCGGTAGACGTAGCCCTGAGTGATGCCATCAAACTCGTAACGAGCGGGACAGTCAAAGTAGTAGGCGCTCCGGCCGATCAGACCATTAGACCCAGTCTGCGCGTGCAGCCAGCGGGCCGCGGCATCAATAGAGGGGAAGTTAGCCTCGAGCCAGGCTTCGTCCTGGCTGAAACGAAATAGATCATAGCCCTGCTTGATCCAGGTGCTGCTACCCAGGCACCAAGCCGGCTTCGCTACGGCACCGGACGCAGGAGCGCCTGTGCCGGCCTTTGTGTTAATCCCGTTGAAGACGCGCCCGTCAGGCTGTTGCCACTCTCGCACGTACTCCCAGTACCCAAAATTCTCGGCTAAGTGGCCGGCCCACAGCAGAGCATGACCCATCTGGTGGCCGTCCAGCCCGGGCCACACGCAGCCCTCGCCAAAGCCGCGCTTGTCGGCGCAGATATACCAATACCAGTCAAATACCTCCGGCCCCAGGCAAGCCAGTACGTTCTGATGCAGCGCGCGCTTGAAGGCTTTACTCACCAAGGGGTCAGGGACACTGAGGGATAGTGGCATACACTGAAATCCTCGTCATAATGGCTAATGGCAGTACCGCGCAGCGACGCGACTATGTAGGCTACCCCAAAGTCGCGGTCAAGGGCCAATACAGTCGCCAGGCTCTTTCAACTCTCCAGCCAGGGCATCATAGCGCGGAGTTTTTCGCCGACCTGCTCAATGAGGTGCTGGCTTTCCTGGCGCATCAGGGCATTGTAAACCGGCCGGCCCGTCTGGTTCTCCAGTATCCACTCCTTGGCGAACGAGCCGTCCTGGATCTCCTCCAGCATGTACCTCATTTCCTCGCGAGTTTCCTCGGTGACGATGCGCTTCCCGCGAGTGATGTCTCCGTAAGTGGCCGTGTCCGAGACGCCCCGGCGCATCCCGCCGATACCCGCCTTGTAGATGAGGTCCATAATCAGTTTGAGTTCGTGGAGGCACTCAAAATAGGCAATCTCGGGCTGATAGCCGGCCTCCACCAAAGTATCAAAGCCAGCCTTGATGAGTTCGCTGACTCCGCCGCAGAGCACCGCTTGCTCGCCGAACAGGTCAGTCTCGGTCTCCTCGGCGAAGGTCGTCTCAATTACCCCCGCCTTAGTCCCCTTGATGGCTTTGGCGTAAGCGAGGCCGATCTGCTTGGCGTTACCGGTGGCATCCTGGAAGACGGCCAGCAGCGAGGGCACGCCGACATCTTTTAGATACATCTCGCGCACCAGGGCTCCCGGCCCCTTGGGGGCGATCATAAACACGTCAACATCTTCGGGCGGCACAATCTGGCCGAAATGGATGTTGAACCCGTGCGAGAAGACCAGAGCATTGCCCGCGACCAAGTTGGGTTTAATGGTCGTCTCGTAGACCATAGCCTGGACGTGGTCCTGGGTCAGTATCTGGATTATATTGGCTCGGGAAGCGGCTTCCTCGGCCGTTAGCACATCCCAGCCCTCGTCAACGGCGCGCTGATAGTTAGGCGTACCTTCCAATTCAGCCACTACGACGTCACAGCCACTGTCGCGCAGACATAGGCTCTGGGCGCCGCCCTGGATGCCATAGCCAATTATGCCAATCTTTTTGCCCTCCAGATACGATAGGTCTGCATCATCGTCATAATACATCTTAGCAGCCATTGTAACTGCTCCCTTCAGATCTCAAATTGAGGTTAGTCAACACTTATCCGCAGATTCGTCACGGCGGTGCAGAATCCTTCCATAAACCCAGCCCAGAATAATTCCCACCACGGCAAATACGGCTACATTCATCAGTAGAGTTGAGAACTTGTGGAGGCCAACATAACCGGTGGTCGGCTCCAGGCGCACTGTCCAGCGGTAATAGCGCCATAAGCCATAGGCAATTGGGCCTAATAGGCCGATTGCTGCTCCGCGGCTCACATGCCAGCGCATCTCGCCCCGCAGTTGGCCCACCAGAGCCCCCACAAGCGCTCCCATCGGTAGCCCCGCCAGTCCGACAATGCGTACTACCAAGTCAAATTTAGCCAGGTCAATAAGCTCGTGCATCAAGTGGGTTGTATTCCCCGCACCAGGAGAATCTTGCCCGTGCGCACCAGTTCCTCAATGCCGTAGTCACTCATTATGCGCACAAGAGCGTCAATTTTCTCTTCATCACCAGTGACTTGAATAATGAGAGTGCCATTGCCAACATCTACTATGTCGCCGCGAAAGATATTGCAGATTTCAATAACCTCCGAACGGGTTTCCTTGTCCACCTTCACCTTGCACAGGCACAACTCACGCTCCACTGTAGCATGGCCAGTGTGATCTATTACGGCAATGACATCCACTAATTTCTCCAGTTGCTTGCGGATTTGCTCCAAAGTCCGTTCGTCGCCAGTAACTGCAATAATCATACGCGAAACATCGGGGTTTTCAGTGGTGCTGACTGCCAAACTGTCAATATTAAATCCACGGCGAGCAAATAAGCCCGCACAGCGGGCCAGCACTCCCGGTTTATTCTCCACTAATGCTGATAGAGTATGCTTTGTCATAGTAGCCTCCCGAGCCGGTGTGTTTATCCATCTGATTTCATTATACCACACTGCTATCGCTAATGCACTTGACGACAGCCAGTTCGTCCATCATCATTGACTGAGGCACCTGTATGGGAAGGCTGGACCTCTCCACGCGGAGAATTTACCGCAGCCCGACAATAGACGAAGGAGGAATTTGTCGATGAGTATATGTTCAGAAGACCGACAGCGTTTGATTAACCAGCACGATATGATTTGGGAGCGCCCGGCCTCGCGGTGGCTGGACGCTATACCGCTGGCTAATGGGCACATTGGCACTCTAATCTGGGGAGACGGCCATCCGCTCAAAGTTTCTCTGGATAAATACGACTGCTGGGAACTGCGCGAGGTGCCGACAGACGCCGAAAAGTATAACTACCAGACCCTACGGTGGTTGGTGGAGCAAGAAGCGGATCAGGACATTAACCGGATATTTTGGCCCAAGCCTGAGGATCCCGCGCAACCTTATCCCACTCGTCTGCCTATGCCCCGCCTGGCGATTGATTTTGGCTCTGACTGCACCGAGTTTACGGCTAGACTTGCTCTTCATAGTGCCACTGCTTCCGGTCAGATATCATTGCCAGCAGGCTCGGTGTCCTGGAGTGTTTACGCTCACGCCACTTATAAGATAATAGTCATTGAGTTGAACGATCTGCCCGATGAGTTCAGTCCTTCGGTTGCGGTCGGGTTAGACCATCTCAATGACGAAGCCAAGGGGACCCTGAAAAACTGGGGTTATGAGCCAGCCGAAACCGGCGTGGCCGAAGGCATAAATTGGCTACGCCAGCGGTTCCCTGCCGGCGGTGAATATGTAGTGGCCTGGATGGAGCAGCGCCACGGTTCATCACTCCGAGTCTTGCTGACTATCGTCACTCACAACGATGACCCTAATCCGCTGCCGGCAGCTACGAACCTGCTGGAAGAGGCAATATCGGAAGACCCCGACGAATTGCATGCTGAACATTGCGCCTGGTGGCAGGAGTTCTGGCAGGCATCTATGCTACATATTCCTGATACCCGGTTGGAGGCGCTCTATTATGCCGAAATGTACAAATTAGGCAGCAGTGCCCGGCCCGAGGGATTACCTATCTCTCTTCAGGGCCTATGGACCATTGATAGTCAGATGCCCCCCTGGTCCGGCGATTATCACCTGGATATGAATGTGCAGGAGGCTTACTGGCCCGTATATACATCCAATCACCTGGAACTGGGGCACTCCCTATATCAGACATTTTATGATGACTTGCCCCTCTTTAAGCACCAATGCCAGCGGCTCTTCGATTTTGAAGGTGCCTGGTCAGGATGTTCCATTGCTTATGATGGTATACTGGTTCCTTGTTGGGCTACTCCTCAATTCTGGCCCGGCAATGGCGCCTGGCTATGCCATATGTACTGGCTGCACTGGCTATATTCACAGGATGAGGAATTCTTGCGCACTCGAGCCTATCCGATGATGTCGGCCTTTATGCTCACCTATCTGAACTTGTTGGAGGAAGGCGTTGACGGCAAACTGCACCTGCCGCTTAGCAGTTCACCAGAGTGGGAAGGGCCGAATCGTGCAGCCTGGGGAGCTGACACAACCTGTGACCTGGGCCTGATAAAATGGCTAACTCAGGCACTGATAGAGACAATTGAGCGCCTGGATATTGACGACCCCGATGCTCCCCGCTGGCGCGAAGTTCAGCAGCGGCTGGTAGACTATCTACAGGATGACAGGAGAGGACTGCTAATCAAAGAAGATACGTCGCTGAGCCGTTCGCACCGGCATCACTCTCACCTAATGCCCATTCATCCTTTGGGCGTACTGACCATAGATGACGGACCTGGTGCCCGTGATCTTATCACCAGGTCAATCGGCCACTGGCGAGGGCAAGGGGCCGGGCAATGGACGGGCTGGTCTTTTCCCTGGGCATCGCTCATTGCCTCACGCTGTGGTCTGGGGAATATGGCCTGGCAAATGCTGGACCTTTATGCCAATGCTTTTATCACGTGCAACACCTTTCACATCAACGGCGACCCCCGGTGGTTTGGTGTATCGTATGCGGACTACGAACCCATGACCGTAGAGGGCGGATTCTGCGCGGCAGCAGCGATCATGGAGATGCTGCTGCAAAGTTGGGGGGGTAAGATTCGCCTGTTCCCCACCGTACCCGACCGCTGGCACGACGGCTACTTCACCGACCTGCGTGCCGAAGGTGCTTTCCTGGTGACCAGCCGACTGCGTGAGGAGCAAGTGCTCTTCGCCGAGGTTTTCTCAGAGCGTGGTGGTCCATGCCGAGTGGTTAGCCCCTGGCCTGAGCAGAAGGTCATACTCGTCTCATTGGCAGACGCAACCGAAACAATGCTTGATGGTGCTGAACTCGAATTCTCTACTACGGCGGGGCAGCGCTACCGGCTTTATCCTCAGGACCAGCCACCAACTGACGAGGATCTCGCTCCCGTACTGCCCACCTACGACGCACAGAACAAGCACTTCTTCGGAGTCAAGCGGCTGGCGCGATTTTGATTGCCAGCCGGCGGGTATTGACAACGAACCCCAGATGTGCTATTCTCAAATGGCTTGCTGAGAGGAAGCGAGCATGCTTTCATATGCGGGGCTGTAGCTCAGTCGGTTTAGAGTGCCGGCCTGTCAAGCCGGAGGTCGCGGGTTCAAGTCCCGTCAGCCCCGCCATCAGCGTTTTAGGCCGCCCGCCAATAGGCACAAGGGCGGTTTTCGTATTATGTGCGGGCCTATCACACTTAGGCAACAGAAGGAACTGAAGCGGCTTGCGGTGAATATAGAAGTCTAACTCAATTCTTATCCGGTTTGTCCGGCAACCCAGGACCCGAAAAACAGAGTTGATTATAACAAACAGGTGATTAACAAATGCAAATGCGACCAAGTAGGGTGCTGCGCAAGTTACGGGAAGGCGGGGTAGCAATATCTTTCAAAACCAACCTGGCTGATGCTCGAGCTACCGAAATTGCGGCGCGGTGCGGATTTGATTGTATCTGGACATGTATGGAACACGTGCCCAATGATTGGGCAGCCATAGAGCAGCAGATCTGGGCCGCCAAGGCCTATGATGTTGACGTGATGGTCCGCGTCAGCCGCGGCGGATACAGCGACTATATCCGGCCCCTGGAATTAGATGCGGCGGGGATTATGGTTCCCCATATTATGAGTGCCGCCGATGCCCAAAATGTGGCGCGAATGACTCGCTTCCATCCCATCGGCCGTCGCCCGGTAGATGGCGGCAATGCCGACGGGGCCTACTGTATGATTGACTTCCGCGAGTACCTCCAGCAAGCCAATGAGCAACGATTCGTCGTGGTGCAAATCGAGGACCCCGAGCCGTTAGATGAATTGGAGTCCATTGCCAGTGTGGAAGGCATTGACGTGCTCTTGTTTGGGCCTGGTGACTTCAGCCACGGTATTGGAGTTCCTGGCCAATGGGACGATCCGCGGATTGCCGAGGCGCGCCAGCGAATTGCACAAGTGGCTCGGGAGCACGGCAAGTTTGCCGGCACCACCGGCGGTCCGCAGAACTTGGACGAACTCGTAGATATGGGCTATCAGTTTGTTAATATAGGTGCTGACGTTGTGGGCATAGCTGACTACACCCGGGACCTGGCGGCACAATGTCGCCAGTATCTATAAACTTGAGACCATATTATGTCAGTTCACTCCTGCTCAAACAACCCACAGGCAACAGGAGACCGGACCTACTGCCGCAGTTGGAAGCTGTACAACTGGGCATCGCTGATGTAGAAGTGCAGCTTCAGCCAACGGTGACTGCAAGCCCCTGACCGACTATTCGCCTGCCCAGAGGCATCTACTGCTGTGGTACGGCAACAAAGACAGGGAACAGAGTGATGTCGGAACGACTTACGTATAGGCTGGCAGGGACGGTCATGGAGTAAGAGAAATCCAGAGAGGTGCTTTCGCCAGGACTCAGGGAAGCCACCTCCCAATCGCCCCCCCTGTGGTGCTTGCCGACCTCCCACTCGTACACAACTGGCCCCACCGCGAACGAATTGCCATTGCGCAGTTGGCAGGTGGCGTCGATGCGCCAGTCCCGGGTGTGCCGGCCCGCCCCTGTCATTGTACAGTTGACCTCAACAGCCCGGCAACGTGTCTTCTCAGCGGCCGCTATCAGGTTCTCTGAAATGCCCGCTGCCGCCGCCTGGTCAAGGATGGCTTGCGCTTGGTTCTTCCCTTCTGCGGAGGACCCAAGGGCCAAGTACCTATTAGCCGCCACTGCTGCCGCCAATACATAGCCCTCCTGGGAGAAACTCACGGCCAACTTCAGCCTGCTCTGGCGGGCCCACTCCCCCATCCGGGCGCGCTTGATTGGATAAAGCAATGATATGACCGGATGGTGGGTCGCCGCCGCCAGGCACTGTTGGTAGTGGGTCCGAGCCTCCGGTCCCCACGAGATCTCCTCCGCCTCTGCGAAATGCTCCTTGGCCTTCTTATAGACCATTTCCATTGGGAACATGGATGCCAGGTACACAATGCCGACCAGGACTCCGGCCATCAGTGCATAAGTAGCAACTGGTGCCTGCCGTCGCCGGACTTCAGCAGCCGG